>NZ_JBWWVR010000003.1:0-324519 GCF_056675575.1 Xanthomonas sp. NCPPB 3959
AAACCAGCAGATCTTCGCTCCACAAGTGACCTGTCCAAATTATCCAAGCACTCCGAGACAACCCATATCTCACTGTCTTATCAGTAGTTGATAAGTAGCTGACAAAACGTCGCGCGCAATGAGCAGGTACGTATGGACGACCCGCTCAGAGTCGCAAGGCCAGCGTGATACATCCCGCACCGAACACAGGCCGCGCCCGCCTGGCAGTGAGCCAGTAGTTTTGTTGGCTGCTCCACTAGCCACACATGGATTGGCAGCTATCCGCATCGCATGCACGGCGACACCGCTTGCCCTGAGTCGCGGCGCGCTCTAGCCTTCGTCGGACTTCACCGCAAGGACCATCCGTGAATCTTCGTTTGCTTTTGCTGGCATTGACTGTCGCTGCCGGCACCCTGTCGTTGTCGGCCTGCCGCCAGGATGCGGCCCCGCCGGCCAAACCCGCCGCCACCAAGGCCGCGCCTGCTGAAAGCGCCGACCAGTTCGTTGCGCGCATCAGCGCCGAATACAAAGCCGCATATCCGGAGCTCACCGCAGCGCAGTGGCTGTCGTCGACCTACATCAACGGCGACTCGCAGTTGCTGGCGGCCAAGGCCAACGAGCGCCAGCTGGCGCAGCTGGATCGCTGGATCGAACAATCCAAGCAATACGCCGGCCTGCCGATGTCGGCCGACAGCGCGCGTGCGTTGCAACTGCTGAAATTGATGAGCGCCCTGCCCGCCCCCCGCGATCCGACAAAGCTGGCCGAACTGACCCAGATCGCCGCCAAGATGGAAGGCGATTACGGCGCGGCGCGTTACTGCATCGGCGAGGGCGAACAGCGCCGCTGCCGCCAGCTGGGCGAGCTGGAACAGGTGCTGGCGCGCAGCCGCGACTACAACGAACAACTCGACGCCTGGCAAGGTTGGCACGCCACCGCGCAACCCATGCGCAAGGATTACCAGCGCTTTGTCGAGCTCGCTAATGAAGGCGCACGCGGGCTCGGTTTCGCCGATGTCGGCGTGCTGTGGCGCAGTGGTTACGACATGCCGCCAGCGCAGCTGGCCAGCGAAACCGACCGTCTGTGGGAGCAGGTCAAACCGCTGTACGCGCAACTGCAATGCTACGCACGCGGCAAGCTCGATACGCAGTATGGCAAGGACAAGGGCGAGGTCGCCGGCGGCATGTTGCCCGCGCATCTGATGGGCAACATGTGGCAGCAGGACTGGAGCAACCTGTGGGATCTTCTGCAACCGTATCCGGGCGCCGGCGATCTGGACATCACCGCTGCGCTGGAAAAACAATACCAGGGCAATCTAAGCGCGGTGCTGGCACGCAACGTAGCCAATACCGGCGAAGGCGGTAGCGGTGCACGCTTCCAGGCCGAGCGCGAAGCGCAACTGCGCACCGCAAAACAGATGACCGAGCGTGCGCAGGATTTCTACACCTCGCTCGGCATGCCCAAACTTCCTGACACCTACTGGCAACGCTCGCAGTTCATCAAACCGCTGGACCGCGACGTGGTCTGTCACGCCAGCGCGTGGGACATGAACATGGGCGGCGAGGCGAACCAAAACATCGGCGCGGACGTGCGTACCAAGATGTGCATCAACCCGACCGAAGAAGACTTCACCACCATCTATCACGAGTTGGGCCACCTCTATTACGACCTTGCTTACAACCCGCTGCCGCCGCTGTTTCAGAATGGCGCCAACGATGGTTTCCACGAAGCGATCGGCGACACCATCGTGCTGGCGATGACCCCCAAGTATCTGCAGTCGATCGGCATGGTGGGCGAACAGCAAACCGGCCGCGAGGCGCTGATCAATTCGCAGATGCGCATGGCGCTGAGCAAGGTCGCCTTCCTGCCGTTCGGCTTGATGATCGACCGCTGGCGCTGGGGTGTGTTCGATGGCTCGATCACGCCCGAGCATTACAACCAGGCCTGGTGGGAACTCAAGGCCAAGTACCAGGGCGTCGCGCCGGCAAGCGCGCGCGGCGAAGAGTTCTTCGATGCCGGCGCCAAATACCATGTGCCAGGCAATACGCCGTACACCCGTTATTTTCTTGCGCACATCCTGCAGTTTCAGTTCTACAAGGGCCTGTGCGAAGCCGCCGGCCATCAAGGCCCGCTGTACGAATGCAGCTTTTACGGCAACAAGGATGCCGGGCAGAAATTCTGGTCGATGTTGCAGCGTGGCTCCAGCCAACCGTGGCAGACCACGCTGAAGGAACTCACCGGCAACGACCGCCTGGATGCCGGCCCGATGCTGGAGTATTTCGCACCAATGAACGAATGGTTGAAGCAGCAGAATCAGGGGCAGCTGTGTGGCTGGCAGGCGACTGCGCCAGCTGCACCCGCCAACGCGCCTGCGCCCGCCGCGATGCACTGACGCGCCGTTTTCCCTGCGGCGTGCGTCACCCCGGCCGCCGCATAACGTTGATTTGATAAAAGCCGAAAACGCCGGCGATATACTGCGCGCCCGCTGCACAGGCGCAGCATGCAGGACGCATCCAATGAACAACGCCTCCACCGGCCCGGACCAGCAGAACCTGGACCCCAACAAACAGTTCATCGACGACGCGAACGATCGCGCGTTCGACCCGATCTACAGCAGCAAGAACAGCGACTACTCGGTGAAAGTGGGTAGCAGCGACATAGAGTTCAACCCCGAAGATGGGTCGGTCAAGTATTCGCAAACCAGCGAGCAGAGCAACGGCAGTAAAACCCAGGCGTTGGGCGAGAACAGTCTACGCACCAGCAGCGCGCTAGGCCTGGGCAAGCTCAGCGATGCCGACGCCAAGACCACCACCTTCAACCTCGAGGCCGACGCGCGCACCGGCCAGCAGCAAAGCCTGCAGACCAAGCTCGGCGACGGCAAGTTGAACATCGAAGCCAGCGTCAGTGCCGGGCAGCGCATGCGCTATTCACTGACGCTGCCCGGTGTCGACCAGCCTGCAGAGGCTGCCACCCGCGTCAATCCGCTGCAGCCGGAGAGCCTGCCGATCGGCGCGCGCGCGGTGATGGACACACAGACCTACACCCAGCGCGACGCCTCGGCGAGTCTGCAACACCTCAGCATGCAGAGCGAGATCACCGAAGCCAGCGGCCGCAGCTACCTGATCGAGCGCGTGGACGAGCGCCACGTGCGTGTGGTGACCGGGCCCAACGCAGCCATCGAGGCAGTGAACGCGGTTGGCGTCAAGGTGGGACCGGCGCAGGCCCTGCTTGGGCGTGCCGACGCGCTGGGCCAGTCGCAGGTGCACAGCGCGCAGTTCGACCTCGCCGATCCGCGTGCGCTCGCGGCCATGGGCGACTTCGTGCGCGAGGGCAAGATTGCACCGGGCGTGCCGGGCGTCGATGAGCTACAGACGGTGGAGCGGATCAGTTTCAGCTCGCAGCAGCGTCTGCAGCTGGAATTGGGCCCGCTCAGTGCCGATCTGGCCGGCAACCGCAACGAAGGCAGCCAGGTGCGCATCAGCACACCAGGCCAGGACGGCTACACCGTCGTGCAGCAGCTGCAATACGGCGGCAACGTGCCGCTGACGATCGTGCGCCAGTACGACGGCAACGAGACCGAACGCGTGCAGGAGCGCAGCTACCGCTTCGAGATCGACGGCGATGTCGCCGCGCCCGGGCTGATGCAGCGCCTGGGTGGCCGCAACGAGGCCAGCGAGGAAAAGGCGATCGCGCAAAATCTCAATAGCGCGCTGAGCGGCGAGATGGTGGGCACCGGTGCGATCAAGCCGGGGCAGAAGACCACGCTGGCATTCAGCGAGGTGCAGATGCAGGCGCTGATGGAGCAGACCCAGGCCAGCGTAGAGGCCAGCAAGATCGGCGGCAGCCCGCTGAGTTCGCTGGTCGGCGACCGCAACGCCCCGCCGCAGTCGCCCGAATACTTCGCGATCGCAATGGCCCGCAATGTGGGCGGCGAGCCTTATGCGTTCGTCGAGCGGCTGCAGCGCATTGCCGACGGCGCCGATGGAAAATACGACGGCCAGTTACAGCGCATCGACACCGAAGCGCTGCCGCGCCAGGCGCCTGCAACAACCGCGGCTTCGGATCCGCGCCATCCGGCCAATCCGGACCATGCGCTGCTGAAGCAATGCACCGCAGCGGTAGAGCAACTGGAGACCGCGCGCGGCCGCGTGCCCGATGCGGATAGCGAGCGCCTGGCAATGGGAGCCCTTGTCACCGCGCGTGAGCATGGGCTACAGCGCGTGGACCACGTGGTGCTCGGCCATGACCCGGCCCGGGGCTTCGTCGTCGAGGGAGCGCTCGATTCTCCTGCGCACCAGCGCGCAAGCTTCGATGCGCAGACCGCGCAGCAGACGCCGCTGGAAAGCAGCGTGCAGCGCTTGCAGGCCGTACAGGCCGAGCAAGACCGCAACGCCAGCATGCGCGAGCAGGCGCCGCAACAGGAACCGTCGCCGCACGCGCCTTCGCGCTGACACTTGCGGTTATTCTCGAAGACCATCCGGCAGCGCCAGTTGGGCTGCCGGATGGGGCGACAAGGCGGGTAACTGCTCAGGCCTGACGTAGCTCGGCGCTGCGTCAGGCATTGCATCGGCGGCCCTGGCAACCGGTACAGCTGCACCTCAAGAGGCGACCGTCAGGCGACCGTCGTTGCCTGCATCGATGAACACACCGGCGCGGGCCCATCCCCCGCATGCCTCAGTGCGTACGCGTCGGCGCCAGCTTTTGCGAAAACTCGATCCGGAATGCCTCGAAATCCCTGCCGTCGGCGGCCGCTTCGGCATGCGCGGCATCCTTGAGCGCATCCGAATAGGTCAGCCGCACCGGCGTGCCCTGGCGTTCGTGCAGTTCGGCCGCGCGCATGATCAGGGCCAGGACTTGCGCGGCGCTGGTGCTTTCGCCGGCGATGCGGCCGTCCATGCCAAGCACCCATTCGCCGTCGCGGCGGACAATACCGGCCAATAGCGTGCGTTGCTGGTCGCGCAGTTCGGCGTGCGCTTCGATCGGCGATTCGGCAGTGATCTTGGCGGCGTCCTGGTTGCGCTGGCGCTCGGCGGCGCGCTTGCGGGCGTCGCGGCGCAGCTTGGAATCGGTGGACATGCAGGCTCCTGTGAGGTCAGAGATGGTCGGCCGGCTCCAGAGGCACTGCCTCTGCGGCCTGGCGGCGGCGAAGACGGCGGCCACTGCGGCGCTCCCAGCGCCAGAATAGCCAGCCCAGCAAGAAAAAACCGGTCATGCCGATCGCCAGATGGCGCGGGTGTTCACTCAGCAGCGGCGACAGTACCCCGGCTACCAGCGTATTGGTCATCAGCTGGGTGAAGGCCTGCAGCGAAGAGGCCAGGCCGCGCTGATGCGGGTACATGTCCAGCACCGCCAGCGCCAGGATCGGGAAGATCAGGGCCATGCCCATGCCGGCCAGGAAGATCGGCAGCACCGCCCACGGCAGGCTGATCTGCGCCACCGACAGGGTGTAGCCAAGATTGGCCAGCGCCGCCACGCCGCAGCAGATGAAGCCGATGCGGATCTGCCGCACCGGGTCCATGCTGCCGGCCATGCGCCCGGACAGGAACGAGCCCAGCGTCATGCCGCCGATGGTGGGAATGAACAACCAGGCGAAATCGCCCTCGCCCATGTGCAGGTGGCGCATGATCAACACCGGCGCCGAGGCGATGTACAAGAAGATGCCGGCGAAGTTGAATGCGCCGGCTGCGGCCAGGCGCTGGAAACGCGGGTTGAAGCCGATCCGCACGTAGTCGTGCATCAAGCGGCGCAGCTGCAGCGGCGTGCGCGCTTCCACCGGATGGGTCTCCGGCAGCCAGGTCATCGTCGCAATCAGCAGCACCAGCCCGAACGCCACCAGAAACCAGAAGATCAGCGGCCAGCCCGCGCCGCTGAGCAGGATCCAGCCACCGATGATCGGCGCGATCGCCGGCGCAATGCCGAAGATCATCGACACCTGGCTCATCAGCCGTTGCGCATCCGCGCCGTGGAACAGGTCGCGGATCACTGCCCGGCCGACGATCATGCCGACACCGGCCGACAGCCCCTGCAACGCGCGGAACGCCAGCAAGGTGGGCAGATCCTGCGACAGCGCACAGCCCACCGAGCCGGCGATGAACAGCACCAGCCCGCCCAGAATCACCCGCTTGCGGCCCCACGCATCGGACAGCGGCCCGTGCGCAATGCTCATCACCCCGTAGGCGAGCAGATAGACGCTGATGGTCTGCTGGATCGCCACCTCGTCCACCGCCAGGCTGCGGCTGAGCCGCGAAAACGCCGGAAAAATGGTGTCGATGGAAAACGGGCCGAACATCGCCAACCCGGCGAGCAGCAGCGCCATGCGACGGGTGGAAGGCGTGGTGGGGGTCATGCAGGAGTCCGAAACGTGGTGCATCGGGGACGCACACCAGCATCCGCGAGTCGCGGCGCCGGGATGAGCATAAGGGCGACGATGATAGGCGCTCGCCGTTGCAAGGTTAAGCGGACCCAAGCACAACAGCCGTGACGCGACAGGCGCGGCGGGTGCGCCCGGTGGGCGGACGCACGCTATAATCGCCCCGGCAACACGGTGGGAGAAGCGGCACTGCCGCTGCCGAAGGCGCAACAGCCCGTAATCGCTCAGGCCCGATACCATCCGCAGTACAACTCTGGAGAGACCGGCCGATGCCGGCGCCGAAGGGGCACGGAACGCAGGCAGGCCCAGCGCCACGCCGCGTTTTTAAACTCTCAGGCAAAAGGACAGAGGGGCGCGAGGAAGACTCTCGCTGCGACAGGAGGTGATGCGCTGTGCGCGTCACACCGGTTGTGGTGCTTGTCGACCATTCGTCTGCCCCTGCCCCGGATGCCCGCCATGTCCCAGACCACGTCTTCCCTGCGCGACCTCGAACACCACAGCGCGTTCGTCGAACGCCATATCGGCCCCAACGACGCGGAAATCGCACAGATGCTGGGCGTGGTCGGCCACGCCTCGCTGGATGCGCTGACCGACGCCATCGTGCCCGGCAACATCAAGTCGCCTGCAGCGCTGGCGCTGCCCGAGGCGATCACCGAAGAAGAAGCGCTGACCAAGATCCGCGCCATCGCCAGCAAGAACCAGGTGCAGCGCACCTTTATCGGCCAGGGCTATTACGGCACCCACACGCCCAAGGTGATCCTGCGCAACATCCTGGAAAACCCGGCCTGGTACACCGCCTACACGCCGTACCAGGCAGAGATTTCGCAGGGCCGCATGGAAGCGTTGATCAACTTCCAGACCCTGTGTGCGGATCTCACCGGCATGCAGATCGCCAACGCCTCGCTGCTGGACGAAGCTACCGCCGCAGCCGAAGCGATGACGCTGGCCAAGCGCTCGGCCAAGTCCAAATCCGACACCTTCTTCGTGCACGACGCGGTACATCCGCAGACGCTGGAACTGCTGCGCACCCGCGCCGAGCCGCTGGGCATCGTGCTGCGCGTGGGCACGCAGGAAGAAGCGCTGCAGGCCGAGTGCTTCGGCGTGCTGCTGCAGTACCCGGACAGCTTCGGTCACATCGGCGACCACGCCGCATTGGCCGATGCCGTGCATGCGCAAGGCGGATTGGTGGCAGTGGCCACCGATCTGCTCGCACTGACCCTGATCGCCGCGCCCGGCGAATGGGGCGCGGATATCGTGGTCGGTAACTCGCAGCGCTTCGGCGTGCCGTTCGGTTTCGGTGGCCCGCATGCGGCCTTCATGGCCTGCCGCGATGCCTACAAGCGCTCGATGCCGGGCCGGTTGATCGGCGTGTCGATCGATGCCGCCGGCAATCCTGCCTACCGTTTGACGCTGCAGACGCGCGAGCAACATATCCGCCGCGAGAAGGCCACCTCCAACATCTGCACCGCGCAGGTGCTGCTGGCGGTGATGGCCTCGATGTACGCGGTCTACCACGGCCCCGAGGGCCTGACCCGCATCGCACGGCGCACGCATCGTCTGGCCGCAATCCTGGCTGCCGCGTTGCGCGGTGCCGGCGTCAACGTGGGCGAGCGTTTCTTCGACACCTTGCACGTCAAGGCGATCGATGCCGATGCCATCCACGCCAAGGCCCGTGCGGCCGGCATCAACCTGCGCGCGATCGACAGCGAAGCGGTTGGCATCAGCCTGGATGAAACCAGCACGCGCGCCGACGTGGTCGCACTGTCTGGGTTGTTCGGCGCGCAGGCAGATGTTGACGCACTCGATGCCGCCACCGCCGATGCGTTGCCGCAAGGCCTGCTGCGCAGCAGCCCGTTCCTGACACACCCGGTATTCAATACCCACCACAGCGAACACGAACTGCTGCGCTACATGCGCTCGCTGGCCGACAAGGATCTGGCGATGGATCGCACCATGATCCCGCTGGGCAGCTGCACCATGAAGCTCAACGCCACCGCCGAAATGATCCCGGTGACCTGGCCGGAATTCGGCGCGATCCATCCGCTGGCACCGGCCGAGCAGTCGGCCGGTTATGCGCAGCTGATCGAGGAGCTGGAAGCGATGCTGGTCGAATGCACCGGCTACGACGCGGTGAGCCTGCAGCCCAATTCCGGCGCGCAAGGCGAATACGCCGGCCTGCTGGCGATCCGTGCCTATCACCGCGCGCGTGGTGAAGCGCATCGCGATATCTGTCTGATTCCCGAATCCGCGCACGGCACCAACCCGGCCTCGGCGCAGATGTGCGGCATGACGGTCGTCGTGACCAAGTGCGATGCCAACGGCAACGTCGATGTCGAAGACATCCGCGCCAAGGCGGAGAAGTATTCCGGGCGCCTGGCCGCGTTGATGATCACCTACCCGTCAACCCACGGCGTGTTCGAAGAAGACGTGGTGGCGATCTGCGAAGCGGTGCACGCGCATGGCGGCCAGGTCTATACCGACGGCGCCAACATGAATGCCCTGGTCGGCGTGGCCAAGCCCGGCAAGTGGGGCTCGGACGTCTCGCATCTCAACCTGCACAAGACCTTCTGCATTCCGCATGGCGGCGGTGGCCCGGGCGTGGGCCCGTGTGCGGTGAAGTCGCATCTGGCGCCCTATCTGCCCAAAACGCTGGGCGGCGAAGGCGACGTCGGCATGGTCAGCGCGGCCAGCTACGGCTCCGCCTCGATCCTGCCGATCAGCTGGATGTACGTGACCATGATGGGCAGTGGCGGGTTGCGCAAGGCGACCCAGGTGGCCTTGCTCAATGCCAACTACATCGCCAAGCGCCTGGCGCCGCACTACAAGACGCTGTACACCGGCCGTAACGGCCTGGTGGCGCACGAGTGCATCCTCGACATCCGCCCGCTGGAGAAGACCAGCGGCATCGGCGCCGAAGACATCGCCAAGCGCCTGATCGACTTCGGCTTCCACGCACCGACGTTGAGCTTCCCGGTTGCCGGCACCTTGATGGTGGAACCGACCGAAAGCGAATCGCAGCACGAACTGGACCGCTTCATCGACGCGATGATCCAGATCCGCGAAGAGATCCGCGCCATCGAAGACGGCCGCCTGGACCGCGAGGACAACCCGCTCAAGCACGCACCGCACACCGCCACGCAGGTGTCGGCCAGCGAGTGGACCCACGCCTACCCGCGCGAACTGGCCGCCTTCCCGCTGCCCAGCCTCAAGCAGCAGAAGTACTGGCCGCCGGTGGCGCGCGTGGACAACGTCTACGGCGACAAGAACGTGATGTGCGCCTGCATCCCGGTGGATGCGTACAAGGACGACGTGGAGGCGTAAGCGCTGCCCTCTCGCGTTTACGTGTGGCATTGAAACCCAGCCCAGGGAATCCCGGGCTGGGTTTTTTCGTTTTTAGCGGGCAAGGACCTGTCGGAATGGTCGGAATGGGCGGTGTGCATGATTGCAAGCACTGCATGACGTGCATTGCTCGGATAACGGCGCGTCCGATCAGAGTTCTTCGATCCGACCAATGTCACTGCCATTGCTGACATCACTCCACTCGTCAGGCAGCCTCCTCGTTTTCCTTCCCTACACGTGCACTCGCGATGATGTGCGTCTGAGATAGGACACAACAGACAGTGATCAAGCTCGACAGACGCTCATTGCGACGCAAGCTGGCCTGCCTGCTGCTTGCGGGCCTGGCATTGACCGCTTGCGCGCCCCGCCGCCCTGGCGAGGTGCCGGCGCTGGTGCATTCGGCGGATGCGCAGGCCGAGGTGGTGCAGACCGATGCCGGTGCGCTACGCGGTGTGCGTAGTGCGCAAGGGCGGGTGTTTCTGGGCGTGCCATTCGCCGCGCCGCCGGTGGGTGCGTTGCGCTTCCGCGCGCCACAAGCTGCGCCAGCGTGGAAGGGAGTCCGCGATGCCACGCAGGCCGGGCCGGCGTGCCTGCCGCGTCATCGCTTCGGGCAAAAGCAGGTGTCCGAGGATTGCCTCACCCTCAACGTCTATGCGCCACCCGGGCCGGCGCCGGCGCATCCGCGCGCGGTGATGGTGTGGATCTACGGCGGCGCGCTGGAGTTGGGCAGCAATGTCGACTACGACCTGAGTGCATTGGCAGCCCGGCAGAACGTCATCGTGGTGGCGCCCAATTATCGGCTGGGGGTGTTTGGTTTTTATGCGCATCCCGCGTTGGGTGGTGAAGGCGAAGGGGCGTACGCGTTGCTCGATCAACAGGCGGCGTTGCACTGGGTGCAGCGCAATATCGCCGCCTTCGGTGGCGATGCGCACAACGTCACCGTGTTCGGCGAATCGGCCGGCGCATGGAGCATCTGTTATCAGCTTGCTTCACCGGGCGCGGCAGGTCTGTTTCAACGTGCGATCCTGCAAAGCGGCAGTTGTCTTGCGAGCGATTCCAGCGTGCCGCGCAGCGAGGCCGAACGTGGTGGCGTGCGCATGGCGCAGACGCTTGGCTGCGAGCGCGCAAGCGAGGTTGCCGCCTGCCTGCGCGCGCTCCCTGCCGACGCATTGGCCGATGCAAAACCGCAGCGACGTGGCTTGACCGGCAGCGATGCGTGGGCACCGATGTCTGGTGGCGACGTCTTGCCATTGCCGCCTGCCGAGGCGATCGCCAATGGGCAGCACGCGCAGGTGCCGGTGCTGATCGGCAACAATCGCGACGAAGGGCGCCTGTTCGCGCAACTGCTGTCCTATTTCGGCGCACTCACGTTGCGCAGCGGCTATGAGGCACGCGTGCAACGCATGCATACCGATCCAACAGCGATCATGACGCAGTACGCAGATGTCGCTGCCCAATCGCGCTGGCACGCCTATGCCGACATCGTCACCGATGGTGGCTTCGCCTGCCCCACGCGTCGGCTAGGCCGGGCGTTGCGCGATCACACAGCGGTCTATGCATACGAGTTCGACGACCCGCAGGCGCCGTACGGTTTGTTGCGCTTGCCGTTTTCGCAGCCACTGGGCGCCTATCACGCCTCCGAACTGGTGTATCTGTTCCAGCGCCCGTGGGTGCTCAGTGGCGAGCCGCAGTTCAGCCCGGCGCAGCAGGTGCTCGCTAACACCTTGCAGGATTACTGGGGCGCGTTTGCACGCACCGGCGATCCGAATGGTGGCGGCCGGCCGCCGTGGCCGCGCTTCGATGGCGACACGCCGTTGACGTTGTCGCCGGGCAGGATCGGGGCAACGCCCGACTTCGTGCAACGTCATCGCTGTACGTTCTGGGATGCGCAAGCGCACACCGCGTCCACATCCGTGCAGCCACCGTTGCATTAGAGCGACCCGCACAGATGGCATGGTCGTTACACCAATCCAGCGTTATAGGAGTCACACATGTCCGAATCCACCTTGCAGCACTGCCCCGAGGTGCGCCTGCGCAATGGGCGCAACGTGCCCGCGCTCGGCCTGGGCTCGTGGAACCTGGGCCAGGGTCGACATACGCCGCAGCAGGAGATCGATGCGCTGCAGACCGGCCAACAGCTGGGCATGCGCTTGATCGATACCGCCGAGATGTATGGCAACGGGCGCTCCGAGCAACTGATCAGCCAGGCCATCGGCAGCGCGCAGCCGCCGTATCTGGTGTCGAAAGTATTGCCAAGCAACGCCAGCGCGCGCGGCATTGCGCGTGCCTGCGAAGCCAGCCTGCAACGGCTGGGCGTTCGCACGCTGGATCTGTATCTGCTGCATTGGCGTGGCGGCAGCGATCTGCGCGAAGTGGTCGATGCGTTCGAAGCCCTGCGCGATGCCGGCAAGATCCGCGACTGGGGCGTGTCGAATTTCGATGTCGAGGATATGCAGGAGCTGTGGGACATTGAGGGCGGACAGCATTGCCTGGTCAATCAGGTGCTGTACCACGCCGGCAGCCGCGGTATCGAATTCGATCTGCTGCCGTGGTGTGCACAGCACGAGGTCACGGTGATGGCGTATTCGCCGTTGGGAAGCCGCGCATTGCTGGATCACCCGGTGCTGCACGCCATTGGCGAACGACGTGGCGTGGCCGCAACTGCGGTGGCGTTGGCGTGGGCGATTCGCAGCGGCAAGGTCATCGCCATTCCCGAATCGGGAACACCCGCACACGTGCGTGCCAATGCAGCAGCGTGCACGTTGCAACTGGATGCCCAGGATCTTGCCGAGCTGGACCATGCATTTCCACCGCCAACGCGCAAACAGCCGCTGGATCTGTTGTAGCCAACTCACAACAGTCGGGCTCGTTAGATGTGAGCACGTGCACTGCATCGGCACGTTGCGTGACACACGCACCATCTCGCTGCGATGCATCTCAAACTTGTGGCTGCATGTGAGTATTCGTTCGCATGCAGACACGTGCAATTAACAGCGCCGCTCCCAAGCTCGTTGATCAGCCCGCATCCCAAGAGCGACTAACAAACTACTGCGCAGCCGTCAGGCGGGCGCGGCCGGTGCTGCGAATCGGCATGTACCAAACGTACACTCCGGGTCTCCGCGCCTTCCGCATCATCTGACGACCGCTCGCTATCTGTTGTTGGCCGCTCTAGCCCGCCAGAGTGGAATCCCATGCCCAAGTCCCCCAGCAAGCCCGCGCAAGTTCCTTCCATTGCTCCCGTCAGCGCAACACCCGAAACATTGCGCGGTACGGGCGATGAGTTGCATCAGAAAGCCGGCGGCACGCATCCGCAGCTGACCACCAACCAGGGCATCCCGGTTGGCGACAACCAGAACTCGCTACGCGCAACGCCGCGCGGCCCGACGTTGCTGGAAGACTTCATTCTGCGGGAGAAGATCACCCACTTCGATCATGAGCGCATTCCCGAGCGCATCGTGCATGCGCGCGGTAGCGCGGCGCACGGCTATTTCGAGCTGACCAAGTCGTTGAGCCAATACACCACGGCCAAGATCTTCACCGAGGTCGGCGAAAAGACCCCGTTGTTCACGCGTTTTTCCACCGTCGCCGGCGGCGCCGGCTCGGTGGACACGCCGCGCGACGTGCGCGGATTCGCGGTGAAGTTCTACACCAAGGAAGGCAACTGGGATCTGGTGGGCAACAACATCCCGGTGTTCTTCATCCAGGATTCGATGAAGTTCCCGGACCTGATCCATGCGGTGAAGATGGAGCCGGATCGCGGTTTTCCGCAGGCCGCCAGCGCGCACGACACGTTCTGGGATTTCATCTCGCTGACGCCCGAATCGATGCACATGATCATGTGGGCGATGAGCGACCGCACGATTCCGCGCTCGCTGCGCATGATCGAAGGCTTCGGCATCCACAGCTTCCGTTTCCTCAACGAAAAAGGCGACAGCACCTTCGTCAAATTCCATTGGCGCCCCAAGCTCGGGCTGCAGTCCACGATCTGGGATGAGGCGGTGAAGATCGCCGGTGCCGATCAGGATTTCCATCGTCGCGATCTGTTCGAATCGATTCAAAGCGGCGATTTCCCCGAGTGGGAACTGGGCGTGCAGTTGTTCACCGAGGCCGAAGCGGAGGCATTCCCGTTCGACCATCTGGATTCGACCAAGGTCATTCCCGAAGAACTGGTGCCGCTGCAAATCGTGGGCCGCATGGTGCTGGACCGCTGGCCGGACAACTTCTTCGCCGAGACCGAACAGGTCGCTTACTGCCCGGCCAACATCGTGCCCGGCATCGACTTCAGCAACGACCCGCTGCTGCAGGGTCGCCTGTTCTCGTATCTGGATACGCAGTTGAGCCGTCTGGGTGGACCCAACTTCCATCAGATCCCGGTCAACGCGCCCAAGTGCCCGTTCGCCAACAATCAGCGCGACGGCCATATGCAGATGGGCGTGCCGAAGGGGCGTGTCGCGTACGAGCCCAGCTCGCTGCAAGCCGATGCACCGCGTGAGGCGCTGCGCGGGTTCCCGAGCCATGCGACACCGGCCGAAGACGGCGCGAAAGGCCGCGTGCGTGCAGAAAGTTTTGCCGATCATTACAGCCAGGCGCGCATGTTCTTTCGCAGCCAGACCGCACCGGAGCAGGCGCATATGGCGTCGGCGCTGGTGTTTGAATTATCCAAGGTGGAAACCGCGCACGTGCGCGAAGCCATCGTGGGCCATCTGCGTCACATCGACCCAGCGCTGGCACAGCGTGTGGCCGATGGCATGGGCATGACCACGTTGCCGCCGGCACCACCGGCTGCGGTTGCGCCAACCGACATGCCGTTGTCGCCGGCCTTGCAGCTGATCGGCAAGATGAAGGACACCTTGCAGGGCCGCACCGTGGGCATCCTCATTCACGATGGCTCGGATGCGGCTGCGATCAAGGCGGTGCGCAAGGCTGCCGAAGCTGCGGGTGCCACAGTGAAAATCGTCGCGCCGAAAGTGGGCGGCGCCAAGCTCAGCGACGGCAAGCAACTGGCCGCCGACGGCCAATTGGCAGGCACACCATCGGTTGTGTTCGATGCGGTGGCGGTGCTGTTGTCCTCGGAAGCGGCCAAGCTACTGACGCGCGAATCGGCTGCACTGGATTTCGTCAGCAACGCGTGGGCGCATCTGAAGGCGATCGCATACGACGACGGCGCGCAGTTGCTGCTCAAGGCTGGCAATGTCGGCAAGGACGCGGGCGTGATTGCAGCCGCAGATACCAAGGCATTCATCACTGCCGCCAAGACACGCCAATGGGCGCGCGAACCGAAGGTGCGCATGCTGGCGTAACCGCATCGGCGCAATCGAAAAGCTGCCTTGGGCGCGAGCGACTTTCTATGTGGTTTCGCGCCCATTGCATCTCATCCGCTACCTACTAACCGTTCTGCTTTGGCGAGGACACCGTGCCACGGCTCACTTAGCTTCTAAGCGCATTTAGATGCCGCTATGACTCTAAATCTTGGTCGTCTCGGAATGGCTGGTTGGATAGCGAGGAGAGATCAGTTGCAGAGCGGATGATCTGCGGCTTGGCTGGCGGGCCCTTGCCCGCCCACCATCGCAGGACACGCCGCAAGTACGTCCTTGTAGGCTCTTACGCGGCATCCATGCCGCGTAAGGTCCCGCGACGGTGAGCGGGCAAGGACCAGTCAAGATGGTCGGTTTGCATGGTGCAAGCAGTGCATGACGTGCGTTGTTCGGATAACGGCGCGTCCGATCAGTGTCGCAAGGCAAGCCGAGTAACACGCAGGCTTTCAACAAAGCAACCTACAAACTTTCTGGTGCGGTGTCCTCACCGATTGCGGGACCGTGTGGCGGCATGGATGCCGCCACCGAGCCTCCAGGGATGGATTCACGGCGTGTCCCGCGGGCGGTGAGGGCACCGCGCACTCGACTAACTACGCTGTTGACTCAATGCTCTGCTGCAGTGAGGGCACCACACACTCAACTAACTCTGCTGCTGCGAATTCGTCTTACGAATTCGTCTTATTAGGCCGCCTAAGAAGTTCCGGCAGGAAACTGCGCAGCGTTAGCCAGCGCGCGGTACTCGCGTGGCGTCATGCCAACCGCCAGCTTGAACTGCCGTGCAAAGGCGCTTTGATCACTGAAACCGCAGGCATGCCCGATTTCGGTGAGGCTCTTGTTTCCGTGCAGCAGATGCATCGCCATCTGCAGGCGTAGTTTGGCCAGCACCTGTTGCGGCGTGAGCTGGAATACCTTGCGAAACGAGCGTTGCAGTTTGGACATCGAAAACCCGGTGATTTCCACCAGCGCCTGCATACGGACGTTTTGTGCGTAGTTGGCGTTGAGATACGCCAGCGCAAGCCGTAGCTTTTCGTACTGCGATTCATGCCCATCCTGCGGCCCCAGATCGCGCGAGATGCCGATGATGCCCTGTACCTTGCCGTCCACCAGCAGCGGACGTTTGCAGGTCAGGCACCAACCCGGTTCGCGGTTGGCGAACAGATGCAGCTCCAGCAGGTTGTCGATCACCGCACCGGCCAGCACTTGCTCGTCCTGATTGGCGTAATTGGCGCCCAAGCCGCTGGGATAGACCTCGGCAACACGCTTGCCGATCAACTCCTTGCGCGACTTCAGCCCCAGCCGCCGCAGCATGGTCTGGTTGACGTGGGTGTAGCGGCCCTCGCGATCCTTGACGAAGAACAGCACGTCCGGCACGGCATCGAACAGCGCTTCCAGATCGGCAGGATCGATGCTCTTCATGCAGGAGGATTCATGCAGGCCAATGGACTCGGGATCAGGAAAGACGCGACTGCTACGCGCACCATCAGTGCACAACGCAACGCACGCAGCGCCATGATACGCCGCGCACCTGGGCTCTACGGAACCACGCTCAGCGCGGCGTGTCGGCCACGTTTGCCGCGGCCGGTGCGGCCTTGGCGTCCACGGCCGACGCCGTGGGGTTGCCGATGCGATTCAACGGCACTTGCCGCGCTTGCCAGCTGCTCGCCACGGCCGCGCCGGCCTGCGACCCGACCTGCACGCGCAGCCGCGCACTCCCGCCGGGCGCAACGAATTCGACAACGCAATCGCCTGCGGCCATGCAGCTGTCGGCGGCCAGCGGGTCCACCGGCTGCCAGCCCTGCTCCATCACCGTCTGCGCGAACGCGCGGTAGCCCATGCCGGATTTCAGCGTGGCCGGCAACGGCACGCTTGGGTCGTTGACTACAGTATCGCCACCGACGGCGGCGGCACCATTCGCAGGCACAGGCACAGTCGCAGGCTGCGATGCGGCATGCAAGGCAGGACTACAAAGTAGGACGAGTGCCAACAACGAGGGGCGGAATAACGTGCGCATGCAAACGGTCCTTGCGATCCTGGCAGGGAACTGAAGAAGTTAAAGAATCGCTATTTTGACATGGCTTGGGTGCGCTGCGGCAGCCGTGGCCTGCCGGCAGTTAACCGGCCTTCGGCCCCCGAATGGGCTGCCGACCCGGGCAAAGCAGCCCCCTTGACCCGACGGGGTTTCATCGACATGGCAGATCAGCCGGTTGTGCAAGGCCGGCTGCACCTGCGAATGGCTGCAGACATGGCCGCTGCAGGATCGATCGCGCCGACCGACCACAGGAGCCAGGCAGTGATTGCCAGGCACCCCGCACCAGGCGGCGTGCCGGGTGAAGCATCACTGGCCGATATGCTGCTTTAGCCAGCTGTTGACGGTGTCGTGCCACAGCACGCTGTTGTCCGGCTTGAGCACCCAATGGTTCTCGTCCGGGAAATACAGGAACTTGGAGTCGATGCCCTTGCGCTGCAGCGCGGTGAACGCGGCCAGGCCTTGTTCGACCGGGATGCGGAAATCCTGCTGGCCGTGGATCACCAGCATCGGCACTTTCCACTTGTCCACGTGCAGCACCGGGTTGAACTTCTCGTAGCCGGCCGGGTTCTGCCACGGCGTGCCGCCGTTTTCCCATTCGCTGAACCACAATTCTTCGGTGGCGTAGCCCATGGTGCGGTTGTCGAAGACGCCGTCGTGATCGACCAGGCACTTCCACGGTTGATTCCAGTTGCCCGCCATCCAGTACACCATGTAGCCGCCGTAGCTGGCGCCCAGCGCACAGGCCTTGTCACCGTTGAGGAAGCCGTACTGCTTCTGCGCAGCGGCCCAACCCTTTTGCAGATCTTCCAGCGGGCGGTCGCCCCAATGCTGGCTGATCGCATCAGTGAAGTCCTGGCCGTAACCGGTGGAGCCGTGGAAGTCGATCATCACCACCGCGTAGCCCTGGCCGGCGTAGGTCTGCGGATTCCAGCGGTTGCTCCAGCCATTGCCGAAGCTGCCCTGCGGGCCGCCGTGGATCAGGAACGCCACCGGATAGGTCTTGCCTTCCTGGTAGTTGTACGGCTTGACCACGTAGCCGTGCACGGTGTCGTTGTTCCAGCCCTTGAACTGGAACTGTTCGTAGTCGCCGAACTGCACATCCGGCAGCAGCTCGCCGGCGCTTTGGGTAATCGCACGCAGGCCCTGGCCTTGCCCATCGCTGACAAATACCTGATCGCCGCTCTTCAACGAATTGCGTGTAAACGCCAACGTGTTGCCGGCCAGCGTCGGCGCATGCACGCTGCCCTCGCCTACCAGCTTGGTCGCATCGCCGCTGGCAATATCGATCTTGAACAATGGGTGCTCGCCGAGGTCGTCGGCGCTGGTGTAGAGGCTGGCGCCGTCATCGCTCAATACGATTTCGCCGGCCGAGCGGTCCCATTTGGGCGCGATCTCGCGGGTCTTGCCGCTGGCGACATCCATCGCGATCAGGCCGAAGCGGTCGGCTTCGAAACCGGGGCGTTTCATTGCGCGGTAGTACAGCGTCTTGCCATCGGTGCTGAACACCGGGCCGGCATCCCAGGCCGGGTTGGACGCGGTCAGATTGACCGGTGCGGACTTGCCGGCCGCATCCAGCCGGTACAGATCGAAGTTGGTCTGCCACGGCTCGTCGTTGCCGGTGGGCTTGCTGCCGGCCTTTGCATTCTTGCCTGCCTCAGGACCATGCGGCTGCGGCACGCGCACGCTGGCCACCACGCTGCTGCCATCGGGCGACCAGGTGTAATCGTCATTGCCGCCGAACGGCTTGGACGGCGCATCGCCGGCCAGCGTGGCGCTGATTGCCGAGGCACCGATCACGGCCTTGGCGCCGGCAGCAGGCAGGTCTGCGACGAACAGCGTGTTGCGGCGGCCGTCGTTCCAGGTGTCCCAATGCCGCACGAACAACTGGTCGTACACCACGCCGCTGGCCTTGGCGTTCTTGACGCTGGCGAGCTTGGTCTTGGTGCAACCCAGATCCGACCCGCAGTCCTGGAACACGCCGGCACTGAAGGCAATGCGCTTGCCATCGGGCGAGAGCTTGTAGCTGTCCACGTCCACCGCAAACGCGGTGAGTTGCTGCGGGGTGCCGCCGGTCAGCGGTTGCGCGTACAGCTGCTGGGTGCCGGATCTGCTGCTGAGGAAATACACCGTCTTGCCATCCGGCGACAGCGCCGGGCTGTTGACATTCCAGCCTTCCGGAGTCAGCCGTTTGGGCGGCGCTGCATCGCGGGTCCGCAGGTTGCGCATCCACAGACCGGTGGCCGGTTTGCCGTTGCTGCTCTTGGCCTGCCGCTTGGCAAATACCAGCACGCTGCCATCGGGGCTGAGCGTAGGTGCGGACACACGGTCCAATGCCACCATGTCGCGCACATCGAAACCGCGCGCGGCGGCAAGACTTGGCAAGGCGGCCAACAGACACAGGGGCAGCACGGCGTAACGAAGCTTCATCGAGAGTTCCCGCAACGGCAAAACGTCGATGGTAGGCGTTGCCGTGGCGAGCGCGCAAAGGCTTGCGGTTGGGTCTGCCTTTGTGGCCGTGTGTGCATACCGGGGCAGCTGGAAAAATGCGCAGCTGGCGATACGTGCAACGTGGACCGTGCTGCATTGAAGCAAATCTTGCAGCCGCATCGACATGGGCGCAGGTTGCAAACTGCGCAGCAGATGCAGGCGGTCGGTCGCCGATCGCCCTGTACGTGCAGCGCGCAGCTGATGTGGTGCCGGTCAACCGGCACCACATAAAGTCTTATCGCACCGCTGCTACCCACGCGGTTTTTATGTCGCAGTGGTGCCCCGCTTCAACACATCAGAAGCGGTGCGACATCCCCACATACACCTGCGCGTCCGGGGTGCGGTCGTTGAGGCCGAAGTTGGCGCCCACATCCAGTTGCAACAGCGGGTTGATCAGATACGCAGCGGCGATGTCGGCCGAATACTGTTCGATGGTTTCGGCGGGGTCGCGATTGATCGAGGACCACACTTCCACCGCCATCGACAACTTCGAGGTGAGCGGATGCGCCAGGTTGATCGCATTGACGATGGCGACATGGTTGCCGCTGCCATCGCTATCGGCCAACCAATCCACCTCCGGCCCGAGGGTCAGCGAGAAACTATTGGGCAACACGAAATTGATCGGCAATGCGACGCCGCCTTCCCACTCGTCGTTGCCCAGGCCGGTACGCGCAGTCGGTGCCTTGACGAATGGCAGCAACGCCACGCTGGCGGTGTCGCTTTCGTAGAAACGCGCCTTCATCCGTAAAAAGATATCGCCGCCGCCGCTCAGGCTGCTGCGTGCACCGGTAGCGCGATCGGTGGTTTTGACCTGCAGCTGCGGCGCCCAGTTGAGCTGCAGATCGATGCGGTCGCTGACGCCGTACTTGAGCGTGGGATTGGTGAAATAGGAGGTTTCGATGCGCGTGCCGGGCTGGCTGTCGCGGGTATAGCTGCCGATGTCGGTTTCCAGCTGCCAGGCGCCGGTGGGCACGGTGCAGGTGGAATTGGCCTTGGTCGGGCGGTCGGTACACAGCGCCGCCTCGGTGGCGTCTTGTGCCTGTGCCTGCAGCGCCAGGCTGCACAGCACGCCGGTCAGTGCGATGGCCAACAACGGTGCGCGTGGTGCGCGGGTGGAGCGCTTGGAGATAGCAGTCAGCATTGCAGTGGTTCCATGGCAAGACGCTGGACAGATCGTGAGAACGGTCAGCGTTAGGGAGGGGGAAATGCACGTGGAGGTAGAACGACTGCATGGCCGCCGACGGGCGACGTCCTGCCAATCGATCTTATAGGCGTCTGCAGGCCCATGGGGGCCAACCATGACAAAAGCGACCGCAACCGCAAGCCGATGTTGCACAGCGTGATGTGAGTAGCACTTTCACTGACAACCATCGCAGCGTTACGCGGTGCGAGAACCTGCGTCGCGGGGTGTCATCGGGATAGATCGAGGCATGCAGTAGCCGTGGCGCACCATCCGTGCGGGAGACGGCACGATACGGAGCAGCGGCATAAAGTCGCTATGCATGGCGCCTGCGTGGGGCGTAAAGCTGGCGCAAAGACGACGGATGACCAAAGCGGCGCATCTCGCTGCGCGTGCACCGCAGCGGCACTGGATCGCAACGCCACAACGAAAAACGGACACGCATCCAGCGATGCGTGTCCGTCGGGATGAGGCGTGCAAGCGCATGCCTCAATGCTGCATCACACTCAGGCGGCCTGTTCGCCGCGCTTGCCGACGCGATACAGCAGCCAGCCGACCAGGGCCAGGATCGCCAGGCCGAACCACTGGTTGAGCTGCAAGCCGGCCGGCAACGCCAGCACATCGGCGCGGCTGGACAGCACGATCGGCACCGCAATGGCGATCCCCATCAGCGCCTCGCCGGTGATCAGGCCGGCGGCGAACAGCACGCCCGGGCGATGCACGCGGTCGCGGCCGTCTTCGTCGTCGGCGCGGATCTTGTGGAAGCGTTCCACCAGGTGCGCGATCAGGCCACCGATGAAGATCGGCACCATCAGTTCCAACGGCAGATAGATACCGATTGCCGCGGCCAGCACCGGCACGCGGAAGCGCTTGCCGGTCTTCTTCAACCACTCGTCCAGCGCGATGATCGCCGCGCCCACGCCGGCACCGATGGCGATCATCGCCCACGGCAGCTCGCCGCCGAACAAGCCCTTGGCGACCGAAGCCATCAGCGTGGCCTGCGGTGCAGCGAGCGAGTTGGGATGCTGCGGGGTGGCCGGGCCGATGCCGTACGCCTGCGCCAACAGGTTCAGCACCGGCGCCATGATCAGCGCGCAGGAGAACGCACCGATGCCCAGCATCAGCTGCTGCTTCCACGGCGTGGCGCCGACCAGATAACCGGCTTTCAGATCCTGCAGATTGTCGCCGCCCACCGCCGCCGCGCAGCACACCACCGCACCGATCATGATCGCCGCCACCGCACCCAAGGGCGCGCCGCCGATGCCGGCCGGCACCAGGCCGTCCTTGCCGAGCAGCAGCACCAGCACCGCCGACGCGAACAGGATGGTGGAGATGGTGATGCCCGAAACAGGGTTGTTGGATGAGCCGATCAACCCGGCCAGATACCCCGACACCGACACGAACAAAAAGCCGGCCACGATCATGATGATGGTCATCGGGATCGACACGTGCCATTGCTGCACGATCGCCTGATACAGGCCCAGCAACGGCAAGGTGCACAGCACCAGCGCCACCAGCATCCACTTCATCGGCAGGTCGCGCTCGGTCTCGGCGACCACACCGCCACCGCTCTTGCGCGCGGCGGCAAAACCGCTCTTGACGCCGGACAACAGCGATTTGCGCAGCGAGAACAGCGTCCACACGCCACCGATCAACATTGCACCGACGCCGAGATAACGGATCTTCGCGCCCCAGATGGCGAATGCCGCGTCCGCCGCCGGTGCATCGATAAGGCTCTGCGCCAATGCCGGATCCGAGCCCATGAAGAATTGCTGATACAGCGGGATGGCGATATGCCAGGACAGGATCGCGCCGGACAACACCACGATGCCGACATTCAAGCCGACGATGTACCCCACGCCCAGCAGCGCCGGCGACAGGTTGGTGCCCAGATACCCCACCAGCCGGCTGCTGCCCAGGTACGTGGCCTGCGCCCAGGTATCCGGGATCACCCGCAGGCCGCTGGCCGCAGCCAGCTTGACCAGCGCGCCGATGGCACCGGAGATGGCCAGGATCTTCAGACCCGGACCGGGGTTTGCACCGGCCTTGAGCACTTCGGCCGCGGCCTTGCCTTCGGGGAACGGCAGCGGGTCTTCCACGATCATCGAGCGCCGCAGCGGCACCGAGAACAGCACCCCGAGCAACCCGCCCATGCCGGCGATGCCGAGCACCCACCAGTATTTGAAGTCGGGCCAGTAGCCCATGATCACCAGCGCGGGGATGGTGAAGATCACCCCCGCCGCGATCGACGACCCCGCCGAGGCACCGGTCTGGACGATGTTGTTTTCCAGGATGGTGCCGCCGCCGAGCAGGCGCAGCACACCCATCGAGACGACCGCTGCCGGGATCGCGGTGGCGATGGTCAGGCCGGCAAACAGGCCCAGATAAGCATTGGCGGCCGAAAGCACCACCGCCAACACGATGGACAACACGACGGCACGAAAGGTGAGCTGGCGCGGTTGCGCGTCATGGCTCATGGGCAGTTCCCCTGTGGCAAAAAATCCGGACCACGCTAGCGCCTGTGCGCGTTTCCGTCCAGCTGCGTCGCGGCGTGACAGTGTGCCTGTTATGGCGGGTGGAGTACGCGGGACGTTGCACCGGGAGAGTCAGGAGCGCACTGCACGATCGAATCGACCGCAGCACGCGCCTGGCTTGCAGGACGCGTACTGCAGTGACTGGTGACTGCTTGCAAAAACGACCGCGTCTTGATCAGGCGAACGCGGCTGGCGATCGGCGGCGCATGGATCACTCGGGTACCGGCGCGCTTGTGTTGCGTCAGCGCGCCGGTCTGATCGCAGTGCGCCTTATCGCATCACTGCAACTTCTCGCTCAACGCAGCGCTTCGGCAAACGCCAGGTAGGCCTCAATCACCTCCGGCAGCTCGGCGAACAACGCGTCCAGATCCACTGTGTCCATCAATGGCCCGCGCGCCGATTCCAGTGCCGCCGGGATGTCGCCATCGTGCGCGCGCAGTGCGTCGGACACATGCACGGCCTGGGCAAGCAGCAGCGGCATCAACGCGCCTTCCGGTGCGGCGGCCGGGCGGACCTGATAGGCGATGGCTTGCTGGATGACCGCAGGCAACTGCCAGCGACGCACCAGCTCGGCGCCCACTTCCGGGTAACCAAACCCCAACTGCAGGGTTTCTTCGGCCGCATGACCGGCAGAGGAAGTGTCGTGATTGATGCGGCTGGCGTATTCCGGCGCGCCGGACTGGATCAGCAGCTCGCCGATGTTGTGCATCATGCCGCAGGTAAACGCGGTTTCCGGATCGAGCCCGTGCTGGCGCGCCAGCAAGCGGCAGATGCCGGCCACGCCGAAACTGTGCCGCCAAAAGGCGTTGAGATCGAAACTGGGGCCGGCATGAAACGCGCCGGTCATCGACGAGGCCAGCACCAACGTGCGCAGCGTGTTGAAGCCCAACCGCATCGCCGCGTCTTCGACGCTGGTGGAATCGCGCAGGCCATGGAAGCGCGCCGAATTGGCCAGCCGCAACACCTTGGCGGCGATCACCGGATCGCGCTCGATGGTGTGCGCCAACGCATCGATGTTGGTGTTCGGATCATCGAACTGACGAATCAGGTCCTGCGCCACCTTGGGCACCGTGGGCAAGGTATGCAACTGGTCAAACAAAACCTCCAACTTCATGATCGCCTCGTGGGAAAGGAATGGGTCAGCGCAACTGCGCCCGCCATGGTGTCGTACAGGCCGCTTGAAAGTCACTAGCCCGCTGCATGCCCTGGCGTGACCACGCCATCGCCATCACTGGGCGCCAAGCCGCAGCGCCATTGGATTTTGCGCGCCTGCGCAGGGCGACGCGCGTCGCGCATGGAACACTGCAACGCCACAGCGAACACAGCGCCATGCGGCGATGCTGGCAGCTGGGCAATGTGGTCGAGGACGGCCACAACTGCGGATGATGGATGCCGATAGACTAGGTCTGGAATCGTGACCGTAACGCGATGCCGGTGTTGGTCGATTTTGCCGGCAAATACTCAATGAAAATCGCGCGAGGGCAGTTGCATTTCGCCGAGCAGCTCGCTGAGGTCGTACAGATCGCCGGCGATGAGGTGCTCCACGCCATCCACGCGTTCCCAGCGGCCGCGCACCGCCATCAGGCGCGATTCCAGCAGTGCGCGGCGGCGGCGTAGCGCCAGGTGCGACCAGACGATGACGTTGATCATGCCGTGTTCGTCTTCCAGGGTGACGAAGATGGTGCCCTTGGCAGTGGCCGGGCGCTGGCGCTGGGTGACCAGGCCGGCGACATGCACACCGCTGCCGTGGCTGCGGCCTTGTAGTTCACGCAGGCCGAGGATGCGTCGCTGCCGCATCTGCGGCCGCAGCAGCGCCATCGGGTGCTGGCGCAGGCTCAGGCCGACCGAGCGGTAATCGGCCAGGATGTCTTCGCCTGCGCGCGGCGCCTCGAATTCCACCGGGCGCTCTTCGGGGCTACCAGGCAGCAGCGGCCGCCGCGCTTCCACGCCGGCCATCGCCCAGCGCGCGGCATTGCGATTGCCTACCATGCCTTGCAAGGCGCCGGCCTCGGCCAGAGCGAGGCGCGCCTTCTCGTCGAGTGCGGCGCGCAGGCACAGATCTCCGATATCGGCGAAGCCCCGTTGCGCGCGTGCGGCAACAATGCGCTTTGCCACCACTTCCGATAATCCAGCGACCTGACGCATGCCCAGACGGATCGCCGGTTGTTCGCCAGGGTCTTCGTCGCTACACCATGGCCGGCCACCGACCAGCGTGTTGTCCCAGACGCTATGCAGCACATCCACCGGCAACACCTCCACGCGCGCGCGCTCAGGACTGCCGCGGCGCGCGTCCTGCACGATCTGGCTGGCCGAATAGAAGCCCATCGGCTGCGCATTGAGCAAGCCGCAGGCGAAGGCTGCAGGTTCGTGACGTTTGAGCCAGCAGCTGGCGTAGACGAGCTTAGCGAACGAGGCGGCGTGGCTTTGCGGGAAGCCGTAGGAGCCGAAGCCTTTGATCTGCTCGAAGATCTGGTCGATGAAGGTGGAGGCGTAGCCTCTGTTCTGCATGCGTTCGCGCACGCGCGTGCGGTGCTGCTCCATGTCACCGCCACGGCGCCACGCTGCCATTGAACGACGCAGATTGTCCGCTTCGCTCTCTGTGTATTCGGCGGCATGCATCAGCAGCTCCATCACCTGCTCCTGAAATAGCGGAACACCAAGCGTCGGCTTGAGAATATCTTCCACCTCCGGCGACGGGTAGTTCACTTCTTCGCGGCCCTGACGCCTGCGCAGATACGGGTGCACCATGTCGCCCTGGATCGGCCCGGGCCGCACGATCGCCACTTCGATCACCAGATCGTAGAACACCGCAGGCTTGAGCCGCGGCAGCATCGCCATCTGGGCACGCGATTCGATCTGGAATACGCCCACCGTGTCGGCGCGCTGGATCATCTTGTAGGTCGGCTTGTCGTCGCCTGGCAGCGTGGCGATGGTGTAATCGCGCCCGCGATGGCCGCGCACCAACTCCAATGTCTTGCGGATGCAGGTGAGCATGCCCAGCGCCAGGCAATCGACCTTGAGCAGCTTCATGGTTTCCAGATCGTCCTTGTCCCACTGGATGATGGTGCGATCGGCCATTGCCGCGTTTTCTACCGGCACCAGCAGCGACAAGGGTTCGTCGGAGATGACGAATCCGCCGACATGCTGGGACAGATGCCGCGGGTGATCGCGCAGGTGTTCGGTTACCGCAAGAATCTTGTTGATCAGTGGATTGGCCAGATCGAATCCGGCTTCTTCGATGCGCTGCTCCATCGGCGTTTCGCCATTGCCCCAGCCATAGCAATTGGCCAGCAAGGCGATCTGGTCCGGTGGCAGACCGAACGCCTTGGCCACGTCGCGCACCGCGCTTTTACCGCGATAGCAGATCACTGTCGCCGCCAGCGCAGCGCGTTCACGGCCGTATTTGGTGTAGACGTACTGCAGCACTTCCTCGCGCCGCTCGTGCTCGAAATCGACGTCGATATCCGGTGGCTCGTCGCGTTTTTCGGAGAGAAACCTTGCCATCAGCAAACGGGTTTCATCCGGATTGACTGCGGTGATACCCAGCGCATAACACACCGCCGAATTGGCCGAAGACCCACGGCCCTGGCACAGGATGTGCTGATCACGTGCGAAGCGCACCACATCTTGCACGGTGAGAAAGAATGCTTCGTAATTTTTGTGGGCGATCAGCGCCAATTCCTTTTCGATGTCGGCGCGTACCTTTGCCGGCGTTCCATTCGGCCACCGCTCACGCATGCCTGTTTCGGTGAGCTGCCGCAGATAGCTCGCCGGCGTATGCCCTTCCGGCACCAGTTCGCGCGGATAGGTGTATTCAAGCTTGGAAATATCGAAGGTACAGCGCTGCGCTAACCCAACGCTGGCCTGCAACAGCGCATCCGGATAGATGTTGCCCAGGGCCCGGCGCGTGCGCAAATGGCGCTCGCCGTTGCGGAACAGGTGCGCGCCGCACTCGGCCAACGGCAAGCTGTGGCGGATGGCGGTCAAGGTGTCCTGCACGATGCGCTCGCGGCGCTGCGCCATATGCACATCGCCGCTGGCCAGCGCGCTCATGCCCAGCTGCTGCGCCAGTAACTGCAAGGCAAGCAACCGCGCGGCATCGTCCTGTTCGCGATGCAGTTCCACCGCCAGGAATGCACGCTCGGCGAAGACCTGTTGCAACCAGGCACCCTGCTCGGCCTGCGGCTGCGCGCCGGGCATCCACACCGCGAACACGCCGGGTGCGACATCGCGAAACTGCGCTTCCACCTCGGCACGCCCCAACCGATATGTGCCCTTGCTTGCTGCACGGCGCGCGGTGGTGATCAGCGCGCACAGTTGCGGATAACCATGCGCGTTTTCCACCAGCAGCACAAAGCGGGTGCCATCGACCAGGGTGAATTCGCTGCCGACGATCAAGCGCACGCCGGTGGCGCGCGAGGCTTCCAGGCCGCGCACGATGCCGGCCAGCGAGCATTCGTCGGTGATGGCCAGCGCGCTGTAACCGCAGTGCTGCGCGCGTGCGAACAACTGCTCGGCACTGGAGGCGCCGCGCAGGAACGAGAAGTCCGACAGGCAATGCAGTTCGGCATACGCAGGCAGGCCATCGGCCACCGCCGCATGGCTGATGTCGTCATTGGCCGCGCGCAATCGCGCTGCCACATTCCACGCACGCGGCATGCGCCCGCCGGGCGTATCGCGGTCAACACCGTCTACGGCGTCGTCCCAGCTCATGGGCGCACATCTTCAATATCGCGCTGCCACCACACCATCTGTCCAGTGAGCCGCAGATCGCCTCGTTGCAGCTGCTCTTTCCCTGCGTGGCATCGGATGCTTGCGGCACCGCTGCGGTGACCAGCCCGACAAGCAGTGCTCGGTTGCCGCAGGGGCATGCGTCGGATCATGCGAACCACCCATGTAGCATCCAGCCTTCGACACGGCCCGGCGCGGCAAATACCCAGGCCCGGCGTCCGCGTGCGGTCTCCACCACGTAGTAATCGCGACGTGCTTCGTCGTCGTCCCACCAGCCGCTTTCCAATCGCTCCGGGCCGGAGACGATGCGTAACTGCGCATCGTGCAAGGGCACCGGCTGTGGCAATAACCAGGTGGGGCGCGGCGGGCGCGGTGGTGCATCGGTTTCGCGCACCGCATCGCCGATAGCGCGCCGCCATGCGCGTTCCGGGCGCGGGTCGTTGGCCGGCAGCACGCGATACACCGCCTCATCGCCCAGCCGCGCACGCAGGCGCTCGCGCAGCTGCGGCCACTCCACCGATTGCTGCGCACGCTGATCGAACAGATCGCGCATGGCCGGCACGAACGGTGGCAGCTGCCGCGCCAGCAGGCGCATCGCCACTACCGGGCGCGGGATCTCCACCCGCTCCAGCCGGTTGCGTGCAAGCTCGAACAACAGCGTGGGCGCACGCTCCGGCGTCAGCAGGCCGATCTCGACATCGGTGGCGCCTTGTTCGTGCTCCAGTCGCAGCAAGAACCGTTGCACGCCGCCATCGCGGATGGACAGATACGTGCACAGATCGCCGATCAAACGCCGCAGCGGAAACAGCAGCGCCGGATGCATTTCCACCTCGTAGCCCAGTTCCACACGCTGGTCGAAATGATCTGGCGGTGCGTAACACTCCAAGGGGTCGTCGACCTGGCCGTAGAGGCGGTCCAGGTGATCGAGCAAACCCGCACCGAAACGCCGGCGCAGCCCATCGCGCGGCAACGCCCGCACCGCAGCCAGCGTGCGCACGCCCATGTGCTGCAGGCGCTCACCCACATCGTCAGGCAAGGCGGCACGGCGTACCGGCACTTTGTCGAGCGTGCTGTGCAAGGCCGGCAACTGCGTCACGACCATGCCATCACGCAAGCCGGCCAGCACGCGTGCGGCGCGCGGCGTGGGCGCCAGTGCAAGCCGGTGCTGGAAGCCCAACGCCTGCAGCTCATCGCGCAGGCGGCGCTCGAAACGCGGCCACGGACCGAACAACCGAAAACTGGCGCCGGCTTCCAGCACGATGGCGCGCGACCATTGCTGGCTCACCAGCGAACTATGCCGATACGCCCAGGCCGCAAGAAACCGCTGCGTGCGCGCCTCAGCCTGCGCGTCGTAATCGATGGTGTGCACATCGGCCATCAGCGCATGCGCCGCCGACAGCCGCATCCCTGCTTTCAAACCGGCTGCGGACGCCGCTGCGTTGACCGAATGCAGGCTACGTAACTGCGCCGGCCCTTCCACCAACACCAGCGGCGCCTGCGGCTCTTCCAGACGCCGAAGGACGGCGTCCAGCGCCAGCTGCGGCAGCAGTATGCAGGCCCACAACATGCGCGCGCCTCAATGCGCCAGCCGCAACGGCTGCGAGGGGACCTGCCCACCGCGGCACTTGCGCACCTGCCAGGCATCGCGCTCGGGCAGAAATTCCAGCCGCAAGGCGGCCGGCGATGCATTGACCGCATGCTTGCGGTCGCGCAGCGCGAAGGCGCAGCAATTGCCGCTGTCGGCGGCGACTTGCAGCCGCCGCAACGCGCGCGCATCGCCGGTCTGCGGCCAGCCCAATACCGCCGCGCAGGCACCGCTGCGCAGGCATTGTTCGAACGCCCACAAGGCGTCGCGCGGCTCGGCCTGCACCACTTCCAGATGTTCCAGCACCACTCCACCCGCCTGCCAGGCAGATGCGTAGGGAATGAACGGAGGCGCCACCAACACTACGCGACTGCTGGCGCCGGTCATGCGCGCCAGCGTGGGCAACAACAATGCGATCTCGCCTACGCCGTGCGCGGGCAACAGCAATTCGGTCAGTGCCCGCCGCGGCCAGCCACCATCGGGCAGCAGCGCATCCAGTGCGGCATGCCCGGTGGATTCGCCGCCATGGGCAATGGCCGTGCCGTGACCTGCGCGCCAGACTGTGCGCGTGGCCAGCAGGGCGTCCAGCGGCAGTGCGACTGCCGCGTTGCCGTCCTGCCTGATGCGCGCGGGCTCCTGGCTCATCTCAACCCTGCCGGATCAGACCGCAGTACAGCCCTTCGATCGCGAAGTCGGCATCGGCCGCCACCACGATCGGCGCATGCGCGCGGTTGCGTGGCAACAGGCGGATGCGCTCGTCGCCGTGCTCCAGTCGTTTGATGGTGATCTCGCCATCCACACGTGCCACCACGATCTGCCCATCGCGCGCATCGTTGCTGCGATGCACGCCCACCAGATCGCCGTCCAGAATGCCGTCGTCGATCATCGAGTCGCCTTGCACCTGCAACAGATAATCCGGACGCAGCGAGAACAGCGCGCGGTCCAGCCACAGCTGACGATCCAGCCCGATATCCGCCCCGATCGGCACACCGGCCGCCACCCGCCCCAGCACCGGCAAGGCCAGCACCGCATTGCGCGCCGGATCAGGCCTCATCCGGCCTGGCACCCGGATACCGCGCTTTTGATTGGGCAGCAGCTCGATCAACCCGGCCTCGGCCAGTGCCTGCACGTGCTTTTGCGCGGCATTGCGCGAGGCGAAGCCGAACGCCTGCGCAATCTCGGCCAGGCTGGGCGACACCCCTGCGCGTGCCTGTTCCTGCAGGAAGGCCAGCACCGCCGCACGTTTGGGAGAGAGAGATTCCATAGGAGAAAACGGCCAGCCGGGACTAGGTGTACATTTGTACACCCCTCGGTCGCAGCAGGCGAGATTGGCCAACTCAGCTTGCTGAGCCGATTCAGCGGGCGAGCTTGCGACAGACCGGGCCCCGAGTTATAACTCACGTAATAACAAGGGGCGCCGCCATGAAACTCAAGATCACCTCCATCGGCAATTCCGCCGGCGTCATCCTGCCCAAGGAACTGCTGGCCCGTCTGCGCCTGGGCAAGGGCGACGAACTGTATGCGCTGGAAACGCCCGACGGCATCAAGTTGACCGCGTTCGACCCTACCCTGGCCGCGCAGATGGAGGTGGCCGAGCAGGTGATGCGCGAGGATCGGCAGGTGCTGCACAAGTTGGCCAAATGAACACCCGCATGGTCGTCTGGATCGAGCGCGCGCTTGCCTTGGCAATACACGAACGTCAGTTGAGCGAGCACGGTGGCGCAACTGGCGTGCGTGATGAAGCCTTGCTGGATTCGGCGCTGACACGCCCGCAACAGTTGTTCTCCTACGGCGATCCCCCGCCCGACCTGGTGGAACTGACTGCGAGCCTGGCCTATGGGCTGGCACGCAATCACCCGTTTGTGGATGGCAACAAGCGCACCGCCCATGTCTGCTATCGCGTCTTTCTTGGACTCAATGGTGCTGAGCTCATTGCATCGCAAGAAGACAAGTACGTCGCCATGATGCAATTGGCCGATGGCGCCTGGAGCGAGAAGCAGTTTGCGCAGTGGCTACGGGCAAGGGTGCGCTTGCGTGACGACCGGCATATCCATGAGACACGACCCACCTATGGCTGAGCATCCCTCCGGCTGATAGCACTCTGCTTTGCGCTCGTCCCATGCAGCCGTGCAGCGCGTTTCTACTCCCGTCATCAGCGGTCTCGTTGCACTGTGCACAGTGAAGAATGCAAGCAAGCACGGCGTCAATATCGCTGAAGCATGGGCCTGCAGCCGCTCACGCAACACTGGCCATCCCTGGCCGTGCCGCTGCTACGCAACGCGTTACGCTCGTTACGCAGTCTGTTGCGTCAGCTACGCTCAGTCCTTCGCATACACCACACCCAATTTGTCGATCTCGTCGCCGGCGCGGCCGGTGAAACCGGCGATATGCCAGCCGCTCGGCGCGGTCAGCGTATAGGTCTCGCTGCTCGGTGTGCCCACCTGCACGCTGCGGCCTTTGTTGGTGCGCAGGCTCAGTGAGAACACGCGGGTGCGGTCGTTGTACTTGCCTACGCTGAAAGTTGCCGAAGCCAGCGTTTCGTTGGCACCCAGCGACAACGTCGTCGCCTGCCCACCACTGCCGCCGTGCGCGAGCAGCTTGCCGCTGTCCAGGATCACACCCAGGCCATCCAGACGCGCGCCGCCGCGCAGGGTCACCCCGCTGAGCGGGCGACCGCCGGTGTTGCCGGCCAGGTCGTTGAACGGGATACCGTGCGGGCCACCGAACTGGTCGCTGGTGCGCAGTCGATCGCCCACTGCCCAACCGAACTGCGCATGCAGTGGGTAATGGTCGGACAGGGGCTTGCCTGCACTGTCGTAGAAGCCGCCGCCATCGAGCTGATAGCGGTTGGCCACCAGGGTCAGTTGCGGCGCATCGCGGTACAGGATCTTGTCGACCACCTCGCAGCTGTTGGTGGGTGGCGTGCCGCACAGCAGCGGTGCGGCGCCAGCCGCCGGTGCTGTGCCCTTGATCAATTCCACCCACGCATCGGTCAGCCCATTGGAGGCGATCAGCTCGCGGATATTGTCGTCGCTGCGGGTGTAACGCGTGTTGGAATCCATCATCACCAGCACCGCGTTACCGGCCGACCAGGTCTGGATGAACTGCGCCAGCTGGCCGATATTGGCACGGCGTGCGGACAGATCGCCCGCTTCGACACCGGCATTGGGATGCGCGTTGTAGACATCCAGCAACACGCCATCGGCCAGGCGCACGCGCATGTAACTGAAACCCTTCGGGGTCAGGCAGTCGGTGCCGTTGCACTGATTCCACTTGATCCGGGTGAAGTCGCTGAAGGGATAGTTGCTGAGCGTATTGAGCCCGTCGCCGAAGGCAGCGCCGCCACTGGTGGCGGTGCGGTACGGATGCGCATCCCCCGCGTACAACGTGGCGTGGTAGTTGAAGTCTTCCTGCACATTGACCAGGCCGTAAGGTGCCAGTTTCGGCGCCAGCAGTGCGGTGTTGGTGGCCGGCGTTCCGCTGGACAGCCCTTCGGGCAGGCCGGCGACGTTGTAAGTCAGCACGTCGAGGACGCCGACGTTTGTTTGTGCCTGGGCGATGCTTGCACAGGCAAGACCGAGCGTGATTCCGAGACTGACGAGAGTACGTAGCTGGTGGAGCATAAATCGCCTCTTGCAGTGGTGAAAAACAGCGGCTGGCACGGTGGCCAGAGAAACGGCGCTCATGCGCCGATGCAACTACACGCGCCGGTCGTGGCCGGCGCGTGCAGCGTCATTCGCTCAGGTAATGCGGGTCGATTGCGGCGTCGATCAAGCTGGCCAGGGTCGGCAGTGCGCAGTCGTACTCCGGTGTGGCGCTGCTGCAGCCGGGAATGAACACCGGCGATGACGGCGGCGGCGCCTGTGGCGTCAGCGCGCGGCGTTCGCGTAGTTGCGCCAGGGTCTGCGCGGTGTAGCGCAAGCGGATCACGCGTTGCCCATCGGCACGGCGCCAGCGCTCGAATACCAGCGCGCCACCGGGCACGGTCTGGTCGGGCTGATAACCGGGCAACTGCCAATGCAGATCGAACATGCCGGCCAGCAAGGTCAGCGTGCCGTCGTGCCCGGACAGCACTATCAGCCGTGCATCGCCACCGATCGGCGTGGAGTGCGGTGTATGGCTGTTGCCGCTGGCATTGCGGTTGCCGTTGCTGTGAGTATCAGTGCCAACACCGGTAGTGCTGCCTTGCTGCAAGGTCGCCAGTAATCGTGCGGCCAGCGGCGAACTGGCCATGCGCGCCACCGTCGGCGCACGCAGACGCAGCGCGAACTCGGCCTGATGCGGTGCGAATGCGCGCAGCAGACTGGCCTCGTTCACGCCTTGCCACCCCAACGCGGCAAAGTCCTGGCCATCGGCCCAGCCCATCAGCAGGCTTTCGCTGATGCCCGATGCAGATGGTGCCGGGCCTTCGACACCGGCGATTCCATCGTGGGCATCGCCCATGCGCGAGTGCACCGCATCCAGGCGTTGTTTGCCGGTACCGGCCTGCGCTGGACACGGCCGCTGCGCGCACTGCAGCAGCAGTTGCTGCAGGCTGTCGATCGCATCGTGTTGCGCCGCATTCCAGGCCGCAACATCTCCACCGACGCGGCCGGCGATGGCCGCACGCATCAATGCAGCGGCAGCTGGCTGCCGCAATGCCGGGGCACCGTCGAACAGTGGATCGGACGCGCCGTCGGCAACGTGGTGCACCGTGTTCGTGCACCCCGGCGTGAGCGTGCTTGCCAACGCGCGTGCCGAGGCGATGGTGCGCTGGGTGCGATTGGCCCAGTAATAGACGTTGGCGCAGCCATCGCCATCGAACACACCAAGCGGCGCGTAATGCGCGCGGTAATAGGCTCCGAACAACGCTTCCAGACGCGCACCGTTGGCGGTCAGGTGCCCGGCCGGCACAGCGAAGCGTGGCCAGGGACGTGCGGAATAGCGGCCCAGCTGCTCCGGGCTGGACATCGCCGCACGCACGCCGTGGCGCTTGAGGATGACGACTTTTTCAAGCGTCTCCGGCGCCGCAGCAGCGGCATGCGCCACTTCCAACGCAGCCGGACCGGCAACGAACAGCACAAAGAAACACATACAGATACGAGGCAGTAATGACATGAGTGGTCTCAAAACGTGGTGCACCCACTGCATTGCGCGAGATCTCGCGCAATGCAGCTGGCAACAGCGCCAACGCGGGCGATGCTGCCTTGCATGCGGCACCCCTGCAGTAGGCGCCGAGTAGCGGCAGTGGCTGCCGCCGACAACCGTGGAACGGCGATCAACGCAACTGCGCAGCTGTCAGGTGGGCGTGGCCGATGCAGGAGCGGCATGCACCGCTCCTACGCTCGGACCACAAGCGCACCGTCCGCAGCCAGCTGACGACTGCTCGCCAGCCGGTCCCGGCCAATCTCAAAAACGCGCGCGCATCCCCACCGACCAGGTGCGGCCGTAGTCGGTATAGCCGCCGAACAAGTGATCGCCAACGAACTGGCGCTGCACTTCGCCGGTGAGGTTGATCGCGTTGACGAATACCGACAGCGTGTCGTTGACCTTGTAGGCGACATTGGCATCGAGGCTACCGAACTGGTCGCTGTTGAGCGTGGCCACATTGGCGGTGCCCACCGCGTTGAGAATGTCGTCGCTCCAGCTGTAGCTGACGCGCGCCATCAACGGCCCCTTCTCGTAGAACAGCACGGCGTTGTAGGTGTTCTTGGCCACGCCTTCCAGGCTGTCGGTGAAGCTGCTGGCGCCGTCGTGATAGGTGGCCTTGCTGTCGGTCCAGGTGTAATTGAGCTGCATGCCCAGGCCATCCAGCGGCGACGGCAGGCCGGTGAAGACCTGCTGGTACGCCACTTCCGCGCCCTGCACCATCGCCTTGCTGCCGTTGGTCTTGGACGACAGCAGATAGGTCTGGCCTTCGTAGACCAGGTTGGACATCTGGGTCTGGATGAAGCTGGAAATATCCTTGTAGAACAACCCGCCGGTCAGGGCCGAGGTGCCATCGATGTACCACTCGAAGGTCAGGTCGTACTGCCATGCCTCGAATGGCTGCAACGCAGGATTGCCACCACTGGCGGTGAAGCGTTCGCCACTGGAATTGAAGGTGAGCTTGGACGACAGATCGGTGAGGTCCGGGCGCGTGATCACCTTGGCAGCGGAGCTGCGCAGCACCATGTCCTCGCGCACGTCCCAGGCTGCATTGAACGAGGGCAGCACATTGGTGTAGCTGCGCTCGAAGTGCACCGGTTGCGCGCTGCCGTTGACGTCGGCATGACCATCGGTGGCCTGTTCGGTGCGCACCACGCGCGCACCGAGATTGCCGCGCAGCTCGCGGCCGGCCAGTTCGGTGCCGAAGTTGGTCATCGCGTAGGCCGAGGCGATCTTTTCCTGCACCTCATAGGAATTCTGCAGGTCGGCGCTATTGGGCGTATTGCTCAGATCGGCGCTGGTCGGCCAATTGCCCCAGAACGTGGATTCGATCGGCGCCAGCCATTGCCGCGGCAGGTTGCCGTTGGCATCGGCCAGCATGTCGCTCACCGGCAATGCGGTGAAATTGCTGCCTGGAAAACGCACGCCGGCGATGCTGTTGAGCAGCAGATCGGCACGGTCGTAAGTGCGCGAGCGCTGGCGATACTTGGCGCCCACCTTGAAGTCGCGGAAGAAGCTGCCGTCGAGCGCACGCTTGGCATCGAACTGCAGTGCGTCTTCCTTGTCGCGTGCGTCGATCTCGCGCCATTCCAGCCGGCGCCCTGCCACGGTGGCCGGGTTGGTTGGATCGAAGCCGTTGGTGAAGCTCCAATCGGGCACGTTGTCGCCGTCGGCTTGCGGCATGTCCACGCGCATCGACAGGTTGGTACCGCTGCGCAGACGGGTGCGCCGGATCGGATCGGAGTCGTAGCTGTGCGCCTGCGAGTGGAATGCCACCGCGCCCAGCGTCCAACGGTCGCCGCTCCAGGTGCTGGACAGGCGCGCACTGCGATTGTCGTCGGTGATGCCGGAAGTTTCGCGCGAGATCTGCACCTGGCCGTTGCGATAATCGAAGCCGGTAATGCCGCCGTTTTCCACGCGCAGATTGCTTAGCTTGGCCAGGCTGTCGAAGCCCACGCCCATGCTGTACTCGTCGTAATGCACGGTCTGCTTGGCATAGAGCAGATCCAGGTTGGTTTCCCATTGTGCGCTCGGCTTCCACTGCAGCGAGGCAGCCACACCGGTGCGTTCGCGCTCTTCCAGCTCCAGCGTCGGGCGCAGACCGGTGGGCACGTAATTGGCGCCGGGCACACCCGGCACGCCGTTGCGGTAATAGTCCCAGCTCACCTCGTTGACGCGGTCCTGGCGCAGCGTGCGTTGCGCATACGCGCCGGAAATCAACATGCCGAAAGTGCCTTCGGCGTTGACCCAATTGAACAGCCCGGAGGCGCGCGGATCGTTGGCCTGGGTGCGCTGGGCCTGACTCGATTCCAGCGACACATTGGTCAGCGTCTTGCCCAGTTCCAACGGGCGGAACGTGCGTACGTTGATGATGCCGCCAATCGCACCTTCGTCCAGATCGGCGGTGGGACTCTTGATCACATCCAGGCCGGACACCAGTTCGGCCGGCAATGTGTCGTAACGGAACTGCCGCCCGGTTTGGCCAGAAGTGCGCACGTTTTCGTTGACCGCCATGGTCTGGCCGTTGAGCGTGGTGACCTGGAAGTTCGGGCCCAGGCCGCGCACACGCACGTACACCCCTTCGCCGCGATCGCGCACGATCGACACGCCGGGCACGCGCTGCAGCGCTTCGGCCACGTTCTGCGCCGGCAGCTTGCCGATGTCTTCGGCAGCGATCACATCCACCACGCTGTCGGCATAACGCTTCTGCCGCAGTGCGGCGCTGAGGCTGCCGGCGTAACTGCCGAGCACCTGGATGCTGTCCAGCTCCTGCACCGGTGCGTCTGCGCGCGGCATTGGCGCCGTTGCGTTCGTTGCGACTGCCGCGGTTGCAGGAATCGCCTGCGGCAGGCCGGGCGCTGGCTCGGCGGTTTCGATCGTCACCGTGGTCGCATTGAGATAGCGGTAACGCAGGCCGGTGCCATCGAGCAATTGCTGCAAGGCCTGCTCCGGTGCAATGCCGGCAGCGGTGGCGCGGGTCTGCGGGTTGCCGGCCACACCTGCGGCATAGACAAACTGCAGCCCGGTCTGACGCGACAGCGCATTGAGCGCGCGTGCCAGTGGCTGGGCAGGAATCGCATCGACCGCGATGGTGGCAGGTGCCGCCTGGGCGCCGGCAGTGCCGGCATGCAAGGCGAGAGCGATCGAAAGAAACAACGTACGGCGCATCGTGGAATCCAGTAGGGGAGGAAGCAATGCGCAGCACCTCACGCGAGGCGGGATGCTGCGTTGTACCCGGACTACGAGGATCGACAGCGAGGATCGGGCACCGTTTTTTGATGAATTTTCTGTGACACGTGCTGGAGGAGCGAACGCTGAGCGCGCGCAGGCGATGCACGCATCGATACGTCACTTGGCACCACGGCTATCGCGTAAGCGTGTCCTGCGCAGGCCGGCTGCGCACACGCAGAATTCCCGGCGCACTGACCACGCGCAGGTTTGGCTGGCCATCAAGGAAGGCGCGCAGCGAGGCGATATCGTCGCCGCGCAGATTGCCGGTGAGCCGCAACGCACCGGCGGCAGCGTCGTCGATCAACAAGCGCGTGCGATTGAGCCGATTGAAGTCTTCGGCCACCGTGGCTAGCGGTGCGTCGCGGAACACGATGCGGCGCTGCCGCCAGGCATGCATCGTGGCTACCTCTTCGCTGGCGAGTTCGATCCGGCCAGTCGCATCGTCGATACGCGCGCTCTGCCCTGCCCCCAGATTGGCGAGCATCGGTTGCCCAGCGCGCTGTTCGTGCCACACGTGTACACGGCCCTCGGCCACCTCGATACGTGCCTGACGCTGATACAAGGCAATGTCGAAGGTGGTGCCGATATCCTCCACACGCAGATGGCCTGCGTGCACTTGCAAGGGGCGCCGGTCCGGTGCGACCACAAAGCTGGCCTGGCCGCGCAACAGCTGCAGGTGACGGCTCCACGGCGTCATGGTGGCGCGCACGCTGCTTTGCGCATTCAGATGCACCACGCTGCGATCGGCCAACTGCACGCTGCGCTGCTCGCCGTGCACGGTGGCGTAGGTTTGCGTGCGCGGCCAGGCCCAGCCGGTCAGCACTGCCACACCGCAGAGTGCTGCGGCAAGCCCCATGCTCCAGCGGCGTACGCGCGCATTGCGTTGGGCTGCGGATCGGCGCGGCTGGGCCGCATGTTGCGACGTCAATCGTGGCGGCAACGGCAGCGCGATCACGTTACGTGCTACTGCATCAGTGCTCTTGCGCCGGTCGGCGTCGAGCAGAGCATCCACGTCCAGTTCCATGCCGCGCAACGCATCGCCCAGTTCGCCAGACACGCGCAGCACGGCCATGTATTCGCGCACATGCAGCGGCGATGCCGTCAGCCATTGCAGAAAGCCGGCCTGTTGCCCCGCATCCAGCGCCTGCATGCGTTGCAGCGCATGCCAATGCGCGGCCTCAGCGACAGCGCTGCGGCTTGGCAATGCAGATTTGCTCACCAGCTTTCTCCGCTGTCGGCCACTGCGCGTCTGCACGCCGACAACCCACGTACCACATGTTTCTTGACCATATGCGCAGACACCCCCATGCGCTCGGCGATCTGCTTGTAGCTCAGCCCATCGCGGTACTGCATCACCAGTACCGCGCAGGTGCGCTCCGGCAATGTCGCCAGCAAGGCCTGCAAGCGTTGTTGCCGCTGTTGCCGGTGCGCGGCGTCTTCCACATCGTCGCCTGCGGCCAACACCTGCGAAAACTGCTCCATCTCTTCGATGCGCAGCGGCGCCTGTTTACGTCGCACGGCCTGCTCGCGCGCCAAGTTCAGCGCCACCGTGTACAGATAGGCCTCGGGATTAGCGATCGCCTCACCCTGATCCTGATGCGCACGCAACAGGCGTAGATAGGTCTCCTGCACCAGATCCTCCGCCTCTTCTTTGGCACCACGGCGCACGAAAAAGCCACGCAGCACCGATCCATGCTGGGTGAACACCTGCGTCCACGCGCGGGCGGCGTTGGCTTTCATGAGTGTGCGCTCCCCTTGCGCTGGGCCGGCTAGCCTGGCCAATGCAGGTGACACGACGATGACGCGCAGCAGGCGCCATTGCGCCTGCGCATGCATCGCCGATGGTCATGCGCATGGTCTGATGCGCTGATGCACATCATGGCCGAGCGCTGCTACGGGCGACATCAACGGTGTAACCACGCTGGCGGCCACCATCATCGTCGCGCTCGCTCAACGCAGCTCTTGCTCGCGATGTCGCTTGCTCGGTTGACGCGCCGATGTGCAACGCAGCTCCAACCACGCCTGTCATCCACACAAGCGGCGTCATGCGCGGCACGCATGCGAGTGTTCCGACGTCACACACACGTGAAAGATGCATCACGTCCCTACACCACACCTTGACCGCACAGGCATCAAGGTGATGGCCCTCCTCTCAGCCATCGCCACGGGGTCCGCATGAATGCCACGCCCGCCACTGCCACTCATCTGGCGCCGGCCACCGCTACCACTGCTGCGCCGACCTACCCGGTCAACCTGCGCATCAACGGTCAGCCCTACCAATTACAGCTCGAAGCCTGGGTGAGCCTGCTCGACCTGCTGCGCGACCGGCTCGATCTCACCGGCACCAAAAAAGGCTGCGACCACGGCCAGTGCGGCGCGTGCACCGTGCTGGTGGATGGTCGCCGCATCAATAGCTGCCTCACGCTTGCGGTCATGCAGGACGGGGCCGACATCACCACGGTCGAGGGCCTGGCCGATGGCGAACAACTGCATCCGTTGCAGCGCGCATTCATCGAAAACGATGCCTTCCAGTGCGGCTATTGCACGCCTGGGCAATTGTGTTCGGCTGTCGGCCTGATCAACGAAGGCCAGGCGCACGACCGCGATCAAGTGCGCGAATTGATGAGCGGCAATCTCTGCCGTTGCGGTGCTTATCCGCAGATCACCGATGCGGTGATGGAAGTGCTGGGCAAACCCAGCAACAGCAGCGAGAGCGCCACCACACCGTGGACGCCAGGGACGGTGCCGGCATGATTCCGCTTACCTACACGCGCCCGGACAACGTCGATGCGGCGCTCACTGCACTTGCAGTGCGCGGCAACGACCCACAGCCGGTGCCTGCCGAAGCCCCCGTGCGTCTGATCGCCGGCGGCACCAATCTCACCGATCTGATGAAGCTGCAAGTGATGCGGCCCAGCCGCCTGGTCGATATCAACCGGCTGCCGCTGGACAGCATCAGCACGCAGCCTGATGGCGGACTGCGCTTGGGCGCGCTTGCGCGCAATGCCGACACCGCTTATCACCCGGAGGTGGAAACACGCTACCCCTTGCTGAGCGCCGCGATTCTGGCCGGTGCCTCGCCGCAGATCCGCAATATGGCCAGCAATGGCGGCAACCTGTTGCAGCGCACGCGCTGCGTGTACTTCTACGACCATGCCACGCCGTGCAACAAACGCGAGCCAGGCACGGGATGCTCGGCCATCGGCGGGCTGACCAAATATCACGCCATCCTGGGCGCCAGTGCGCACTGCATCGCCACGCATCCCTCGGATATGTGCACGGCATTGGCGGCGCTGGATGCAGTCGTGCATGTGCAAGGCCCCAATGGCGAACGCGATATTCCCTTTGCGCAGTTCCATCGTTTGCCGGGCGATCACCCGGAGCTGGACAGCACCCTGGCGCCGGACGAGCTGATCGTGCATATCGATCTGCCCGATGCGCAGCGCTTCGCCGCGCACAGTGCCTATCTGAAAATTCGCGAGCGCCTGTCGTATGCCTTCGCGCTGGTCTCGGTGGCCGCAGCGCTGGAATTGGCAGAGGACGGCAGCATCCGCGAGGTGCGCGTTGCACTGGGCGGCGTGGCGCACAAGCCCTGGCGCAATCCCGAGGCCGAAGCACAGCTGGTGGGCAAGCCGGCCACGGCTGAGAGTTTCGGCAGCCTGGCCGACGCGTTGCTGCAAGGCGCGCAATCCCAAGGCGAAAACGCCTTCAAACTGCCGCTGGCCCGCCGCGCGATCGTGCGTGCATTGGACGTCGCCCGCGAGGGCACCATCGACAACCGCGGGCGAACCAGCGCGCTGGAGGAATCGCCATGAACGCACGCAGCACCGATCTATCCAACAGCGACCTGACCCCACCGGTTGCCGACAGCGGCACCGGCTATCGCCCCACCGGCACCGGTGTCACCCGCATCGACGGGCGTGCCAAGGTCACCGGCCAGGCGCGCTATGCCGCCGAATGGCCGGTGCCGGATCTGGCCTATGGCGTGGTGGTCAACAGCAGCATTGCCAAGGGCGAGATCGTCGCCTTCCATCTCGCCGCCGCGCGTGCAGTGCCCGGCGTGCTGGAGATCGTCACCCATGAAAACCGCCCGCATATGCGCGGCATGGACCTGTTCTACAAGGACATGACCGCACCTGCCGGCTCGCCGTTCCGCCCCTTGTACGACAACAAGATCCTGTACAGCGGCCAGCCGATCGCATTAGTGGTTGCCGACACCTTCGAAGCCGCGCGCCACGCGGCGCATCTGGTGGAAGTGGAGCTGCTGCAGGACCCGCACGAAACCAACCTGATGACCAATCTGGACCGTGCGCACAAACCCAAGGCCATGAAGGCCGGTTTCTCGCCGCCGCCCAAGGACAAGGGTCAGCCGGAGACCGCGTTCGTCAATGCCGCCGTGCAGGTCCAGGCCGACTATTACAGCGGCGTGGAGCACCATAATCCGATGGAGTTGTTCGCCTCCACCGTGATCCGCGAGGACGATGGCCACTTCACCATTTACGACAAGACCCAGGGCTCGCAGAACAGCCGTTGGTATGTCTCGCATGTGTTCGGTTTGAGCAAGCGCAAGGTCACCGTGCGCAATCCCTACGTGGGCGGTGCCTTCGGCTCCGGGCTGCGCCCGCAGTATCAATTGCCGCTTGCGGTGATGGCTTCGATCCTGCTGGACCGCTCGGTGCGCGTGGTGCTGACGCGGCAACAGATGTTCACCTTCGGCCATCGCCCGGAGACATTGCAGCGGCTCAAGCTCGGTGCAGACCGTGACGGCACCTTGCGTGCGATCTGGCACGAAGCCATTGCCGAAACCTCACGCATCGAGGATTACGTCGAGGTGGTGGTCAATTGGAGTGGGCAGTTGTATGCCTGCGACAACGTGCATCTGGGCTACAACCTGGTGAGCCTGGATCAGTTCAGCCCGATGGACATGCGTGCACCCGGCGCCGCACACGGCGTGCATGCACTGGAAGTGGCGATGGACGAGTTGTCCTATAAGCTCGGCATGGATCCGCTGGCGCTGCGCCTGAAGAATTACGCTGAGGTCAATCCGGCCGACGACAAGCCTTTTTCCAGCAAGGCACTGCGCGCGTGCTACCAGCAAGGTGCCGAACGCTTCGGTTGGGCGCAGCGCCCTTTGCAGCCGCGCGCGCGCAAGGAAGGCAATGAATGGGTCGGCTGGGGTATGGCCACCGGCCAATGGGATGCGATGCAGATGTTTGCGCGCGCGCACGCGGTGTTGCATGCCGATGGGCGGCTGGTGGTGAGCAGCGCGGCCAGCGATATCGGCACCGGCACCTATACGGTGATGGCGATGATCGCCGCCGAAGCGCTGGGCTTGCCGCTGGAGCAGGTCACCTTCCAACTCGGCGATTCCACATTGCCGGTCGCACCGATCGAAGGCGGCTCGTCGCATGTGACCACCGTGGGTTCGGCGGTGGATGGTGCATGCGGGAAACTGCGCGCGCGGCTGCTGCGGCTGGCGCAGGCGTTACCGAATTCACGCTTTACCAAGGCCAAGCTGGACGAGGTGGTTTTCGCCGATGGCACGCTGGCATTGCGCGCCGATGCCGGTACCACCATCGCCTTGACCGAGCTGTTGCGTGCCGCTCAGCTGGAACAGATCGAAGACAAGTTCCTGCTGCTCCCCAATGTGCTCAAGCAACGCAACTACACCCGCGCCACCCATGGCGCGGTGTTCGTGGAGGTGCGCGTGGACGAAGAGCTGGGCACGGTGCGGGTGACCCGCGTGGTCAGCGCGATTGCGGCCGGGCGCATCCTCAACCCGATCACCGCGCGCAGCCAGATCGTCGGCGGCGTGGTCTGGGGCATCGGCCAGGCATTGCACGAGCACACCCAGTCCGATCACCGTTTCGGCCGTTTCATGAATCACGATTTTGCGATGTATCACGTCTCTGCCAATGCCGACATCCATGACATCGATGTGATCTTCGCCGACGAGGACGACCGCATTGTCAGCAGCCTGGGCGCGAAGGGCGTGGGCGAAATCGGCCTGGTCGGCGTGTCGGCGGCGATCTGCAATGCGATCTTCCATGCCACCGGCAAGCGCATCCGCAGCACCCCGATGACGCCAGACAAGGTGATGGCGGACTGAGGCCTGCACTGCAGGTACCCACGCCCATCAGGCAGAGCGATCTGCCTGATGGGTGGGCGCGCCTGCAGCGTGTTGTCGCTGCAGCGTCCGCAGCGACCGCTGGCACAACAATCAGATCAGCTGCGTGTCGGTGGTGCCGAACCAGGGCAGACGGCGCGTCTAGCTTATTGGAGTACGTGTCTTTCGGAGGATCAAGCGTCAGCGGCACGAAAGTGCCGCTGGCGGTGGACGCAGCGCGTCCAACAAACCATCACATGCACTCAGGTGCGCGTTGCCGCCATGAAGTGCGCACGGTCCTGCTGGGTGCGTCGACGGATTTCCGCCAGTGCATCGCTTTCGGTCGCTTCCAGCATGGATTCGAACAGGCGCTGGAAGTGGTTGCGCATGGCCGTGCGTGCCGCTACCGGGTCGCGTTGCTGCAGTGCCTGCAGGATGGCGGTGTGCTCGTCCACGCGGGTGGCGCCGTCGTCGTGGCAGACCCGCGCGTACACCTCGCGCACGCGCGGCAATTCGTTGCGCATGCGCCAGATCAACTGCACGCAATGCGCCACCACCGGGTTGCCGCTGATGCGCGCGATCGCCAGGTGGAATGCACGGTCGTATTCGGCAGCGGCCGCATCGCTGAGCCCCGGCGCCGACAGCGCCTCGATCATGCCGCGCAGTTCGTCCAGCTCCGCATTGGTGATGTGGCTGGCCGCCAATGCGGCCGCCTCCGCCTCGATCACCGCGCGCGCGGCGGTCAGCTCGAACGCGCTGACATCCGGCAACGCGCCCTCGTCCGAGGCCAGGCGTGGCTTGACGTACACGCCCGAGCCGATCTTGATCACGATGCGGCCCTGCGCCTCCAGCGCGATCTCGGCCTCGCGCACGGTCACGCGGCTGACGCCGAAGCGCTCGGCCAACTCGCGCTCGCCTGGCAGGCGCGAGCCGACCGGGAATTCACCCGTGTCGATCAGTGCGCGGATCTTGGCGGCAACGGAGTGGTACAGGCGGTTTTCGGACATCGGCGACTCAAACCCTCAAGGTGATCGGCCCGGCACGCGGGTGCCAGAAAGGTGGCGCGGCGGAAGCCGTGCCGGTAAGCGACATTAGAACCGGTAGCGCACCCCCAAATAATAGCGTCGCCCGTAAGTGTTGTACTCACGGAAGCTGCCGGGCACCGGCATGTCGGAGATGCGCGGCTCGTTGGTCAGGTTGGACGCCTCCAGCGACACCGACAGCTGCGCATTGAAGCGGTAGCTGGCGCGCAGGTCCAGGGTGCCGCTGTCGCGCACGTAGCGGTTCTGCGCCGGGGCGCCGACGAACTTCTGGAAATACTCGGAGCGGTACTTGTAGATGGCCTGCAGGTCGACCGCGCCGATGGCGTAATACAGCTGGCCGGAAAACACGTGCCGCGACAGGCCGAAGATATTGGCCGGCGCGACGATGCCGCTGCTCACCAGGCCGGTCGCCGGATCGACCTGGTCGCCCAGGCGCAGATCCTGGGTCTTGTAGTTGGAATCGGCGTAGTTGTAGCTCAGCTTGACGCCCAGGCCGTCGAACGGCGCCGGCAGGTAGGAGAAGCGGTGGGTGCCGGTCAGCTCCAGCCCGGTGAGATCGCTTTTTTGCCGGGTGGTGACGTCCTGCACCACCGGCACCACCACCGACGTGCCGTCGATGACGAAGCGCTCGTCCACCACCGTGGGCACCGCGCCACCGGTGAACTGCTTGTAGTACAGCGCAGCACTGAGCAGGGAGTCGGCATTGGGATACCACTCCAGCGACACGTCCGCATTGGACGACAGCAGCGGCTGCGTGCGCGGGTTGCCGGTGGCGGTGATGCTGCCGATCGCCTCGCCGACGGTATTGAATTCGGCCCCCGGTTCCAGGATGAAGGTCCGCCCGGCAGACAGTGCCACCAGATCCGGACGCGCCATGGCCCGGTACAGGCCGACGCGCAGCTGGGTCTGGTCGGTGAGGCCGATGTTGGCGTTGAAGCTGGGCAGGAACACGCGGTTGGACGCGCGCACCGTCTGCGCGGCGAAGCGCCCGGTTTCCACCAGCTGGATGGTGCCGTCGGGGTTGTCGACCACGTCCAGTTCGCCGCGCAACCCCACCGAGCTCACGTCGGTGCGCACCCAGCGCACGCCCAGGTTGCCATCCAGCGGCAGCCCGAACAGCGTGCTGGCGAACTCGCCCATCACGTACAGCGCGCGGGTCTTTTCTTCCACGTCGGCGTCGGCGGTGCCGCGCGGGTCGGCGTTGCGGCCGGTGTCGTCCACGCCGGTGATGGCGCTGAACAGACAGCGACTGTCGAAGGTGGCCCACTGCTGGATGGTGTTGCCGCTGGCGCTGGAGAGAAAATCCTCCTGCGGAAACGGTTGCCGGCAGGCCAGGTTGGCGGCGCGGATCGTGGCCGCATCGGTGACATTGCGCTCGACGCGGTCGTCCAGGTCGCGGTAGGTCGCCTCGGACAGGCGCACGCCGCCCTTGATGGAGGTGAGCAGCCCGCTTTCCGGGGTGAAGGCGCCATCGAAACGCCAGGCCCGGATGGTGTGCTCGCGGCGCAACTCGTCGCGGCGCGCGCGCGCGGCCGCGCTGAAATTGTCCGGGTTGTTCAGGTCGAACGCGGGATCGACGACGATCCCCGGCACATCGCCGGCGTAGGTATAGGTGTAGTCCACGCGTTGCCCGTTGATCCCGGGCACGCGGTTGCCGTTGATGTCGGTGGCGTTGGAGCGCAGCCGCATCAGGCGGTCGATCTCGCTGCGCTCGGTGCGCGAATACGACAGGTCGGTGGACAGCATCCAGGCCGCGTTCGGGCGCCATTCCACGCGTAGCCCGCCACCGCGATACTGCTCGTCGCGCACCTTGTAGTCGGTGGAGGACTCCACCGTGCTGCTGCCGGTGTGGCCGAGCAAGGCGCCGTTGTTGCCCACCTGGCGGTTGTTGAGGTTGCGCAAGGTCTCGGAGAAATTGAGCTCGGCGCGGTCTTCGGTCACGGTGCGCTGCGAGTCCTGGTAATCCAGTGCCACATCCAGGCCGTCGAAGGGCCGCCATTGCAGCGCGGCGAAGGCCGCGTCGCGTTGATCGTGTTCGCTGATCTGGCGGTATACGCGGCTGCCGGGTGCCAGGTAATACGGCGTGCCGGCCTGCACTTGGGCCGGGGTCACGGCGGTGCAGTTGCGGCTGGCGCCCACCACCTCATTGGCGTTGCAGGCCGTCCAGGTGGAGCTGCTGCTCATCACTTCTTCCGGGTTGGTGCCCTCCAGCCGCTGCAGGCCGAGCGAGACCCCGAGTTTGCCGGCCCCGCGCAGATCGAACTGGTCCAGGTAGCTGACGGTGCCGCGCCAACCCACGCCATCGGCGTCGCGCAACTTGCTGTCGCCATCGGCATATGTCGCGCGCCCGTCCAGTTGCACGCGGCGCTTGCCGAATTCCAGCGGCCGCACGGTCTGCATGTTGACCGTGCCGGCGATGCCGCCTTCGACGAAGTCGGCGCGCTGGGTCTTGTAGATCGCCACGGTGTTGATGAGTTCGGAGGGGAACTGGTTGAAGTTCACCGAGCGGTCGCCGCTGCCGTTGCTGGCCTCGCGCCCGTTGAAGGTGGCCGAGCCCAGGAACGGCCCCAGGCCACGGATGGAAATCTCCGAGGCGCCGCCCTTTTCGCGGTGCGTGGCCGCACCGGTGATGGTCTCGATCGCCTCGCCGATCGACAGCGCCGGCAGATCGCCGATGTCCTCGGCCGACAGCACGTCGGCCACCACCGTCTGCTCGCGCTTGCTGTCGATGGACGACTGGATCGAGCTGCGGATGCCGGTGACCTTGACCTGGTCCAGCGTGGTGGGTGCTTGCTGCGGCGGCGCCTGGGCAGCATCGGTCTGCTGGGCGGCCGCTTGTGCACTCGCCAGTGCAAGGGCGCCCAGCAGCGCCTGAGCCAAGACGTTACGGCTAATTGGTATAGATGATTGGACTATTTCTAAATACCGCACAATTCCTCCTCCCAAAGGACGCCCGAAATCGAGCAATGCGGAGATTCCACGCGGATAAACTCCAAGTCAATCATTTCCTCGATTTACCTAACGAGCCACCTGATTAGGCCAATTTCGCTAGATATTTTGTGCGCACGCAGCATGACATCCGGCGTTCCACCCGTTTCAATAGCGAGCAACTGGACTACGATTTTGGTTTACGATCCAGCCTGCACTGTTACCCTCGGCCATCACCGACGCGCCAGCGTCCAGGAGCATCCCGATGCGATCCCCCGTCTCCCTTGCCTGCCTGTTGCTGCTGTGTGCGCCCGCCTGGATCGGCTCGGCCAAGGCCACCGAGTACCTGGTGCACGACCAGAGCGAGTACGCCGTGGCGGCGGCCGCACTACGTGCCGGCGATCGCATCGTGCTGGCCGATGGGCAGTGGCGGGATTTCGCCATCGTGCTGCGCGGGCAAGGCACCGCCGAGCAGCCGATCACCCTCACCGCGCAGACGCCCGGCAAGGTGATCATCAGCGGCACCTCCGACCTGCGCATGGCCGGCACCTACCTGGTGGTGTCCAACCTGGTGTTCCGCGACGGCCATAGCCCGGGCGATGCGGTGCTGTCGTACCGCATTTCCAGCAAGGAACGCGCGCGCCACAGCCGCATCACCGGGGTGGTGGTGGACGGCTTCAGCAAGCCCACCCGCAGCGATTCGGACAACTGGGTGGCGCTGTACGACAGCGACAACCGCTTCGATCACAACCAGCTGGTCGGCAAGACCAATGCCGGCCCCACCCTGGTGGTGGTGCGCGACGCCACCCAGGGCCTGGACAACCGCCATCGCATCGACCACAACTGGTTCGGGCCACGCCCCAACCTGGGCGCCAATGGCGGCGAGACGCTACGCATCGGCACCAGCAGCGATGCCGACAGCGCCTCCAACTCGGTGGTGGACAACAACTGGTTCGAAGGCTGCGACGGCGAGGTGGAGGTGGTCTCCAACAAGTCCGGCGGCAACACCTACCGTGGCAATGTATTCAAGCAATCGCGCGGCGCGCTGGTGCTGCGGCATGGCGATGGCAACCTGGTCGAGCGCAATGTGTTCTTCGGCGATGGCAAGGCCGACACCGGCGGCATCCGCGTGATCAACCGCAAGCAGACCGTGCGCCACAACTATCTGGAAAACCTGGCCGGCGATGGCTATTCGTCGGCACTGAGCATCATGTACGGGGTGCCCAACTCGCCCGCCAACCGCTACGTGCAGGTGGACCAGGCGCGCATCGAGCGCAACACCTTCGTCAGCGTCAATCAGCTGTTCTTCGGCGCCGGCATGGATGCCGAACGCACCGCCGCACCGATCAACAGCCGCTTTGCCGGCAACCTGATCGTGGCCGCGTCCGACCCGGTGCGCGTGCTGGGCGATCTCTCCGGCATTGCCTTTGCCAGCAACCTGCAAAGCCCGCTGGCATCCACCCGCCTGCCCGGCGGCGTCAACAGCCGCCAGGTGACGATGACCCGCGCCAGCACCGGCTTGCTGGTCGCCGACAACGCCAACGGCGTCGGCGCAGACCCGGCGCTGAGCTACATCGCGCGCGCGCAGGTGGGCGTGAGCTGGTACCCCAAGCAGGCGCCGCAAGCGGTGACCGACAGCGGCCGCCGCACGCGCGTGCGACCCGGCCCGGCCAGCCTGACCGACGCCGTGGCGCAGGCCGGCCCCGGCGATCGCCTGCAACTGGACGCTGGGCGCTACCAGGTCGATGACATTCTCGACGTGGACCGCCCACTGACCTTGGAAGGCCCGCCACGCGGCCGCGCACGGATCCGCTTTTCGCAACCGGCACTGTTCCAGATCGCACCCGGCGGCTCGCTCAGCCTGGCCCGGCTCGAGATCGATGGCCGCGCCGCGCCCGCGCAGCCGGGCAACGCGGTCATCCGCACGATGCCCGGCACCGCCGTGGCGCAGTACCAGCTCACGCTGCGCGACACGCATATGCATCATCTGGACGCACAACCCGGCTTCGATGTGATCGCACTCGGCAAGGGCAGCCTGGCCGACCACATCCTGCTGGACCGGCTGCTGGTCGAAGACGTCTCCGGCCGGGTGCTGTCCGCGCACGCCGAGACCGACGACCGTGGCACCTACAACGTCGAACAGGTGACGGTGCGGCAGTCGCAGTTCCACCGCGTCGCCGGGCCGGTGCTGGACCTGTATCGCGGCGGCCGCGACGAAAGCACCTTCGGCCCGGTGCTGCAGGTGAGCGACTCGCACTTTGCGCAGGTCGGCCACGCTGCGGGTGCGTCGCTGCGCCTGCACGGCGTACAGCGCATTGCGCTGCGCAACAACCGCTTCGTCGACAGCGCCGCGATCCTGGCGCAGCGCACCACCGGCACGCCCCATCTCATCGCCAGCGGCAACCAGTTCGTCGGCACCCCGGCGTTGCGCGCCGACGCAGCGGAGCCCCTGCTATGACCCGTTCCACCCGCCTGTTGCTGCTGGTCCTGGTCGGCGCCGGCAGCGCCCTGCCCTGCGTCGCCGCCCCGTCACCTGCGGCCGAGCAAGCGGCGCAGCCGCAACAGCGCGCGACCGATGCCGCGCCGGTGCTGGTGAGCGCCCAGCAATGGCGCGACATGGCCAGCGATGGCGCCAAACTGCCGGTATTCGCCCGCGAACAGGCACGCGCAGAAGCAAGCGTGCGCGCAGCGATGCGGGCCGGCGTGGACGTGCCGGTGCCCAAGGATCCCGGCGGCGGCGCCAGCCACGAGCAGCACAAACGCAACTACCAGGCCATCCAGGCCGCCGGCGCGTTGTACCGCCTCACCGGCGATCGCGCCTACGCCGACTACGCGCGCGACGTGCTGCTGGCTTACGCACGCCTGTATCCCACGCTGGGCGCACACCCCGCCGGGCGCGGCCAGGTGCCGGGGCGGCTGTTCTGGCAGTCCTTGAACGACTCGGTGTGGCTGGTCTACGCAAGCCAGGGCTACGACGCCATCCGCGACACGCTCAGCGCGCAGGACCGCGCCACCATCGACCGCGATGTGTTCGCGCGCATGGCGCACTTCCTGTGCGACGAAAGCGCCGACAACTTCGACAAGATCCACAACCACGCCACCTGGGCGGTGGCCGCGGTCGGCATGACCGGCTATGTGCTGCGCGATCAGGCGTTGGTGGACAAGGCACTGCGCGGCAGCAAGCGCGATGGCAAGGCCGGCTTCCTGGCACAGGTGGACCAGCTGTTCTCGCCGGACGGCTATTACGCCGAAGGCCCGTATTACCAACGCTATGCGTTGGCGCCGTTCGTGCTGTTCGCCAACGCGATCGAACGCAACCAGCCGCAGCAGCGCATCTTCCAGCGCCGCGACGGCGTGCTGCTCAAAGCCGTGGACAGCCTGGTGCAGAGCAGCTACGGCGGCTATTTCTTCCCGATCAACGACGCCATCCTCGACAAGGGCCTGGATACCGAAGAACTGGTGGCCGGCATCGGCATCGCCTACGCGCAGACCCACGATGCGCAGCTGCTGTCCATCGCACAACGCCAGCGCCGCGTGCTGCTGACGCCCGAAGGCCTGGCCGTGGCCACCGCGCTCGCGCAGGACCGCGCCCAACCGTTCGCCTTCGGCAGCGTGTTGCTGCGCGATGGCGCGCAGGGCGACCAGGGCGCACTGGCGATCCTGCGCAGCGGCGGCGACGACGGCCAGACACTGGTGATGAAGAACACCTCGCAAGGCATGGGCCACGGCCATTTCGACAAGTTGAACTGGCTGTTCTACGACAACGGCCAGCGCGTGGTCACCGACTACGGCGCGGCGCGCTTCTTGAATGTGGAAGCCAAGGCCGGCGGCATCTATCTGCCGGAGAACACCAGCTGGGCCAAGCAGACCGTTGCGCACAACACGCTAGTGGTGAACGAGACCAGCCACTTCAACGGCGACTGGAAAGTGGGCGAGCAACACGCGCCGACGCAGCTGCTGTTCGCCAGCGATGCCGACACCCAGATCGTGTCGGCGCGCATGCAGCAGGCCTACGACGGAGTCACATTCACCCGTACCCAGGCGTTGCTGTCGCACCCGGAGCTGCGCCTGCCGGTGGTGGTCGACCTGCTGCGCGTCAACGCCAGCGCTCCGGCACGTTACGACCTGCCGCTGCACTTCAACGGGCAGATCATGCAGGTCGGCTTCACCGCAGAGCGCGCACTGACGCAACGCCCGGTACTGGGCAAGGCCAACGGCTATCAGCATCTGTGGGTGGATGCCTCCAGCGATGCGAGCACCGACACGCGCAGCCTGAGCTGGCTGCTCGCCGGCCGTTTCTACAGCTACCGCTTCGGCAGCAGCGCGCCTGCGCGTGCGTTGCTGGTGGAGAGCGGCGCCAACGACCCGAACTTCAACCTGCGCCGCGAACCGGCGCTGATCCAACGCGTCGATGGGCAGGCGAACGTCAGCTTCTTCGGCGTGCTGGAACCGCATGGCGAATACAACGGCACCGCCGAATACGTGCATGGGGCCAACAGCCGCATCCGCGCCATCGAGCGCGTGCGCGGCGACGATGCCGAGGTGATCGTGCTCACCCTGGTCGGCGGCAAGCGCATCGCGCTGGCGGTGGCCGACGATGCCGATGCGCAACGCGCCCACCAGGTGCAGGCGGCCGGTCAGCGCTACAGCTGGCGCGGCGGCTACGCGCGCTTCGATCGCGCCGCAGGTGCGCAATGAGCACCGCCGCCACTTCCACCCGCACCGGCCCTGCGGGCAAGCGCTCGGCGGTGCGCTGGCTGATCGTGGCGCTGATCGCGGTGGCCACGGTGATCAACTACATCGACCGCAATGCGTTGGCAGTGATGTGGCCGGCGATCTCGCGCGATATCGGCGCCACCAAGGAAGACTATGCGCTGCTGGTCACCATCTTCATGCTGTTCTATGCCGCCGGGCAGTTCGTGTTCGGGCGGCTGTTCGACATCATCGGCACCCGGCTCGGCTTTGCCCTGTCCATCGCGGTGTGGTCGCTCTCCATCGCGCTGCATGCGGTCACGCACTCCATCACGGCGTTCTCGGTGGTGCGCGCACTGCTGGGCATCAGCGAAGCCGGCGCCTGGCCGGGCGCGGTCAAGGCCAATGCGGAATGGTTTCCCGCGCGCGAGCGTGCGTTGGCGCAGGGCATCTTCAATGCCGGCGCCTCCATCGGCGCGATCGTCTCGGCGCCACTGATCGCGCTGCTGTTCCTGTCGTTCGGCTGGAAGGGCACCTTCGTGCTGATCGGCGTGCTCGGCATGCTCTGGTTGCTGCCGTGGCTGGTGATCTACCGCGCCGGGCCGGACCGGCATCCCTGGGTCAACGCGGCCGAGCGTGCGTTGATCCTGGATGCGCCCGAGGCCGGCAGCGCGCCGCCGCCGGCCTACCTGCCCACGCTGCGCCAGCTGATGTCGCACCGGCAAAGCTGGGGGATCGTGCTGGCGCGGTTCTTCCTGGATCCGATCTGGTGGCTGTTCGTGTCGTGGCTGCCGATCTACCTGGCCGAGACCTTCCACTTCGACATCAAGCAGATCGGCGCGTTCGCCTGGGTGCCGTTCGTCGGCGCGATGCTGGGCAGCCTGTGCGGCGGTTGGCTGTCCGGGCGCCTGATCGCGGCCGGCTGGAGCGTGGACCGCGCGCGCAAATGGACCATCACCCTGGGCGGGGCGATCATGGCGCCGGCGCTGCTGGGCGCCGTGCAGGCGGCCGACCCGCGCATGGCGGTGCTGACGATTGCCGCGGTGCTGTTCGGCTTCCAGATCGCCATCGGCAATATCCAGACCCTGCCGGGCGATCTGTTCGCCGGCAAATCGGTCGGCTCGCTGGCCGGGATCGGCGGCATGGCCGCAGTGGCCGGCACCTTGATCACCACCTGGCTGGTCCCGGTGATGACCGCGACCTCGTACGCACCGATGTTCATCCTGGTCGCCGCGCTGGTGCCGGCCTCGCTGGCCGCGCTGTGGCTGGTCACCGGCCGCATCCACCGACTCGACGCACCGGGCACCTGACCGTGCCCGCTGCCTTCTCCGCTTTCCCCACACCAACAGGACACACCCGCATGCACTTCCACGACAAGGTCGCCATCGTCACCGGCGGTGGCCGCGATATCGGCCGCGCCATCTCGCTCAAGCTGGCTGCGGCCGGCGCCAAGGTCTGCATCAACTACGCCAACGACGACGCCAGCGCGCGCGACACGCTGGCGCAGCTGCAGGCCGCCGGCGGCCAGGGCATCCTGCACCGCGCCGACGTCACCGATGCCACCGCCGTGGCCGGCCTGCTGACCGCCACCCGCACCGCCTTCGGCCAGCACATCGATGTGCTGATCAACGTGGCCGGCGGCATGCTGGCACGCAAGCCACTGGCCGACATCGACGAGGCCTTCTTCCATCAGGTGATGGACCTCAACCTCAAATCGGTCTACCTGACCACCCAGGCAGTGGCGCCGCATATGCGCGAGGGCGGCGCGATCGTCAATTTCGCCTCGCTTGCCGGGCGCGATGGCGGCGGGCCGGGCGCAGCCATCTACGCCACCGCCAAGGCGGCGGTGATGACGTTCTCGCGCGCGATGGCCAAGGAACTGGGCCCGCGCGGCATCCGCGTCAATGCACTGTGCTGCGGCATGATCTCCACCCGCTTCCACGACGACTTCACCAAGCCGGAAGTGCGGGCCTTCGTCGCCAATGCCACCCCGCTACGGCGCGAAGGCCGCCCGGACGAAGCCGCCGATGCGGCGTTGTACCTGGCATCGGATGCGGCCAGCTTCATCAATGGCGCCAACCTGGACGTCAACGGCGGCGTGTTCTTTTCCTGATCGACAACGGAGTCTTGCGCATGGCCTGGCGATGGATGATGACTGCGACACTGGGCGTCTTGCTGGCGGGCCCGGCCACTGCGCACCCGGCACCACGCTGGGTGCCGGCCTGGATCGCCTCGGCGACGCCGGACCGGCTCGACGGCGGCGCCGACACGCCGCTGCAATTCGCCGATGAAACGGTGCGCCAGGACATGCGCCTGGGCAGTGCGGCGGTGGCCTTGCGCGTGCGCATCAGCAACGAGCTGGGCACCGCACCGCTGACGATCGGTGCGGGCACCGCGCGCCTGCTCGGCGGCGCCGGGGACGCGCAACCGCTGCGCTTCGATGGCCGCGCCAGCGTGACCCTGCCGCCCGGTGGCGTGCTGCTCAGCGACCCGGTGCCGCTGCGCGCACCGGCATTGGGCGAGGTGGCGGTCAGCCTGTATTTCCCCACGCTGGCGCGTCCGGCGGTACGCCGCACCGCATTGCGGGTGGTCAAGGGCCAGGCCGAGGTGCCGGACAGCAAGGCGTTGGCGTATCGCCAGAACGTCATCTCCGCCCTTTACGTCCAACCGCCGCATCCCCGCCAGACCGTGGTGGTGGCGCTGGGCGATTCGATCACCGAAGGCGCCACTGCCACGCGCGGCGCCAATGCCGATTGGCCGGCCCTGTTGGCCAGGCGGTTGGAGCAGCGTTGTCCCGGCAGCGTGGTGGTGCTCAATGCCGGCATCAGCGGCAACAAGCTGCTCGACGATGGCCGCAGCCCCAGCGCGCTGGCGCGGCTGGACCGCGACGTGCTGGCGCTGCCCGGAGTGGACCAGGTGATCCTGTTCGAAGGCATCAACGACATTCGCCACAGCGGTCCGCCGGATGCGATTGCCGGCCGCAATGCCGCCGACATGGTGCTGGGGTATCGCCAGATCGTGACCCGGCTGCAGCAACATGGCATCGCCGTGATCGGCGCCACGCTCACGCCGTTCGGCAACTCCGATCGCTACGAGCCGGTGGCGGCGGCCACACGCCAGACGCTCAACGGTTTCATCCGCGATGGGCAGGCATTCGATGCGGTGATCGACTTCGACGCCGCGCTGCGCGACCCCGCCAGGCCTGAGTGGCTACCCGCCACCCTGACCCGCGATTTCCTGCATCCCAACGATGCCGGATATCAACGCATGGCCGCGTCGGTGGACCTGTCGTTGTTCTGCAAGACACGCTGAGCATCCGGTCGCCACGCAGTGGCGCGCATGCGCCAAGCGGGCTGCCACGGTGATGCGGAGAGGTACCGTGCAAAGCGTGGCGCACCAGCTGGCGAACCGTCAACGAAGGCGCCATGCCGCCGTGGCAGTTCGAGCGCCGCGCGGCGCGCAGTGCGCCGCAATGATGTTGCGATCAATCGGCATCACCACCTTCGCGCCGCTGCATTGCTACGGCATCGGCCCCGGCCACATCGTGAGCGTGGTCGGCACCGGCGGGCTTGGCCATCCGGGCATCACGTTCGCACGCGCAACGAGGTGCATGACCGGTTCGTAATCGATCTGCAGGCCTCTGCGTTGTCACCGCGCGGAAAGCGAAAGCAGTCTGGTTACCTGCGTCGCCCATCCTGTAGCGTGCACACACACTGCCACCCAAGAATCCTCACATGTCTCCACGCACGACGCGGCGCCAACTGCTGGGTGGCGCAGCCGCGCTAGGCCTGCTCGCGCGCATTCCTACCGGCTGGGCACTGCCGTCAGGGGCGGTGCGCACGCCTGCTCTCATCGACGCACTGATCGCACGCATGAGCGTTGAAGAAAAAGCCGGCCAGCTCAGCCTGTTCAGCTCGGCGCAGCAGGATGGCAAGGCGATCGTCGCCAACCCGCTTGCACGCTCTGCCGATGGGGACGATCAGCTGGCTGCGGCCCGGGCCGGGCGGCTGACCGGGGTCTTCAATGGCTCCAACGTGCGCTGGCACCAGCAACTGCAGAAGGCAGCGCTGCAAAGCCGGCTGCGCATTCCGTTGCTGTTCGCCGCCGACGTGATCCATGGCTATACCACCGTCTTCCCCGTGCCGTTGGCCGAAGCGGCCAGCTTCGAGCCAGACCTGGCACGGCGCACGGCGCGCGCAGCGGCCATGGAGGCCAGTGCGGTGGGTCTGGACTGGACCTTCGCGCCGATGGTGGACATCGCCCGCGATGCACGCTGGGGCCGTGGCGTCGAGGGCGCTGGCGAAGACGTGCTGCTGGCGCGGCTGTTCGCACAGGCGCGAGTGCGCGGCTTTCAGAGCGATGCGGGATTGGCGAATCCTGATGCGATGGCAGCATGTCCCAAGCATTTCGCCGCTTATGGCGCGGCTGAAGGCGGGCTGGATTACAACCGCGTGGATGTCTCCGAACGGACGCTGCGCGAGGTCTATTTCCCGCCGTTTCAGGCCGCCTTCGCTGCGGGCGCGGTCACGACCATGGCGGCATTCAACGAACTGTCGGGCATTCCGGCAACGGCCAACGCGTGGTTGCTGGATGGCGTGCTGCGGCAGCAGTGGAACTACCCAGGCTTGGTCGTGTCCGACTTCAGCGCCGACCAGGAACTGGTCGCGCACGGCGTTGCAGCCGACGACCGCGAGGCGGCCAGGCTGGCCTTCATGGCCGGGGTGGACATCAGCATGGAAAGCGGCCTGTATCTGCGCTACCTGCCTGCCCTGGTTGCCGCAGGCGAGGTGCCGATGGCACGGCTGGATGCCTCGGTGCGCCGCGTGCTGACGTTCAAGGCGGCGTTGGGGCTGTTCGACGATCCGTTCCGGCGCATCCGGCCCAGGCTCGCGCAGTCGCGTCAGCGCCGCGCCGAGACCCTGGCACTGGCGCGCGAAGCCGCATGCAAATCGGTGGTGTTGCTGAAGAACGAGGGCGAGCTGTTGCCATTGCGACGCAGCGGCCAGCGCATTGCGTTGATCGGGCCAATGGCGCGCGATTGGCTCAATCACGCCGGGCCGTGGAGCCTGTTCGATGAAGAGGACAACCGCAACACGCTGGCCGCTGCACTGTCGGGCGCGCTGGACGACCCCACTGCACTGCGCGTGGAGGACGGTTGCGGCTTCGATCAAGCGCTGCCGGGCGGCGTGCAGGCGGCCGTGGCAGCCGCTGGCGATGCCGATGTGGCGCTGCTGGCAATCGGTGAGCCGCTGAGCTATTCGGGCGAGGCGCAGTCGCGCACCGAGATCAGCATTCCCGAGGTACAGCAGCAATTACTGGCGGCCGTGATCGCCACCGGCACGCCGGTCGTGCTGCTGCTGAGCACCGGCCGTGCACTCGCGCTGGAAGGGCCGGTGCTCGCATGCGCGTCGATCCTGGTCAGCTGGTTCCTGGGTTCGGAGGCGAGCGCTGCAGTGGCCGACATCCTGTTTGGTACGCGTGCGCCATCGGGCCGCTTACCGGTGAGTTTTCCGCACGCGACAGGCCAGGTGCCCTACTTCTACGCACACACCTCCAGCGGCCGCCCCAATCCGCAGCCGGATGTGCTGGAGCCGTATAAAACGCACTACCGAACGGTGCCCAACACCGCACTGTTCCCCTTCGGCCACGGGTTGACCTATGGCCGCATCGAGTACGGCGAGCTGCGCTTGAGCGATACGCGGATGACGGCGACCGGCAGCCTGCGCATCAGCGCGCGCATCCACAACCGCGGCACGCGCGATGCGGAAGAAGTGGCGCAGCTCTACATCCGCGACCGCAGCGCCAGCATCAGCCGCCCGCTGCGCGAGCTGAAGGATTTTCGCAAGCTTGCAGTACCGGCAGGCGGCAGCGTGGCGGTGGAATTCGTGCTGCGGCGTGAGGATCTGTTGTTTATCGGCCAGGCGTTGCAGCCAACCGTGGAGCCCGGCGTGTTCGATGTGTGGGTGGCGCCTTCTGCGGAAGCGGCAGGCGTGTCTGCGCGTTTTGAATTGATGGGCTGAGCGCTAGCCGCAACCGGAGTGGCTCAGCTCAGGGATGGATGTACGGCGTGTCTCGCTCGTGGTGAGGGTATCGCGCCTTCGGCCAGCTTGCTTGGGAACAGCCACACTGCTTTGAGGCTCACGCTCTCGGGTCATCTTGAGGGGTGATGGGACGGTGCGGATGCGTCGGTTTGGAGCGGATGATCTGCGGCTTGGCTGCGGGGCCCTTGCCCGCCCACCATCGCGGGACACGCCGCAAGTACGTCCGTGTAGGCTCTTACGCGGCATCCATGCCGCGTAAGGTCCCGCGACGGTGGGCGGGCAAGGACCAATCGAGATGGTCGGTGTGCAGGGTTGAGAGCAGTGCATACCGTGGAGCCTTGCGATTCGGTGCGGTCTGATCTGCTCCTTCGATGCGAGCAATATCGCTGCCCATTCCAGAAATCACTCCAGTGGTCGACGGAGGCGCGTATGGCCGACATGTTGCCGCCATCGCTGTAGCGTTCGAGGGCTTGTTAGATCCTTTTATTCCCCGCGCAACACTTGCGCCAGGAACGGCGCGGTCCGACTCTCACGATGCCGTGCAACCACATCAGGTGTACCCGCCACCACCACATGGCCGCCCGCACCACCGGCGCCAGGCCCCATGTCCAGCACCCAGTCGCTGCTGGCGGCCACGCGCATATCGTGTTCGACCACGATCACCGTATTGCCCGCCGCCACCAAGCCTTGCAGCTGGCGCATCAAGGTGTCCACGTCGGCCGGATGCAGGCCGGTGGTCGGCTCGTCCAGCACATAGACGGTGTCGCGCCGCTGCGCGCGTTGCAGTTCGGTGGCCAGCTTGATGCGCTGCGCTTCGCCACCGGAGAGTTCGGTGGCCGGCTGGCCGAGCCGCAGATAGCCCAGCCCTACTTCGCGCAACACCTGCAACGGGCGCAGCACGCTGGCGTCTTCGACGAAGAATGTGGCGGCCTGGTCCACCGTCATTTCCAGCACCTGCGCGATGCTGTGACCACGCAGTTCGATCTCCAGGGTCTTGGCGTTGTAACGCGCGCCGTGGCAGGTGGGGCACGGCGCGTAGACGCTGGGCATGAACAGCAATTCCACGTGCACCGAGCCTTCTCCCTCGCAGGTGGCGCAGCGGCCCTTGGCGACATTGAACGAAAACTGCCCCGGGTCGTAACGGCGGCGACGCGCGGCCGGTGTGGCCGCGAAGAGTTTGCGTACCGGATCGAACAGGCCGGTATAGGTGGCCAGATTCGAACGCGGTGTGCGGCCGATCGGTTTCTGGTCCACGCGCACCAGCCGGCGCACCTGATCGAGCCCACTGACGATCGCGCCACCCAACGGCACCTGCGTGCCACGCTCCAGCGGATCGAGCGCCTCGTCTTCCTCTGCCTGCGTTTGCCCAAGATGGGCGGCCAGCAATTCCACCAGCGCCTGGCTCACCAACGACGACTTGCCCGAGCCGGACACACCGGTGACGGTGGTGAAAACGCCTAGTGGCAAGTCGACATCCAACGCCCGCACATTGTTGCGGGTGATGCCGCGCAACTGCAGCCACCCGGTGGCTGCACGTGCATGGCTGTGCACCGGCGGCGGCGTGCCGAACAGATAGCGCCGCGTGGATGAGGCGTCCACCTGTTCCAATCCCGCAGGCGGGCCGCTGTAGAGCACCTGCCCGCCATGCACGCCGGCAGCCGGGCCCACATCCACGATCCAGTCCGCATGGCGGATCACATCCACCTCGTGCTCCACCACGAACACCGAGTTGCCGGCAGCCTTGAGCTGATCCAGCGCGCCCAGCAATGCCTGCGCATCGGCCGGATGCAAGCCGGCCGAGGGTTCGTCCATCACATACACCACGCCGAACAATTGCGAACGGATCTGCGTGGCCAGCCGCAGCCGTTGCAGCTCGCCCGGCGACAGCGTGGGCGTGCTGCGCTCCAGGCTGAGATAACCCAGGCCCAGTGCCTGCACCACGGCGATCCGCGCGCGTAGATCGGCAGCGATGCGTTGCGCGGCGATCGCTTGCTCAGGATGCGTGTCGGCCTGCGTGCGTGTGTTATTGCGCTTGCGCTTGCCAGCATCGCCCTCGGCAGCCGGGCGCAGCAACTGCGCCACTTCATCCAATGGCCTCCGCGACAACTCGCCGATATCCAGCCCGGCGAAGGTCACCGACAACGCCTCGCGCCGTAGCCGCTTGCCATCGCACTGCGGGCACTGCGTGCTGATCAGATACTGCGCCACGCGCTTTTTCATCTGCGCGCTTTGGGTGGTGGCAAAGGTGTGCAGCACATAACGCCGCGCACTGGTGAAGGTGCCCATGTAACTGGGTTCTTCCTTGCGGCGCAGCGCGCGCTTGACCTCGTCCAGGCTGTAGCCGGCATATACCGGCACCACCGGTTGCTCGTCGGTGTAGAGAATCCAGTCGCGGGTTTTCTTCGGCAGCGTGTGCCAGGGCACATCGACGTCGTGGCCCAGCGTGGTGAGGATGTCGCGCTGGTTCTGCCCGTGCCAGGCGCCAGGCCACGCGGCCACCGCACGGTCGCGGATGCTCAGCGTGCGATCGAGCACCATCGTCGCTTCGGTGGCGTCGTAGATGCGCCCCAGGCCGTGACAGGTGGGGCATGCACCGGCGGGGGTATTGGGCGAAAATCCATCCGCATAGATGATCTCCTGCCCCGGCGGATAGTTGCCTGCACGCGAATACAGCATGCGCAAGGAATTGGAGATGGTGGTGACGCTGCCCACCGACGAGCGCGCACTCGGTGCGCCGCGCGCCTGCTGCAAGGCCACTGCCGGCGGCAGGCCTTCGATGGAATCCACTTCCGGCACACCGACCTGGTCGATCAGGCGCCGCGCATACGGCGAAATCGAATCCAGATAGCGGCGTTGCGCTTCGGCAAAAATGGTGCCGAACGCCAGCGACGACTTGCCCGAGCCGGACACCCCGGTGAACACCACCAGCGCATCGCGTGGGATGTCCACATCCACGTTCTTGAGGTTGTGCTCGCGCGCACCGCGCACACGCACCAGGCCAGAGGACGACGAGATTGCGTTGGACATGACCACCAGACCGACGTTCGACAACGCACTAGCCTAGCGCGGCGCGCATGCAGCCGATGTCGTCGTCGCATCGTTTAGGTGCAGTCGCGTGCTTTAGGTCAATAGTCAACAGCCTGGTCGGTCGAGTGCGCGGTGCCCTCGCCGCTCGCGGGACACGCCGCAAGTACGTCCATGTAGGCTCGGTGGCGGCATCCATGCCGCCACACGGTCCCGCAATCGGCGAGGACACCGCACCAGAGAGTTGGTCGGTAGCTGAGTAAAAGCTGGTGGTCTCGCGAGTTGCGGCTTGCTGGTGCGGGTAGCAGAACTACAGATGAGCTATCGAGTCAGAAGCACGCCATGCATTGCTTTTAACCATACACACCGACCATCGCGACTGGTCCTTGCCCGCTCACCGTCGCGGGACCTTACGCGGCATGGATGCCGCGTAAGAGCCTACACGGACGTACTTGCGGCGTGTCCTGCGATGGTGGCCGGGCAAGGGCCCTGCAGCAAACCCGCAGATCAGCCGCGAACCAACGTGCCGATGACGCTACATGGACGTACTTGCGGCGTGTCCCACGATGGTGGGCGGGCAAGGGCCCTGCAGCAAACCCGCAGATCAGCCGCGAACCAACGTGCCGATGACGCTACAAGGACGTATGTGCGGCGTGTCCCGCGACGGTGGCCGGGCAAGGGCCCTGCAGCAAACCCGCAAATCAGCCGCTCCACAACGCGATCACCCCAACGCATGCGCCGGCACCGGCTGCTCGCCGGTATCGGCCAATGCCTGCATGCGCGCCACCACGCCACTGAACAGCCGCGCAGTGGCGGCATCGCGCGTGCGGAAGATGGCTTCCAGCTCGCCGTAGTACCACAGCGTGCCCTCACGCCCGGCAGTGAACACGTTGAAGATGTCCTGGCCCACGGCGGGGTTTTCCAGGTCCTGCACGATGGTGCGCGCGTTATAGAGCTTGTCGCAGCCCGATACCAATAGCGCGCGCTCCGGCGTCTTGCGCAAGTGATCCAGGTAGGCCAACTTGCGCTCGCGCCAGTCGCGTTTGCGTGCGCGCTCGGTGTTGTCCACTTCGGCCTTGTCTTCGGCAGTGGCGTCGGTACACGCCATCACGATGTCGGCTACGGTATCGCCGAACTGCGCGCGGATCGAGGCCTCATGGCCGCCGCCGCAGTCTTCCACCACATCGTGCAACAGCCCGGCAATGGCCTGCTCCTCATCGCCGCCGCATTCCAGCACCAGCGTGGACACGCCCAGTAAATGGCTCAGATACGGAATTTGCGTGCCCTTGCGCAGCTGCCCGGCATGGGCGATGCGCGCGTAATCCACAGCCAGGGCGTAACGTTCGGTGAGAGCGGTCATGGGGCGTCCGATGCGAGCGATGGCGCATTATCGCCGAGCGTGCCCAGACGCAGGGTGAGGACGCCGCGATGATGTGTGCAGGCTCAATGACACGCTGTTGCAGTCGATAACGCTAGAGTTTCCCCACGCCGCACGATTGCTCAGCCATGCCGCCCCTTCCCGTTTGCAATGCCTGCCGCGATGGCCAGGACTTCCCCACCGCCATCACCATGGCGTTCCAGCCCATCGTCGATGTGTCCACCCGCACGGTCTATGCCGGCGAAGCGCTGGTGCGCGGCGTCAACGGCGAATCGGCCGGCAGCATCCTGGCCGCAGTGGATGAGCGCAACCGCTACGCCTTCGATCAGGCCTGCCGCATCAAGGCGATCGAATGCGCCGCGCAGATCGCGCTGCCGGCCTTGTTGTCGATCAACTTCATGCCCAATGCGGTCTACAACCCCGAGCACTGCCTGCGCGCCACACTCTCGGCCACCGAGCAATACGGCTGGCCGCTGGACGCCATCATTTTCGAAGTTAGCGAACAGGAGCACCTGGCCGAACCTGCGCATCTGCTCGACATCATGCGCACCTATCAAGCGCGCGGCCTGAAGACCGCCATCGACGACTTTGGCGCCGGTTATTCCGGGCTCGGCCTGCTCGCCGACTTCCAGCCCGACCTGCTCAAGCTGGACATCGCGCTGGTGCGCGGCATCGACGCCGACCGCAGCCGCCAGTCAATCGTGCGCCACACCACCCGCATGTGCGAAGAGCTCGGCATCGCGGTGATTGCCGAAGGGATCGAACACCCCGACGAATACCGCGCCCTGCGCGATATGGGTATCCACCTGCAACAAGGCTATCTGTTCGCCCGCCCGCAGATTGGCGTGTTGCCGCAGGTGCATTGGCCGGAGTGACTGCGCACAGACGCCGGGATGCATTGGATTAGCGGGTCAAGCCAACGTGCCAGCAAAAGCCCAAACGCAATAAAGACGGCAATCAAAACGCGGCAGCCAAGCGCTTACGAATCCCCAATCCCAATTCCCGAATCCCGGCGGCGCGCCAGATCCCATCGCCCCGCCAAACACCCCGCGCCGCCAATCACACATACCGCGGAATCGGCCCCAGCTGCGGCGTCTGATCCGGCAACGCCACTTCCACCTCGTCCACATAGCACCAGCCCCACCCTTCGGGCGGGTCGTAGCCTTCGATGATGGGGTGGTGTGTGGCGTGGTAATGCGCAGTGGCGTGTTTGTGCGGCGAATCATCGCAGCAGCCCACATGGCCGCAACTGCGGCACAGGCGCAGATGCACCCAGGTGCTGTCGATCGCCAGGCAATCTTCGCAGCCACGCGCGCTCGGCGTGACCTCGGCAATCTGCCCGGTATGCGTGCAGTGATCACTCATGATGTGGCGGACTCCTGGGCGGCAGTGGCAAGTTCGGACTCGGGCACCGGGTTGGCCTGGTGCGCAAGGTACTGGTGAATCTGCGCCACCACTGCAGCGCCCTCGCCCACTGCGGCCGCCACACGCTTGACCGAGCCGGCGCGCACATCGCCGATGGCGAACACGCCCGGGCGATTGGTTTCCAGCGGCAGGCACGCCGGCACACCATCGCCGCGCGTGGTGCCGGTGATGACGAATCCGCGTGCATCGGTCTCCACGCACTGCTGCAACCAACCGGTGTTGGGGTCGGCACCGACGAACAGAAACAGATGCCGCAGCTCCACATGCGTGGTCTGCCCATCCGCGCGCGTGCGCAACACAGCCGCCTGCAGACCGCGCTCCGGGTCGCCTTCCAGTGCGGACACTTCGGTGCCGGTATGCAGTTGCACATTCGGCGATGCCGCGATGCGTTCGATCAGGTATTGCGACATGGACGATTCCAGGCCTTCGCCTCGAATGATCAGGTGCAGTTGCTTCACCCGCGGTGCCAGAAACGCCACCGCCTGGCCGGCCGAATTGCCACCGCCCACCAGCGCCACCACCCCGCCCTCGCACAGCCGCGCTTCCACCGGCGACGCCCAGTACGACACCCCGTGGCCTTCGAAACGGTCCAGCCCTTCGATCTCCGGGCGCCGGTAACGCGCACCCGAGGCGATCACCACGGTGCTGGCCAGCAGCTGTTTGCCATCGGCAAGATCCAGCTTCAGCGCACCGTCTTCGCGCCCGCATTCCAGCGTGCCGGCCTCGATCGGGATCGCCAGTTCGGCGCCGAATTTCAGCGCCTGGTTATAGGCGCGCCCGGCCAGGGCCTGGCCGGAAATCCCGGTCGGAAAACCCAGATAATTTTCGATACGTGCCGATGCACCCGCCTGCCCGCCGATGGCGCGCTGGTCCAGCACCATCACCGACAAGCCTTCGGAGGCCGCATACACCGCGGTGGCCAGACCGGCCGGCCCGGCGCCGACAATCGCCACGTCGTAGCGCTTGTCCGGGTCGATCTCCGGGGTCATGCCCAGGCAATGCGCGGCTTCGGTATCGCTGGGCTGGCGCAACACGCGCCCGCTGGGGCACACCATCACCGGCAAGTCGTGCTCCTGGATGCCCAACCGCTCGACCAACGCGCGGCCTTCCTCATCGGAGACATCCATCACCGTGTTGGGGTAGCCATTGCGGGTCAAAAAGCCCTGCAGACGGGTCAGATGCGGGTCGTCCGGCTCGCCGATCAACACCGACCCCGAGGCATCGCCTTCGATCAAACCCACGCGGCGCAGGATCAATGCGCGCATCACCACCTCGCCCACTTCCGCCGAGCTGATCAATAAGGCGCGCAAATGTGCGGTGTCGAAGGGCAATGCCAGGCAACCTTCCGGCCCGGCGCGTCCGCCGGCCAGCGACGCGCGCCCGGCCAGTTGGCTCACCTCACCGGTGAACTGGCCGGGCGTATGCAAGGTGATGGGCTTTTCGTTGCCCAAGCCGTCGCGGCGCACCACCTCGATGGCGCCTTGCAGCACCACCCACACCGGCGCATGCGCATCGCCGACCTCGAACACGGTCTCGCCCGCATCGAAACGCTGCGCCGGCCCGCTGGCAAAACGCCGCGTGATCGCCAATTGGCCCGAGTCCAGCTCGGGAAACATCTGATGGTGGCGGGTATCGGCCAGGGACATGGGATGGCGACGCTGAGGGGGACTGCATGCAAGCATGGCCAGCCGTGAGGGCGATGGCAATCACCCGAATGCGCAAGACCGGCGATGACACGCAGCGCACGCGCACGCGAACAAGAGCTGCTGCTGTGTAAGGACATGTGCAGCGTTTGCGGAGGAACCGGGCCAGTGGCGCGCTACCGAACTCAACGCAGCAATCAACCGCAACCGTGCGCACTATGTCTGCGCCGGCTCCCAATGTGGGCCGTGCTGCCCGGCAGCCATGCGCTCGGCCGGGCGCACACGCAACACCACACTGATGCGCTCGCCGACCGCACGGGCCGTCTTGGGAATGCCGTGTTCGTGGGTGACTTGCGAGGCATGGCTCATTGCCAGCAGGCTCCCGGACGCCAGGTCCACACCGATCGCACGCGTGCTGCCGTCCTTTACCCGCAACTGCATCCGGCGCGGCGCGCCCAACGAGATCAAGGCAATCGGGTGCGGCGCCAGCAGCGTCTGTAGTTTGTCGTGATGCATTGCCACGCTGTCGCGGCCATCGCGATACAGATTCAGGCCCACTGCGTTGTACGGCGCGGGCAGCACGGCCTGCACTGCCGCGAGCAGCGCGTGCAATGGCAACCCCGGCGGCAGCGGTGCATCCAGCCGATACGAGGCGAGCATGCGCGGCACCGCGACGATGCGGTCGTACATCTCGCGGTGTTGGCTGCGCCAGTCGGTTGCCTCACGCAATGCGGCGAAGCATTCCTGCGCCAGCGAAGGCATCAGCAGCTGCGGCCAATAGCGCACGCCGCCCTCGGCATCGTGCAGCATCTGCAAGGGCATGGCGGGAGCGTCGAACAGATCCATCTGCGTGATATGCGGGCGGTCTGCGCGATTTCAGCAGCGCAGCTTGGCGTTTTTCTTTGGTAACCGCGTTGCGTACAGACCAGCGAGCTCAACGATGCAGGCCTAAGATGCCGCGCGATCAGGCACGACAGCTGTGCTACGGTCCGGCGCTGCATCCGCTTGGAACCTCTCCGCATGCAGCATCGGTCGATCGCCTTGTCTCCTCTGCGCTGGCTGGCGCTGTTTGCCGCCCTCGCCACGTCTGCCGGCGTCGCTGCGCCACGCGTTGCAGACGCCGGCTTCCAGGCGGTGGATCCCTTCATCGGCACAGGTGGCGAAGGCCACACCTATCCCGGCGCCACGGTGCCGTTCGGCATGGTGCAGCTGAGCCCGGATACGCAGATCAAACCACGCAAGGAGGCCTATGGCTGGGCCGCCGGTTACCGGCATAGCGACAGCACGATTGTCGGTTTCTCGCACACGCATTTTTCCGGCTCCGGGCATTCGGACCTGGGCGATGTGCTGCTGATGCCGCAAGCCGGCGAAACCAAGCTTGAACGCGGCGATATCGCCACACCCGGCAGCGGCTACACCGCGCAGTTCGACCACGCCAGCGAGCAGGCCCAGCCCGGGTACTACGCGGTGACATTGAAAGACCGCAACATCCGCGCCGAACTCACCGCCAGTGCGCGCGTGGGTGTGCATCGCTACACCTTCCCCAAAGACAAGCCGGCACACGTGCTGGTGGACCTGCGCACCAGCCTGTACGACTACCCCGGCAAGGTGCAGTGGTCGCGGCTGCGCGTGCGCAGCGATGGCACCGTCACCGGCTTTCGCGAAACCCGCGGCTGGGCACCGGGCCGCCAGCTGTATTTCGCCATGCGTTTTTCGCGCCCACTCACCGCTACCCAACTGCACGACACCGAGCAGGACATCCCGTACAAGGGCTTCCCGCCGCCGGGCGAGAAGAACCCCGCACAGCGCGCACAGATCGAAGGCCGCCAATTGGTCGGCGTGTTCGATGTCGCCAACGATGGCACCCCGCTGGTGGTCAAGGTCGCGCTCTCCCCTGTGAGCGAAGCTGGCGCCATCGCCAATCTCGATGCAGAAGTGCCCGCCTTCGATTTCGACCGCGTGCGCGCCGATGCGCGCGCGCAGTGGACGCAGGCGCTGTCGGCGATCGATGCGCAAGGCACGCCGCAACAACGCACCCAGCTCTATACCGCGCTGTATCACACCCTGCTCGGCCCCACCCTGTTCATGGACAGCGATGGCCAGTACCGCGGGCCGGACAATGCCGTGCATCAGGCCAAGGGCTGGACCAACTACTCCACTTTCTCGCTGTGGGACACCTACCGCACCCTGCATCCGCTGCTCACCCTGGTGCAGCCGCCGCAACGCACCAGCGACGTGGTCAATTCCCTGCTCGCCTCGCGCCGCGAAAGCGCCTACGGCATCCTCCCCGTTTGGGCGTTCCACGGCCTGGAAACCTGGTGCATGATCGGCTACCACGCGGTGCCGGTGATTGCCGACGCCTACATGAAAGGCATCGGCGGCTTCGATGCCAACGAAGCGCTGGAGGCCATGGTCGCCAGCGCCAACTACGGCCCCTACGACGGTATCGCGCAGTACCGCGAGCTGGGCTATGTGCCCATCGACGAAGAAGGCGAAGCCGCCTCCAAGACACTGGAATATGCCTTCGACGACTGGACCATCGCGCGCATGGCCGACAAGCTCGGCAAGCCAGCCATCGCCGCAGAATTCAGCAAGCGCGCCAGCAACTGGAAACACGCCTTCGATTCCGCTACTGGCTACATGCGCGCGCGCACGCGTGCTGGAAATTTTCGCGAGCCGTTCGATCCATCCGCCAGCGGCTATGGCAGCGACTACACCGAAGGCAATGCCTGGCAATACTCCTGGTATGTGCCGCAGGACGTCGCCGGGCTGGCTGCCGCGCATGGCGGCGACGACAAACTGCTGGCACGTCTGGATGCGGTGTTCGATGCCAAGGTCGACCCCAAGGTGTTCGAGCATATGGAAGACATCACCGGCCTGATCGGCTGGTACGCGCACGGCAACGAGCCCAGTCACCACGTCGCCTACCTGTACGCCTACGCGGGCCAGCCATGGCGCACGCAAGCGCGCCTGACCCAGATCATGGACAGCCAATACAACGCCGGCCCGGAAGGGCTTGCCGGCAACGACGACCTCGGCCAGATGTCGGCGTGGTACGTGTTCACCACGCTGGGCTTTTATCCCGTCGCACCGGGCAGCAACCAGTACATCCTCGGCCGCCCGTTCCTGCCGCGCGTCACGCTCAACCTGCCCAACGGCAGGCGTTTCAGCGTGATCGCCGAGGGATTGAGCAAAGCGCGCGCCTATATCGGCAGCGCCACCCTCAACGGCCAACCACTGACACGCGCCTACCTCATGCATGAAGAAATTCAAGCCGGGGGCGAGCTGCGCTTCCGCATGCAGGCCACGCCGAATCAGCAATGGGCCACCGACCCGGCGCAGCGACCGTATTCGATGTCCACCCAGACGCCCTGAGTCAGTAGTGGATGCCCATGCGCAACCCGCAGGCATCCCGCTCCACCACCTCCGGCAAGCTGCCGGCGGTGCCTGCGGCAATGCGCTGCGCACTCCAGCAGGCCACCAAGGCATCCAGCACATCGTCCGGCTTGGCCAGCGCACGCGGCACGCGCTCCAGCAATGCGGCGACTTGCCTTGCGCCGTAGCACTGGCCCAGCAAGGCGGCTCGCTGTTGATGGCCCGCACTGCTCTTCTTTCCCGCCGTCAGGCCCTGCCCGCCAGCGAGCGCGGCGAACGACACTTCCGGGTGCACCTCGAATACGCGCTCCGCCCATACCGGATCGGCGCGCAAGGCGCTGTCCCAGTCGCGAATCTTCGACAGCAGCGCAAACGACTGCACGCCAAAGCCACGCTGCCCGTCGTGGTCCAGCACCCGATGTAACGCAGAGGCTTCCACCTGCGTGCTTGCATGCAATATCCCGCGCAGCGGCGCGGCAAAGATGCTGCATGCGCGTCTGCCACCCACAAAGCGCCGCGCCTGCGCATCCGCAGCGCGGGGCACGTGCTCGCTCAAGCCGATCGGAATATCCACGCCGAGCACATCGATGTGGCGCAGTGCGCTCGCCAAGGCGTCAACTGTCGAGTAACAGGCAAATTGCAGCCCATTGTCTTCCTCCCACACCGCCAACCAACCGCTGCCGGCGCCATCGATCCCCACACACTGCATTGCTGTTCTCCGGTCGTGACGTGCGTGCACGGCGCTGCGCCATCGCTCGCATGCGATCTGACTGACGCGTTCACATCATGCACAACATTCTTTCACCCGCACGCATCGCGGTGGTTTCCAGACTGCTCTGCATCGGGCTGCAGCACGCTGCGGCCCTGCCATCCCCCACTGCAGGAGCCAGTGCATGTCCAGCACCAAGAACCAGTACGAAATGCAGAACCCGCTCACCCAATTTCCGCAACCCAAGTTTCCCGAGCAAACGCAGGAAGCGCCAGGCACCATCCATGCATTGCAGCCCAAGGCCGACCATGGCGAGCAGAGCTACCGGGGCTTCGACCGCCTGAAGGGCCGCAAGGCGCTGATCACCGGCGCCGATTCGGGCATTGGCCGCGCCACCGCGATTGCCTATGCACGCGAAGGCGCCGACATCGTGCTGAATTACCTGCCGGAAGAAGAACAGGACGCGGCGGAGGTGGTGCAGTTGATCGAGGCCGAAGGCCGTAAGGCCATCAGCATCCCGGGCGACCTCAAGGACGAAGCGTTCTGCAATGAACTGGTCGCACGCGCGGTCAAGGAGCTCGGCGGGCTGGATCTGCTGGTCAACATCGCCGGCAAGCAGACCGCGGTGAAAGACATCGCCGACATCACCACCGAGCAGTTCGACGCCACCTACAAGACCAACGTGTATGCGATGTTCTGGCTATGCAAGGCGGCCATTCCGCATCTGCCGCCGGGCGCATCCATCATCAACACCGGCTCGATCCAGTCCTACCAGCCCTCGGCAACCCTGATCGACTACGCCTCCACCAAGGCCGCCATCGTCAACTTCACCAAGGGCCTGGCCCAGCAGGTCGCCGAAAAGGGCATCCGCGTCAACGCGGTCGCACCCGGCCCGGTGTGGACCCCGCTGCAACCCAGCGGTGGCCAACCGCCGGAGAAGATTCCCGATTTCGGCTCGGAAACCCCGCTCAAGCGTGCCGGCCAGCCGGTGGAGATGGCGCCGCTGTATGTGATCCTGGCTTCGCAGGAATCCAGCTATGTCACCGGCGAAGTGTTCGGTGCCACCGGTGGTCTGCTGCTGTCCTGAGCCAACAGGTTGTCCTGAGTCCACAAAAAGAGCTTCCGCCGTAGCGCCACCAAAACCTTGCCGATCGCTGCATGCGCAGCGATCGGCAAGCGTCTCCTCGGTGGCGTTTTTTGGTACTGGCGACAGTATCGACTGGTGATGCATCAGTAATACGGATACGCAAGTTAGTTCGACCGGCTACGCAAAGATGGCTTCGATCACGCAAGCCCCTCCTTCTCCCGCCGGGAGAAGGTGCCCGAAGGGCGGATGAGGGTACGCAATCTCCCACCAGCACTGCGACCACCCTCCACGTTTAACGCGTCATCACCACCGTCTGGATCGCATGCGCCGGGATCTCCAACGCGCGCGACGCCTCGCCCACATACAGGTTGTAGCGGATCGCCACATCGCTGGCATTCATCACCACCATTGCCAGTGAGCCATCGCGGTTCGCAAATGCAGTGGTCATCAGATTGCTACGGCTACTGGCCGCACTTACCCGCTGCGCACCCGGCCGGATGAACTTGGAAAAGTGACCGATATACCAATAGCTCGGCGTGTAAGTCACCTCACCCGTGCGCGTGTCGGCATGCACCGGTGCGAAGCAGTAATTGCCCACATGGTTGGGGCCGCCGTTCTGGTCGAGCAGGATGTTCCAGTCCGTCCAACCCACCGCCCCATGATTGAGGTCGTTGATGATGGCGGTGCCATAGCGCTCGCCATTGGGCCAGTACTGCAACTTGGCGGGGTCGAACTTTTCCACCGCCGCCTCGGTGAGCAGCAGATGCTTGTCCGGGTACGCCTGCGCCACCGCCGCCACGTTCTCCACCATCGGCGCGAATCCGGCCCAGGTCTCGTACCAATGGAAGCCCATGCCCCACGCATACTTGGCCGCTTCCGGATCGTCGAAGATCACGTGCGCGCGGTGCAGCATCATGTCGCGGTTGTGGTCCCACACGATGATCTTGCGGTCGCCATAGCCGGCTTTTGCCATGGTGGGCCCGAGGTGGTTTTTGAGGAAATCGCGTTCTTCTTCCGCAGAAAACTGCATTGACTCCCAGGTCTGCACCGCCATCGGCTCGTTCTGCACGCTGATGCCCCAGATCGGAATGCCGGCTTTTTCGTAGGCCGCAATGAAGCGTGTGTAGTACGTGGCCCAGGCCTGCGCATACGCGGGCAACAACTTACCTCCCTTGAGCATGGTGTTGCTGTCTTTCATGAAGGCCGGCGCACTCCAGGGGCTGGCAAATGTCGTCAACTTGCCTCCGGCCGCTGCGATGGCCTGGCGCAGCATCGGGATGCGATAGCGCTGATCGTGCTTGACCGAAAAGCTCTTCAGCGCCGCATCGCCCTCCTTGATGTAGGTGTAGCTGGCGCTGCTGAAATCGGAACTATGGATGGTGGTGCGCGCCAGCGTGTAGCCGATGCCCTTTTGCGGATCGTAGTACGCAGTGAGCAGTTCGCGCTGCGCACGCTTGGGCAGCCTGGCGAAGGTCTCCGCACTGGAATCGGTGATCGCCCCGCCAATGCCCAGCACTTCCTGAAAGCGGTGCTGCGGGTTGACGAAGATGCTGTTCTCTTTCTCCGTCAACGCATGCCCGGTCTTGAGTGCCTCGACGGTGCTGACACGCATCTGCTGCGTTGCGCCTTGGGCGGTGGTGTAGACGCGTAGCGCGCCGGCGGGTGCTGCTGGCTGAGTAGCAGCATCCGCAACTGCGGCATCCGCTACTTTCGATGCAGGTGTAGAGACAGATGATGCCGTCGATGTCGGCATCGGAATCGGCGTTGCTGCAGTTGTTGTTGCTGCAGTTGTTGTTGCTGCAGTTTCTGCAGTTGTTGTCGCTGTTGTTGCTGTTAATGCAGATGCAGATGCAGATGCCAACACCATTTCAGTCGCAGCGCCCCAGACCCCCAAAACCCCCACCATCGACCACGCAATCGTTCGCTTCACCGTGCACCCTCCCAGGTTGGTGAGCAAGCCTAACCGACCAACGCGCCGCAACATCGCACGAAAAACGAGCGCAACCATGCATCCTTCTACCGCCGGACGCTCCCTTCTCCCCTCGGGAGAAGGTGGCCCGAAGGGCCGGATGAGGGTACGCCTGCACGGACTGGTGGCCAGCCCGTAAACCAACGCAGCAACAGAGATGCCGACCAGGACAACACGTCCCCAACACCCGTAATCACCACCGCCCGCGCGTTGCTCCCAGACACGCGCGCCAGTGGCACGCAAGCCAGGCCCTCTCGCTCAACAGGACAACAACTCAAATCGTCCGCGAGCCGACTACCGCGCAGCCCGCGCCAACCGATCCAAAATCCCCGGCACTTCCAGCCCAAGCTCACGCGCCAGAAACCCCACCGTCCCAATCCGTTTCGATAGCAGCTTCCCCGCCGCCGCATGCACAAACACACCCCATAACGCAGCCGTCAACGCATCGCAGCCACGCGCGGCAAACCCGGCGATCAACCCCGCCAACACATCGCCCGATCCGGAGGTTCCCAACCCGGACGCACCACCGCGATGCACCCACAACGCCCCCTCCGGCCCGGCAATAAAACTGTCCGCGCCTTTGACAATCACCACACTGCGCAGTGTCTTCGCATAGGTCAGCGCGTACGCACCCGGCGCCGCTTCTATCGCCGCCTTGTCGTCTCCAGCCAATGCCGCCATCTCGCCCGCATGCGGCGTCAATACGAATGGCCGCCCAACCGGCGCACGCAAACCGCGCGACAACGCTCCCGCATCCAGCACCAACGTGCAAACCGCTTTTTCAGCCGCGCGTTTCACCAATGCAGCGGTGGTCGCCGATGACGCCATCCCTGGCCCGATCACCGCCGCATCGCAGGCCTCCAGTGCCGCATCCAGTGCACGATGCCCACGCGTAATTTCGCCCTGTCCGTTCTGCGCTAATCCCAATACCAAGGCCTCTGGCACCGCCAACGCCATGCCGGGCGCCACGCTCGCAGCGGTGGCAATCTGCAACTTGCCCGCACCTGCGCGCAGCGCCGCCTCGCCGGCCAGCAGCGCCGCACCCGGCACACGCATCGACCCACCCACGATCAACACGCGCCCACGCTGCTCCTTGTCGCCACCGGGCGATGGCAGCGGCAGCGCACGCAATGCGGCAGCGGTGAGCGTGCGGACGCGTGCGGCGGCCATCAGCGTGCTCCGGCCGGGCGGTCGGATTCGGTGGTCACCGGCTCATCGGCAAGCTCGGGCGAGACGAAGTTGGTCCGCACCAGGTGCAACGCCTGCCCCTCGCGGCCGGCCACGTATTCGGTGACACCGCAGTTGGGCACCTCGCCTTCGCGGTCGATGCCCAGAATCGTGGCTTCGTCCATGCGTTCGGCCAGATAACGGAAACAATTGACGATCACCTGATGCCCCACGATCAACACGCGCGCACCCACGTGATTTCGCTGCAGATCGCCAACCACCGCGCGCAGCCGGAAGATCACATCGCACCAACTCTCGCCACCGGGCGGGCGGAAGTAGAACTTGCCCACCAACTTGCGTTGCTCGGCCAGCTCCGGAAACGTCGCGAGGATGCCGGCCGTGGTGTAACGGTCGAGCACGCCGAACTCCTTCTCGCGCAGGCGCTCGTCGATGCTGAGCATATCGTCGCCGTGGCCCAGCGCGCGCACCACCGCTGTGGCGGTCTGGCGCGCACGCACATAGGGCGAACACAGCACCACCGTGGGCCGCTCGCGCTGCGGCAGACCCGACATCCATGTGCCCAACGCATGCGCCTGCCGCTCGCCCAACGCCGACAGCGGCACATCCGCATCGCGATGTTCCAGATCGATCAATGCATGGCCATGCGCCTCTGCCACATCGCGCGCCACGTTGCCCGAACTCTGCCCATGCCGCACCACCCACAACCGCTCGGGCCACTGGGTGGACACGCCAGCCACCGCACTTTTCTCACTCACGTCCATCTCCTGCACAAATCAGCCTCACGTGTCGCACAGCGCCCGTGAAAACGTGGTCGATCACCCATTGCCTGCAGGCGTTTCAGCAACGCGCGCAACACAGCAGACCAACAAGCAGGCACAACGGGGCGATAACGCCGCGCCGGTATACTGCAGCCCCCCGCCACCCTGCTGCCCATGTCCAACGTTCTGCTGTTGCGCACGGCAAAAGAGCGCGAAGAACTGCTGCTGGAAGAGGTGCTGGACGCCGCCGAGCAATGCATCGATGCCGCCGGCCTGGGCGCCACCAGCTTCGAACTGATTGCCGAGCGCGCCAAGGTCAGCTGCGGCTGCCTGCTGCAGCGATTCGAAGACAAGGACGCGCTGGTGCGCGCCTTGCTTGAGCGCAACTACATGCGCGCCATCCGCCAGATGTGGCTGGTGGAACGCCCGGCCAACGTGCACGTGGTGGATTTCATCGCCGGCCTGCTCGAAGAATGGCTGCTGCAGGAAATCAACATCAAGCGCACCCGCATCGACCTGGAGCTGCACCTGGCCACCCTGCGCGACCCGGTGCTGGCGGCCTTCATGCGCAGGCAGAGCGCCTCGCTGATCGAACACCTCAGCGCCCTGCTCAAGCGCCTGCTCCGCGGCCACGCCGACCCGGCCAGCAGCGAGCAGGAATTCCAGGCCCGCGTCTTCGCCGTGGCCGCCATGTGCGGCGGCCTGCACAACGTGATGACCAGCGGCATGGAACTCAACCGCATGCATCTGCAGTTGATCCTGCGCGAGAGTTTGTCGGGGATTTTGAAGTCTGCGCCGGTGTAGTGAATTGCTACCGCGCCGTACGGATGATTGCCTACGGCACTCGGTAATCGAGCGCAGCGGCACGCCACAATCGCTCAGACGCGGTCAGCGTTCGGCACGCACGCGCCGTCACTCATTTGGCAGGCGCCGCTGCGGCGGCGGCAGCCGTCTTCTTGACTGCCTCAATCCTGCTCCAACTCAGCACCTGACTTGCAGGAATCAGGAAGCGTGGCATGTGTTCGTTGGCAAGCCCGCCGGGCGGCGCCACATAGAAGTCCGAGCCCAATCGGGTTAGCACATCAACTGCCGGCAGCACAAAAACTGACGATTCTGGCTGCGCTCGCTCGCAGCGTGCGTCACCCCAACTCGCCTTGACGATCTGGCAGCCTTGCTCGGTCAATTGCAGCTGCACTCCAGGCAACATACCGATGCCGAGTTTGCGAACGCTGACATCGACCGTCCCCAACAGCCCGCCGCTATACGCCAACACCATCAACACTGCGGGTCCGATCACTCGAATTCGCTTGTTCATTTCAACAAGATGGGTTGCATAGACCGTCCAATGAACGAATACCACCATAAAAGCAGATAGCGAGAGATAGAACCAATCTCTCGCTCCTACGACAGGCGCAAAGTAGTCAACGGCGAAGCCCGCGATAGGCCAAAACGCCAAATACATCAATAGCATCAGGAGCGCGGTACCACTTCGTGTGCGCAACAGAGGCCACAACCAACGAACAAAACTGGCGTCCCTTGTCATCGGCAGCAACACCAAACTAAATAGACCCACTCCTAAACCGATCAAGATTCCATAAGTTGGCAAGGGTCCATAACCAGCCTTCGCCAAATGCAGCATGCCTAAGCCATAAATTCCGGCGAGCAGAGCGGCAATAAAGAAGATTATGAGTCGTTCGAGAACACGCTCTTTTCGTCTGCCTAACTCAGGTTGCGCGCGCCGGTAGTAGGAACGCAGTCCTTTTCGGTTTGTGTCTACTTGTTTGGGACCTGATGGCGCAGGCAGCAAATGCTGATCGACCAACAGGCTGATCATTAATGCCGGCAGCCCCAACAAAGCTAGGAAACCCAGTAGCGCGATTCCGCCGAACAACGCCACGGCGCTTAGCACGACCCCCAGATCTCCAAGCGATAACGAAGGCACATAGCCAATGCGTAGGAAGTGGGCCAGCACCATGCCACCGCCCCAACATGGAACCCACCACTTCAGATCGACGCCAAACGTCTGCCGCAACACTCGCCCCAATGGAGCATCCTGCTTAGCGGTGGCAGCGTGCTGCATGGCCTCACTGCTTACCAATGCCGTTACCTCATTCTGTCGCTCCATGGCGTCCTGCATCCGCTTAATCCCGAGAGAGATAAAGCATACGCAAGCTCCGCCACCGCCGTAGTGCTTGGCACTTTTCAATCTATCTACGCCATAGCAGGCGTCCGGACGTCACTCACAGTCCATCAAAGGCGCTGAAGCGCCAACTGGTCCAGGATGCTGCGCATGGCGCCGGCCGCATCGAAGATGGCGCTGCCCAGCACGGGCAAGGTGCCGCGGTCCAGCCGATCGGCGTTGCCGGCAGCGATCACATCGCCATGGGCCGCGATGGTCAGCAACAACTGATCCAGTGCATCCACCTGCTCCATCGTGATGCCGAAGGCAAACGCATCACGCTGCATGTCATCTCCTGCCCGCCGGCGTGTGCGGGGCGACGCCATCACGGGCCTACTCATGCGACCTCCCCGGCCTCGGCACGCTCACTGTCAGCGGCGCCGGGCTCAAGCCGCGCGGGCCACTGCACCTGCGCCAGTGCCTGCGTTACCTGCTCGGCCAGCAGCTGCAGGCAGCACGCCAGTTCGTCCAAGCGGATGGCTGGCTGCCGCAACTGCTCTTCGGCCTGCGTGCGCGGCTGCGCCAGGCGCGCTAGAAAGCGCATGTGGTCCCGTAGTTGCTGCAGGCGGTATTGCGCGTTTTCTGGCAAAAAGTAGCCAGCTTCGGCGTTGGGTTGACGATGAGCCTCGGTCATAGAATCTCTCGCATCCATGAAATCAAGAGAAACCACCATTTTCGGAGGTGGCAAGCCGCTGTACGAGGAGTTCCGAGGCTCCGTAGTGAAATCCTGCTACTGCTATCCTCTGGCGTCAATAGCGCAACTCATGCAGACCAGGCAGCAGAGAGTGCTTCTGCCTGCTGCAGCACTGTTCGCACCGCAGCATCCTGCAAATCGGGCGGATAGCCGTATTTGCGCAGGATGCGTTTCACCAGCACGCGCATGCGCGCACGCGCCGAATCGCGGCGCGCCCAATCCACCGAAGCGCTGCCCTTGAGGCTCACCAGCAGCTCGTGTGCGATGACCTTGAGTGCATCGTCGCCCATCACCTGCACTGCAGAATCATTCTCTGCCAACGCATCGTAGAACGCGACTTCATCCTCGCTCAATCCCTGCTCTTCGCCACGCGCACGTGCCGCGCGGATGTCCTTGGCGATGCAGATCAGTTCCTGCAAGACTTCGGCGGTGGTGATGGCATTGGCGTGGTAGCGCGCAATCGCGTCTTCCAGCCGTTCCGAAAACGCCTTGGTCTCCACAATATTGCGCTTGCTGCGCGAACGGATGCCGTCGTTGATGAGTTTGCGCAGCGCTTCCAATGCCAGGTTCTTCTTGTCCATCCGCTGCACTTCGGCAAGAAATTCGTCGGACAGGATGGAAATGTCCGGCGACTGGATGCCGGCGGCTTTGAGGATATCCACGATCTCGGTGGAGACCACCGCACGGCTCACGATCTGGCGGATGGCGAAATCGCGCTCCTGCGAGCTGATGCCTGAACCCGTGGCGCTTTTGACCAAGGCTTCGCGGATCGCCTGGAAGAAGCCCACCTCCTCGCGCACCGCGAGCGCCTCATCCGAGGCGGAGGCCAGCGCGTAGGCCGTGGACAAGGCCAGCACTGCGTCCTGGTAGCGGCGTTGCGCTGCCTTCTTGCCATCGTCGCTGCTTGCCGCGGCCACCCATTGCTGCTGCTGATCGAGGATCCACTCGATCGCACCGGCCATCATCGCCAAGCGCTGCTGCGGCGTGCCATTTAGTGCCGTGAGGTAATCAAAGCCGTGGTACATATCCCGCACGACTTCGTACTTCTCCCGCAGCATGGCGATCGCCTGCGCTTCGTCGATACCGGTGTTCTGCTTGTCCTGCGGCGAATACTGCGCCAGTGCGGATTTCAGGTTCTGCGCGATACCGATGTAGTCGACGATCAAGCCGGCCGGCTTGTCCCGAAACACGCGGTTGACCCGCGCGATAGCCTGCATCAGGCCATGCCCCTTCATCGGCTTGTCCACATACATGGTGTGCATGGAGGGCGCATCGAAGCCGGTCAGCCACATGTCGCGCACGATCACCAGCTTCAACGGGTCGGCCGGGTCCTTGGCGCGGCGCGCCAAGGCATCGCGCCGGGCCTTGTTGCCGATATGTGGCTGCCAGCGCGGCGGGTCGCTGGCCGCGCCGGTCATCACGATCTTGACCGCGCCCAGCGTGTCGTCGTCGCTGTGCCAGTGCGGGCGCAGCTTGACGATTTCGGTGTAGAGGTCAACGCAGATCTCGCGGCTCATGCACACCGCCATCGCCTTGCCATCCAGCGCAGCCACACGCTCTTCGAAGTGCGTCACCAGGTCCTGCACCACCAGGGCCAGCCGCTTCTGGCTGCCGACCAGCCGCTCCACTGCGGCTGCCCGCCCTTTCAGCTTTTCCTTTTCATCTGTGCCTTCCCCCTCGAACAGGGCCTCGACCTCTGCATCCAGATTAGGCTTTTCGTCTTCATCCAGTTCAATGCGCGCCAGCCGCGATTCGTAATAGATCGGGACAGTTGCACCATCTTCCACCGCGCGGCTGATGTCGTAGACATCGATGTAATGGCCGAACAGCGCGGGGGTATTTACGTCGGTCGCTTCGATGGGCGTGCCGGTGAAGCCGATGAACGAGGCATTGGGCAGCGCATCGCGCATGTATTTGGCAAAGCCATACGAGACCACGCCGGTCTTCGCGTCCAGTTTGGCTTTCAGGCCGTACTGGCTGCGGTGCGCTTCATCGGCAATGACCACCACGTTGCGGCGCGTGGTCAATGGCGCCTCCACTTCGCCGAACTTCTGCAAAGTGGTGAAGATGACGCCACCGCTGGCGCGGTCGAGCAGGCGCGCCAGATCCTCACGGCTGTCGGCCTGCACCGGTGTCTGCCGGAGCAGCGCCTTGCACATCGAAAACGTGCCGAACAACTGGTCGTCCAGGTCGTTGCGGTCGGTCAGCACCACCAGCGTCGGGTTGCGCATCGCCGGGTGCTGCACCAGCCGCCCGGCGTAGAAGGCCATCAGCAGGCTCTTGCCGCTGCCCTGCGTATGCCAGATCACCCCCGCCCTGCGGTCGCCTGCCGGCTGCGCTTTAACGCTGGCCAAGCCGTACTTGGCTGGATCTTCGGCAATTGCCGTGCGTGAGGCGCGAATCGTCGATTCCACCGCGTGGTTCACCGCGTGGAACTGGTGGTAACCGGCAATGATCTTGACCAGCCCGCCACCGGTTTCGCCAAAAGCGGTGAACCAGCGCAGCAGCTCAAGAAACCGCTGCGGCGCGAACACGCCTTCGATCAGCGTAGGCAGCTCCGGCTGTCCCTTGGGCAGCACCTGCCTGCCGTCGGTGGTGCGCCACGGCATGAAGCGCTCCAGATCGGCGGACAGCGAGCCGACCCGCGCGGCAATGCCATCGGAGGTAACCAGCACCGCATTGGTATGGAACAACGCGGGGATCTGCTGTTTGTAGGTCTGCAGCTGGTTGAATGCACCTACCAGGTTTGCACCTGCACTGCCGGGCGCTTTCAACTCGATCACCGCCAGCGGCAGGCCATTGACGAACAGCACTACGTCCGGCCGGCGTCTGGTCTGGCCGCTGATGACCACAAACTGTTGAACGGCCAGCCAGTCGTTATTCTCCGGGCGGTCGAAGTCGAGCAGCCAAACCTTGCCCGCTGTCAGCACACCATCGTCTGCGTAGTATTCGACATCCACGCCTTCGGTCAGCAGCGTGTGGATGCGGCGGTTTTCTTCCAGCAAGTTCGGCAATTCGTTTTGGGTGAGCTTGCGGATGGCGTCTTCCCTCGCCTCCGGCGGCAGCTGCGGGTTGAGCCGGGTGACGGCATCGGCCAATCGCTGGTGCAGCACCACGACATCATGGCTTTCGCGTTCCGGCGCGCTGCCGTCCGGGCCCGTTGTGTTGTCCGAGACGACGGAGTAGCCCAACCTGCGTAATTGTTCAAGCAGGGCTTGCTCGACTGCGGCTTCGGATAGAAAAGCCATTAGCTCTGCTCCTCATCGGAAAGTGGTTGTCGTACTGGAACGACTTTCCTTATGTGCTCCTCGATTGAGGTCGCATCCACTATTCGAATTCGTGCGTCAGCATTTTGCGCCAATGTTCCCATGTGCCTTTTGATGTCACCCAGCGCATCTGCGATCTTGGCAATGGATGGCTTCTCGACAACCCCAGGCAGCCCGGCATATGCCGAGATATCCAAAAGATATTTTTCAGCGTTTAGCTTCTTTTCCCCTGCAGCACGCCAGCTAACGTTGACGTAAAAAGGCTTGAGCCTTCTGCTGACCTTCGCATCTTTGGGACTGAACAGGTTGAACCCGATAGCAAAAGTAAAGCTGAACTTTTCACCTTGCCCAATCATGGTCAACGCCGGGCGCTCTTCGGCGTGCTTGAACAAAATGTGATAGTTCTCAAAATCGCCCGCCTCACGCTCAAACGAATAGCAGACATCCAGGGCTGGACCTGTGCCTACGTTGGAGAACGCAAGTTGCAGGGCTCCGTTGCCATCAGGGTGCGGCTCGAAATGGGCAATCACATGGGGCGAGCGCCCTGCCTTGCGTAGCGCACGGTTCTCACGCAGAAGTGCATAAGTGAAGCCGGTGTATATCAGGGTGGAAAACCCACCAACAGCGGTTCCAATCACTGCCCAATCCCATGCCATTAGTGCTCTCCTCGTTGTACATCCTGCTCCGCTACAAGAGCAGTAGCATCACGTGCGGCGTTCAGCGCTTCGATATAGGCACCACGATCAAGCTGGTAGAGCACACGACTGACGGAAACATTGAGGGGAAAGAAGTCATTGTCAGGCAAAATAACCCGAAACTCAGGATTGCCTTCATCGTCCGTTACCAACTCCAACCCGACATAAGCGTCAATTAAATTATTAAATTCCTCAAACCGCTCCCAAGGCTCGCGCGAATTGACCGGATCTCGCTGCGCCTCCAGGTAGGCTTGGTGCAGAAACATCACCAGTGCATCCGCTGACAGGACCGCCGAGCGGCGATGGTGGATGGACAGTTTGGCAAGAAATCCATCACGCCCATGACTGACCGGTCCAGATTCGTTTCGTAGATCACCCAATGCTGCTGTCAGTTTGTAGTGCTGCGAAACCAGCTTGAGAAATTTGCTGTTTTGATTTTCGCCAAGCTTAAGCACGCGCACAGCGGCACTGACCCACGCACCAAAATCAGGGGCCGAGACTTTTGGCTTGACAGGTTGAGTAGGCGAATCCAGTTCATCCACGATGATGCGGCAGAACACTTCAACGATTGATTTTGCGCAATCTATACACGCATCGTTGTCCTGATCTAGCGTGCGTTCCAGCGCATCGAAGGTTTGCTGCAACATCGGCGCTTCGCGCCAATACAAGCATGCTTCACGGATGCCTGGGCACCAATCCAGACTCACTTTGTTTTTTCCAGGAAGCACTTCACATCCTTCACCCGAAACTCACCCGAAATCAACTTAGGGAGCAGGATGTCGCGAAGTTGGGCAAGGGCTCTAGATTGCAAGGCATTGTTGATGATCTTCTCGAACAGCGGCGCGATGGTGCGGTCGAACTCATCCATCGCATCGGTGGGCGGCACGGCGACTCTAGCGCCGGCAAGGTGCTTGCGTTGAATATGGCCCATCGTGGTGGCTTTGCCTGCGGCGATGGCTCGGAAATCGGGCAAGTGTTCGCGTGTGGCAAAATAATAAAACCACTTGGGCACTTCTGTCGAAGTCACTTTGAACAGATGCTGGTTCAATGCTCCACGACCACCCGTCCACACTTCGACTTCCAGCGTACCTGACCATGAAAACAATACATCACCGTCTTGCACGATATATTCTGATTTGAGCCGAGCACTTGCTTTGTCTGCATTTTGCGCATTACCAGCTCGCAATTGCGCGATTTTTATGACGGGCAAGAACTCGACCTCACTCTCTGGTGGAAATTTCTGCGACGCCAGACCATTAAGGTAGTGAGCAATCGAGTCGAGTGAGGCAGCCCGCCACCCTTTAGGAATCAAGCCCAGTTCCGATTCCTGCATGTCATCTGGCGGCACGCCGTCGAAGTCCACGAACCAGGACTTGAACAGGGCGCGGGCTATCGCTTCCAGCGTCTGGTTCGAGCGTCGGTTTAGCTCTATTTTGTCATCGAGCGCGCCGAGGATGTTTGAAATCCTGCGCTGTTCTTCGAGGGAGAAACTCGGAATCGGCAGATCGCCGATCTCTTTCAGGTTGAAATTCGGCTGCGCTGATTGCGCCGCTGAATTTTTAATCCAGGAGCGACAGGCCGGCGATTGAATTGAATAGTGAATGAAGCGTGGATCAGCCTTAGATTGATCAGGAGTGATGATACCTACTGCTTGATTGGCATTTGCAGGAACATGCTCCGGTCGTACAATTGCTGTTTTTCCCAAATAGACGCCTGCCATCGAGAAGAGAACATTGCCTGCGCAAAGCTGAGATCTAGCGAGCGCGTCATGAGTTAGCTTATCGATGTATGCAAATTTATCTGTATCAATCGTGCCATCTGACGTGATCGATTCTGACTTGATGTAGTTGATCCCGACAGAGACAAAGCCCTCGCCTCTCGATGGAGTCGTTCCCTTCGTAATACGAGTGGTTAAATCCCGTAAAGGAACGTAGTAAATTTCATCCTTCATTGCCAAGCTTTTTTGCCCTTCTTTCACCACCACCTTGTCACGCTCAATGATCTTGCGAAACGACTCCACGGTCGTCGCCCAATCAACCACATCGACCTTCCACGGCAAATCCGATTCGGAAAAATCGTCAGCCAGCGCCGCACTCACCGCCAGCGACAAGGGCTGATCGGTGATGATGGCCAGGTCCAGGTCGGAATACTGCTTGGCCAGCCATTTGGCGCGCGAGCCAAAAGCCCATACTTCATATTGCGGCACATGCTTGCGCAGAATGTCGCGCACGATCTGCCAATGATCGGGCCGGATGTCGATATTGGGCGTGTCAGACATTGCGTGCTTCCAGCTTTTGCAACAAGTCGCGCGCATCGACGATGAAGTCCAGGGTGCCCTGGTACACCTTCTTCGCCTTTTCGTGGTCGTAGGTGTGCGCGGTAATGTTGCGCATCTGCCGATACTTGAACCAGGCCTCCACGTCGGCGATCAAGCCCTTTTCGGCAGCCACACGCAGCACTTCACGGAAGTTGGTTTCATCCACCTCCTCCGGGCTGGCGGATTCGGCCTCGATCTGGCGCTTGAGCATCTTGATGCCGATTTCATAGACGAACTCGAAATTCTGGATGACGCCTGCCACCAGCGTGTTTTTCACCTGTTTCGATTGCTGGTCGAACCAGGCGCTGTCGCTGACCACGCCCAGGCTGTCTTCCAGCGAAGACACCGCATCGCGCAGTGCTGTGAGGTCGAGTTTCTCGTTCATCATGTCTCTCCTGTCAGAAGCCCAGGTGCTTCAGATTCATCTCGATCGCTGCGTCAAGCTTCACCGCTTCCTGCTGCTGCTCCCGCCACAGCGTTGCCAGGCGCTGCATCTTCTGCGCAAACGGTTCGCCATCATCCTCTTGCGCCGCTGCGCCGACATAGCGGCCCGGCGTGAGTACATGGCCGTGCTTGCGCACCTCATCGAGCGGGGCGGACTTGCAGAACCCGGCGATATCAGCGTAGTCGCCTGCATCCTGCTCGCCACGCCATGCGTGATAGGTCGCCGCGATCCTGGCCACCTCGGCATCGCTCAATTCGCGCCGGGTGCGGTCAACCAGTGTGCCCATGTTGCGAGCGTCGATGAACAGGATTTCGCCACGGCGGTCGCGTAGCTTGCTCTGTAGCACCAGTCCGTTGCTGCGGTCCTTGGCCAGAATCCACAGGCAGGCCGGAATCTGCGTGGAATAGAACAGCTGCCCAGGCAGGGCGACCATGCAATCGACCACGCCGGCTTCGATCATCGCCTTACGGATGTCGCCTTCGCCGCTTTGCTGGCTGCTCATCGAGCCATTCGCCAGGACAACGCCGGCAAAGCCGTGCGGGCTGAGGTGATGGACGATGTGCTGCAACCAGGCGTAGTTGGCATTGCCCACCGGTGGTGGCCCGAACGCCCAACGCACGTCATCACGCAGCCGTTCGCCGCCCCAGTCGGAAATGTTGAACGGTGGGTTGGCCAGGATGAAGTCAGCTTTCAGGTCGCGCAGTTCGTCCTTGTGAAAGCTGCCCTCGTTGTTCCAGCGGATGTCGCTATCGATGCCGCGCACGGCGAGGTTCATCTTGCACAGGCGCCAGGTCGTGTAATTGCTTTCCTGCCCATAGATGGCGATGTCGCCAATGCGCCCGCCGTGCTCGTTGACGAACTTTTCGCTCTGCACGAACATACCGCCGCTGCCGCAGCAGGGGTCGTAGATGCGGCCCTTGTAAGGCTCGATCATCTCCACCAGGGTGTGCACCACGCTGCGCGGTGTGTAGAACTCGCCGCCGCGCTTGCCTTCGGCGCCGGCGAACTGGCCGAGAAAATATTCATACACGCGGCCCAGCACGTCTTTGGACTTGGCGCCCTTGTCGTTGAGCGCAATACCAGAAATCAGGTCGATCAGTTCGCCCAGCATCACCTTGTTGAGCGCGGGGCGCGCGTAGTCCTTGGGCAGCACGCCTTTCAGCGATTCGTTGTCCTTCTCGATGGCGCGCAAGGCGTCATCGATCAGCGTGCCGATGCTCGATTGCTTGGCGTTTGCCTGCAGGTGCGACCAACGCGCCTGCTTGGGAACCCAGAAAATATTCTCGGCGAGGTACTCGTCCTTGTCCTCTGCAGCCTGTGGATCTTCGGCCAGCAATGCCGCGTGCCGGGCTTCGAAGGCATCCGAGATGTACTTGAGGAAGATCAGGCCGAGCACAACGTGCTTGTAGTCGCTGGGCTCCATGTTGCCGCGCAGCTTGTCGGCGGTTTTCCAGAGCTTGTCGGCGTAGTCGAGTTCGGACACAGATTCCTTCTTGAGAGTTGCAGCCGCAGGTTTGGCCCGTGCCGGCTTGGGCTCGGGTGCAACATTGGGCGCAGCTGGCATTTGTATCGCCGCCGTCAAGGCAACCGATCCACCTCGCCCCCGACCAGCGCGGATGCGGCCGTCGTCGATCAGTTGCTGCTTGATGCGTTGGTAGGTGCTGTCCTGCCAGCCCAGTTCCTCACGCAGACGTTGATTGCCCGCGCTGCCGCCAAGCGAAGCCAACGCGGCGATGAAGCGCTCGATCTTTTGTTCGGTAGATGTCACTTTTTCTTCCTCTGGCTTCAGGCGGGCCAGTAAAGCCGCTTCAGCGGCACAATGCGTTTTGTTTCGGCGTCGGTAGCCGCATAGTGCTCGATCAGCGCGCGCACCACATGGTCCAGCGTCCACAGCGCCAGTGGAATGGACGCGCGATCTGCTTCGTACTGCGCATCCTTGCTGAAGCCGCCGGTGCTGACATACAAACCGCGATCATCCTTGTGGCGCCCACCAAGAAAGCTGCGAATGTCCTGACTGCCCATCTGCCCCTTACGATGCTTGACCTCCACGACAATACGTGGATGTTCGAAGCCAAACCCGTCGGGCGATGCAACGATGTCTTTCCCACGGTCCGAGCCGGGAGGCGAGATCTGGGTCTTGTAGCCCATCGCTCGCAGAATGCCGGCCACAAGTTGTTGCATGTCATTCCAGCCAAGCTCGCTGACCAGATCCTTGATGCGCTCGAGCGCCTGGGACTCGATACCTGCGAGAGGGTCGGCAACGGCTTCGTCAAGCGCTTCTTCGATCTCCTGTACCGGCTTACCTTTGAGCACTGCCAATATCTCGTCGGCGGCACTGGGCGGCACCTCAAACAATGTCAGTGTGGAGCCAAGGCTATTCTTGGTTGAGATACCCAGGTGATCGCGGGGAAGCTCCTGCTGCAGCCATTGCACCTTCCGCGCAAGTGCTATGCCTGATTCGGCCGACTCGGGGAGGTACTCCGCCTGCCCCGCCACAGTGCCAACTGCGTAAAGGCGATTCGCTGGCGAGTAAGTAATGACCCAATCGTCTTGCTGAATTTCATTTACGAAACGCCATACCTGAGAGGCTCCGGAAATGACGGTACCAGGTCTGGCCAATGGCTCAGCAGCCTGATAAATGGCGATCAATTGCTTGCGATCAACACCTGGCTTGGCCTCAGCCGCGAGCTGAGTCCAACCTACTGCAACCACGCCTTGCTCGCGAAATGCTTCGTACAAGCTCCCGCCCTCACCGCGCACCATCCACATCCGTGCCATCACGACCTTCTTCTTAAATTCAAAATTTTCTATACATTCTTCGTCGCAAGACCTTAGCACCAGTCGTCTTCACGCTGATGCCTCACTGCGAGCGCAAGCACCGTCTGCTTGTCTTGGACTTCGAACAACAGCGCATAGCCACTTGGGCCGAAGCCAATCACCAGTTCACGCTGGAAAGGGTCGCCTTGGCGAACTTTACGACAGCTCAGCGGTGCCACTTCAAGCACGGCGATGCCATCACCAATGAACTGCAAAGCGCGCTCGGCCACAGCGAAATCGGCTCCAGCCCGCTGCAACAGGTCGTCGTAGAGCCGCGCAAGATCATCACGCGCCGCCTCGGTAAAACGGACGTTGAAACGCACCCTGGATCAGCCCTTGCGTGTTTTGTCTAGCTGGGACTGCAAGCCGGTCATCACATCTTTGGTGTCGATGTAGCGGCCGGACGCCTTGGCGCTGTCACGTGACGCCAACCCGCGTGCGATAAAGGCCTCTTGCTGCTGACGCTGCTGCACCTGGGCGCGCACAGATTGCTCGACGAAGCTGGAAAGCGTCTCACCCTCCTGCAACACGGCTTCGGCCGCTTCGCGCAGTGCCGGGTCCACCCGGAGCGATGGAAGAGATGCGGATTTCATGGCAGGCCCAGTGCGTTGCAATTGCGATGCATCATCGCAAGCGGGCCGCGGTGCTTCAAGGTTTTCTTTGCAGACTTAAAGCCGACGATGTCGCAGCTACTCTGATGCAATGGTACGTAGGCGCTGAAGCACGACGCTTGCGCGCTCCGGTTCGGCTGCATCGCGCGCGCGAAGCCCTGCGACTCCACACGCGCCTCGATACCGCGGAACCGGGACCAATCAAGATTGACCACCGCATCGACGTCATAGGTGGCGCGGACGCTTTCAGCCAATGGATCGGATACCAGCAGGCCAACAACTGCTCCGCCGAGGAAGACTACGTGTTCGCGAAGCTCGCCCAATGCATTCGCAATCACAAGTAGGTGCGGTAGTTAGGATCATCAGACCGCATTGCCAAGCCCCAGCAACTGCCTGAGATAGCGCGCCGCCAGCGTGCGCTCGCGGGCGCGCCCGCTGCGCAGGGCGTCCTGCAGCGCCAGCAGTTGGTGCAAGGCAGGGTCGGCCAGCGCAGCGTTGGGCACACCGGCCGACAACGGCGACAAGCTGGGGCCTTTGGCCGTGCCCTGCGCGCTTGGCCACACCGGTACATCCCCTGGGGAGCTGGAAATGGCAATGGACAGTGGGGGCACGCCGAAGGCCGTAGGAATGCCACGCCTTAGCGGCCCGATGACGGCAGGAAAGGCGTAACGCACGCCGTGGACCGCAAACTCGTGCAGCGCCGTGCGCACCGTCTCCCACTCGCCGCGACTTTTTTCCAGCGCCAAGCCGGAGGCCACCGCGCGCTTGACGCTGCGATGCACCTGAGAAGGGCTCATGCCCAGCGCTTCTCCAAGGGAGGCATAGGTCCAGGCCTGGCCCGGTTGGGCGACCTGCTTGTACAGCACCACCAGATCCTGCGGCTTCAGTTCCACAGCCAAGCCCGCCTTATTCCATATTCCGGAATATGGAATATTCGGCGAACAAGCTGTTTTTGCAAGCAGTCTTTGCTGCACGCTCTGACCTAGATGAGGTCTATCGCTCAACGGCAGAAGCCGGACACGCTCAACCAATTCCCCGCAGCGCTGCCCGAAGCGCCTCCCCCGCCAGCCGTGCACTCGCCAACAGACGCTCCAGGCTCTGCCCATGCCGGGCGCTGGCGGACAGCCCGGCCATGGTGGTGCTGACGAAATCCGCCAGCCGGTCTGCGTCGTGCGGGCACTGCTTGGCGATGTGGGAACGGATCAACTCCTGGGCTGCGACATGAAAGCCGCAGGCCGCCTCGCGCGCCTGCGCGTCGTTGCTGCGCGTGCCTTCCAGCACCAGGCAACCGGTGGCGGCGGGGTCTGCGGCGTAGCAGCGGGCGGCCTGCTCCAGTACGTCGGCCAGCGCGTCGGCCAGCGGGCGGTTGGCGTCCAGAATCTGCGGCAGCGGGATGGCACCGGTCTGCGCGTAGCGGTCGAGGATGCGCGCATACAGGCCGGCCTTACTGCCGAAGGCGGCGTAGAAACTGGGCGGGTTGATGCCCAGCGCCTTGGTGAGGTCGGCCACGCTCAGTGCGTCGTAGCCGCGCGCATGAAACAGCTGCTGCGCAGTGGCGACCGCTTGGTCCGGGTCGAACGCACGCGGCCGCCCGCGGGCCCGAGAGATTTCTGTAGTCATTGTTACAAAATCCTTGACGGCAGACGAAATATATTATGTATTACTCGCTACATTAATTGCGAGGTGGATGCATGTCAGCGTTCAAAGACAAGTCGGTGTTGGTGCTTGGTGGCAGCCGGGGGATTGGGGCCGCCATCGTGCGGCGCTTCGTGGCCGAGGGCGCGCGGGTGACGTTTACCTACGCCGGTTCTGCCGAGGCGGCGCAGCGCCTGGCCGGTGACACCGGCAGCACCGCGGTGTTGGCCGACAGCGCCGACCGCGATGCGGTCATCGCCACGGTGCGACGCAGCGGGCCGCTGGATGTGCTGGTGGTCAACTCCGGCATCGCCTTGTTCGGCGACGCCCTGGACCAGGATCCGGACGCGGTGGACCGGCTGTTCCGCATCAACGTGCACGCGCCCTACCACGCCGCCGTGGAGGCCGCGCGGCAGATGCCGCCCGGCGGGCGGATCATCGTGATCGGCTCGGTCAACGGCGACCGCATGCCGCTGCCCGGCATGGCGTCCTACGCGCTGAGCAAATCCGCGCTGCAAGGGCTGGCGCGCGGGCTGGCCCGCGACTTCGGGCCGCGTGGCATCACCATCAACGTGGTGCAACCGGGCCCGATCGATACCGACGCCAACCCGGAAAACGGGCCGATGAAAGACCTGATGCACAGCTTCATGGCGATCAAACGCCACGGCCGCGCCGACGAAGTGGCCGGCATGGTGGCCTGGCTGGCTGGCTCGGAAGCGAGCTTTGTCACCGGCGCGATGCATACGATCGATGGTGCGTTTGGAGCATGACGCGGCGGCGTCTGCATTGGCTACGGCGATGAGGGACTGCGGACATCACGGCCCCGCAAAGCCCGCCTCACGTTGCGAGCGAACGGCCAGCACAAACACCGTGTCGATCTGCGCGACATGGCAATACAGCGCAAGATAGCCGTGCGCGCCGCGACCGATCACCAGTTCGCGCTTGTCGCCGCCAGCCGGCCGGCCGATCAGCGGATTGGTTTCCAGCACATCGATTGCCGCAATGATCTCGTGCAGGCGTGCTGCGACATGTGCGGTCTCATGGCGCTGGAGGTGGTCGAAGATCCGCTCAAGATCCTGTGCAACCTCCGGTGCCAGCTCGATACGCACCATGCTACCGGGCTAGTTTGCGGGCCGTGGGACGCTTTGCCGGCTCGCCGGCCATGCGCTTTTCCAGATAGCCACGCATGTCGTCCCAGGCGATGGTTTTGCCGGACGCGACAATGCCGGCATAACGCTGCTCGGCAACCGCATCGAAATCGGCACGACGCTCGACCGATTCCGCCTTTTCGGCGATCGCTTCCAGGATGAAACTATGTGCCGTCGTGCCGCCCCGCTTCGCGGCTGCAGCAACGCGCATCTTGAGTTCGTCTGGAAGACGGATGGTTGTGGTGCTCATGAAATCCTCGAGCTTGTGCATTTCGTACGCGCGAATGTAGCACAGCTGTGTCACAGCACCTTGCATCTACACCGCATGCCGGTTGCCGGCCCGCTCGAAAGCGACCGCGTCCGGGCGGGCGCCTACGCGCCTCCCCCAGGGCGGACCGGGGCACTGCACTGACAGCGTGGAGCACCTAAAGCACTGCAACCAGGCGTGCGAGTCAGGGTCTGCTCACCCCCTTCTGCTTTTGCAAGCACGCCTCGCTCCCCACCTCCCGGTGACTGCCGGCGCGGCAAGGAAAAGCCCGGCAAGGCCGGGCCGTTTCCTGTGCTGCGATGACTGCAACGCTCAGCGTTTGCGCTGTTTCAACCACGCCTTGATCTGCGGCAATGACGCCGCCCGCAGCGTTACCCGCGTCTGGATCGTGTTGATGGCGTTGTCTGCGGCCTGCCGCGAGGTCGGTGCGATGTACTGGTCGGCATAGGCCTTGATCCTGTCGGCGGTGGCAAGCTCTGCCGAGTCAATGCCCAGGCCGGGGTAGTAGCGGGCACGCGAAGTGGAGTCCACCAGGGTGTCCACCTGCGTGCGATGCGCCACGGCGAAATCGAAGGCAAGCTCCGGATGCTGGGAGGCGACCCGGTCGATCATGCTCGCACCGGTCGTGGCGCCCGGTTCCGGTGTCAACGCCAGTGCCAGCGCGCGCTTGGCCAGCGCCTCGTCGTTGGGCATAGAGAGGAAATCGTAATAGGTGTCGCGCACCATCGACGAGGTTTCCTGCTTGGCCAAGGCATGCAAGGCGTCCCAGGTGGCGGTGTCGGCATTGCGCGCAACCGCACCCAGCACGCTGTCGCGCAGTTCCGGCGACAGCGATGCGGGGTTGGCCCGGAAGGCGGCAAAACGCTGGCGCGCCTCGGCAATCACCTGCGCGTCTTGCATGTCGCTGAGGGCGGCGATCATGCGCGTCCGCAGCTGCTGGATCTGCGCCGAGTCGCCCTCGCGGTTGTCCCAGCCCAGCGTTGCGAATTCGGCCGACAGCCGCGGCACGGCATAGGCACGCCATGCGGCGCGCGCAGCCGGGTCGCGCTCGAAGCTGCCATCCACGCCATCGTAGATGCTGGCGACCATGTCCCAGACATCGGGCGATGCGCCGACCGCCACCTGGGCGGTGAGGTTCAGCACGTCGGCCTCTGCCTGTACGCCCGCGCCGGCCAGTGCGTTGGTGTCGTTCAACACGCCCAACTGGTCCACCACCGGCAGCGTTCCAAAGCTGTCGGTCAGCGCCTTGAACTGCGCGGGCGCATACAAGGTGCGGAAGTAGCCCTTTTGCCCGGCATTGACCACCACCGGTGCGTCGCAGCCCGGCACCTGCACCTGGGCAGTGCCGTCCACCAACACGCGCACCGGCGTGCCATCGCCGCTGCGCAGGACGACCGGCACATGCCAGCGCAACGGCTGCTTGTCGGGGCGGTCCAGCGTGAACTCGCCCTGTTCCAGCGTCACCGTGGCCTGGCCGCCGACGCAGCGGCTGCTGGCCTTGATCAACGGCACGCCCGGCTGCAGGGTGAAGTCGTGCGCCACCTGGGTGAATTGCTTGCCCGGGGCCACCGCGTCGATCTGCTGCCACAACTGGTCGGTCACCGCATTGCCGTACTGGTGCTGCTTGATGTAACTACGCACGCCGGCACGCCAGCGATCGGAGCCGACGTAGTCTTCCAGCATGGCAATCACCGCCTCGCCCTTCTCGTAGGTGATGGCGTCGAAGGCCTGGCTGGCCTGCTCCACGGTGGCCACGTGCTGCACCACCGGGTGGGTGGTCGCATACGCATCGCGCAGCATCGCCGCGCGGCTCTTCTGGGCCGGGCCGGTCTTGTCGATATCCCATTCCGGATGCACTTTTGCCGTGGTGCGCGCTTCCATCCAGTTGGCGAAGCCTTCGTTGAGCCACAGGTCGTCCCACCACGCCATGGTCAGCAGATTGCCGAACCACTGGTGCGCGATTTCGTGGGCAGCGATGGTGAAGACGCCCTGCTTGTCGGTGATGTTGGACACTGCCGGATCCAGCAACAACGAGTATTCGAAGGTAAAGATCGCACCCCAGTTTTCCATGGCGCTGAAGAACTGGCTGCGCCCGGGCGCGGCGATGTTGTCCAGCTTGGGCAGCGGGTACGGGACGCCGAAGTAGTCGTTGTACTCGTGCAACACGTCGCGGCCGGATTCCAGTGCGAATTGCGCCTGGCCCACCTTGCCCTTCTGCGCGATCACGCCGATCTCGGTGCCGTTGTCGGCGGTGACGGTGGCACGCTCGAAATCGCCCACGCTGACGAACAGCAGGTATGTGGACATCTTGGGCGAGGTCTGGAACGCGATGCGGGTGCGCCCGTTTGCGCCCGGCCGCGACGAGGCCACCGGCATGTTGCTCACCGCCATCTGCCCGGCCGGCGCATTGATCGCCAGGTCGAAGGTGGCCTTGAAGTTGGGCTCGTCCCAGGAAGGAATAAAGCGGCGCGCATCGGAGTTTTCGAACTGGGTGAACAACGCGTGGCGCGCACCTTGCGCGGTGGTGTAATCCAGCGCGAACAAGCCGTTGGCCTGCGTGTTGATCACGCCGCTGTAGTCGATGGACAGCACGTACTCACCCACTGCCAGCGGCTTGTCGAATGCGAACGTGGCGGTCTGCGCCTCGGCATCGGTGCTGACCGTGGCCGTTTGCGGCTTGCCGCCTTTTTGCATAAGCGTGCCGCGCGCGAAGCTCAAGTTGGCCGCCTGCAACACGATGCGGTCGGTGGGCTGCAGCACGCTGATGTTGATGGCGACCTTGCCGTCGAACGTCATCTTGTCGGCGTGCGGAGTGATCTCCACTGCGTAATGCGTGGGCTTGGCCGTGCGCGGCAACTGGGTGGTGATGGACGAGGCATCGGCGCTCGTCGGCACGGGCGCAGCTGCGAAGACAGAGGCTGACGGACTTGTACCGACCAGGGCCAATGCGATGGCGGTCACCAGGGGAAGACGCACGGGAAATTCTCGATGGGGGCGAAGTAGACACGCAACGGCGCCAGGCCGCGGATGATCCGCCGGAACAGTGCACGCAGGCACCGCCAAAAGTCATGCCAAATCTCAGTAATCCTCAAACGCCAACGGCCCGGACAAGCCGGGCCGTTGGACGATGCCGCGATTGGCGTCAGCCGATCAGGCAAACGGATCCTGCAGCACCATCGTGTGGTCACGATCCGGGCCGGTGGAAACGATGCTGATCGGGCAGCCGGCCAGTTCTTCCAGCGCGCGCAGGTAGGCACGGGCGGCGACGGGCAGCTTGTCCCACTCGGTGATGCCGTGGGTGTTCTCGGTCCAGCCCGGGAACTCCAGGTACACGGGGGTGCACTCTTCCCAACCCTGCGCGTCCAGCGGTGCATATTCGGTGCGCTTGCCGCGGTATTCGTAGGCGATGCAGACCTTGAGCTTTTCCATGCCGTCGAGCACGTCGAGCTTGGTGATGCACAGGCCGGAGATGCCGTTGATGGCCACCGCCCGCTTGAGCGCAACGATGTCCATCCAGCCGCAGCGACGCGGGCGGCCGGTGGAGGCGCCGTATTCGGCACCGCGGTCGCGGATGCCCTGGCCCACTGCGTCGTCCAGCTCGGTCGGGAATGGGCCGCCGCCCACGCGCGTGGCGTAGGCCTTGGCGATGCCGAGCACGTAGTCGATCGCGTCAGCGCCCACGCCGGTGCCGGCCAGTGCGCCGCCCACGGTGGTGTTGGAGCTGGTGACGTACGGGTAGGTGCCGTGGTCGATATCCAGCAACGCGCCCTGCGCGCCTTCGAACAGCACGCGTTTGCCCTGCTTGCGCAGGTCGTGCAGGATGCCGGCCACATCGGACTTCATCGGCTGCACGTACTCGCCGAAGGCCAGCGCCTCGTCGAAGGTCTTCTGGAAATCCACCGCTTCCACGCCCAGGTACTTGGTCAGCACGAAGTTGTGGTAATCCAGCGCGGTGCGCAGCAGTTCTTCCAGCTGCGGCGGGTAATGCAGGTCGGCGATGCGGATACCGCGGCGAGCGACCTTGTCTTCGTACGCCGGGCCGATACCGCGGCCGGTGGTGCCGATGGCCTTGCCGCCGGCGGCCTTCTCACGGGCCTGATCCAGCGCGATGTGGTACGGCATGATCAACGGCGCGGCCGGGGAGATCTTCAGGCGCGAACGCACTTCCACACCGGCCGATTCCAGCTCGCCGATTTCCTTGATCAGCGCGGCCGGGGAGATCACCACGCCATTGCCGATCAGGCACAGCGCGTCGTCGCGCAGGATACCGGAGGGGATCAGATGCAAGACGGTCTTCTTGCCGTTGATGACCAGGGTGTGGCCGGCGTTATGGCCGCCCTGGAAGCGGACGACCGCACCGATTTCTTCGGTGAGCAGATCGACGATCTTGCCTTTGCCTTCATCGCCCCACTGGGCACCGAGCACGACAACTGACTGACCCATGACGGGTGAACTCCTGAGTTTTGCTGCGGCCATCGGGGCCGCGGGATGGGACCGGTTCAAGGCTGGCGGCGACACCTGGCGCGCAGCTCCATCGGGGAGCGTTGCAATGGCGCGAAAGCCCTGACACGGAAAAAGCCGAACGGAGTGCTCTGGTTGGAGCGTGCCCGGCCGGCTTTTGTGCATTATCCGGGTTTCGGGTGGCAGGCACTACCCCTTGGGGGAGGCCGCTCCGGGATTGGTCAGATTGGGGCGCGCTGCGCGGCCGCCGAGTACTTCAAACTCGCTGAGAGCCCCAGCGGACCATCCCTGCTGGTGGGCTGCAATCCGCTGTTCCTGTTGCCGATCGCCTCCTCCCTGGCCGCTTCTGTCGCAGCCGATGACGCGCTGGCAACCTAGAGCGGCTAACAAAACGACTGCGCTCACCGCCACCAGGCGGGCGCGGTCTGTGCTCGGCGCGGCATGTACCACTCGTACACTCCGGTTCTGAGCGCGCCGCCCGCACCCACCTGACGACCGCTCGCTACGTTTTGTTAGCCGCTCTTAGTGGCGCACGATCCACAGCGCGATCGCGCCCAGCACCAACGTGACGCCGCCAATGGCGCGCAGTTGGGCGGTGGGCAGGCTGAACAGTTGCTCGACCATGCGCTTCCAGGCGGCGGGCACGGCAAACAGCAGCAGGCCTTCGATGACGGCGATCAGGCATAACGCGGACAGAAACTCTTGCATCACCAACACCATCGCAACGTGGGAGATGCAGTGTGCCCGGTTCGGCAATCCAACAAGCCTCAGCACGTCGTAGGAGCGCACATGGGCGCGACTGGCATTACCGGGAAAGCGATCGCGCCCAGGCGCGCTCCTACAGAGGCTGGCGCTTACACGTGCGCTCTTGAGACATCGCGATGCGGCAGGCTCATGTCCCTTCGGCCGCGCCGGGGCTATATACAAAAAAACGCCCGCAGTGCGCGGGCGTTTTTGTTTCAACGCGAAGCGCTCAACGAACGATCAACGATCGCTCTTGAGGTACTGCAGGAACGGGTCGTTCTTGTCCAGCACCACCACGCCGTTGCCGTCGGTCATGGAGCCGCGATAGGCCTCAAGGCTGCGATAGAACGCGTAGAACGATGGATCCTTGGAGCCGGCCTGGCCGTAGATGCGGGCGGCGTCGGCGTCGCCTTCGCCACGCAGCTTCTGGGCATCGCGCTCGGCGTCGGCCACGATCACGGTGGACTCGCGGTCGGCCTGGGCGCGGATGGTCAGGGCCTGCTCTTCGCCTTCGGCGCGCAGCTTGCTGGCTTCCTGCTTGCGCTGGGCGCGCATGCGCTCGTAGACGTCGGTGATCACCTGGCTGTCGGTCGGCAGGTCGATCTGCTTGATGCGCAGATCGGTGATCTGCATGCCAAGGCCCTTGATGGCGCCATTGATGCCCTTGAGCTGGTTGGCGATCAATTCGCTGCGGTCGCCAGAGACCAACTGCTGCAAGGTGCGCGAGTTGATCTGGTTGCGCAGCGAGTCGGTGATGATCGGGGCCAGGCGCGAATTGGCCACCGACTCCTCACCACCGGTGGCGCGGTAGAACGCACGCACATCGGAGATATAGCCGATGGCAAAGAAGTCCACGCTCACGTCTTTCTGCTCGGCGGTGAAGTAGCGCGCCGGGGCGGTGTCCAGCACCTGAAAGCGGCGATCGAACACGCGCACCGATTCCACCACCGGCAACTTGAAGTGCAGGCCGGGCTTGAGGTCGGCACGCACCACGCGGCCCAGGTTGAGCACCATGGCGGTCTGGTCTTCGCGCACCACGAATACCGAGCCCATCAGGCCCAGCAACACGGCGACGATCAGGCCGATGACTAGCGAATTCTTCATTATTCGGTCCCCTCACGGCCGGTCGGACGCGGGCCGCGTTCCGGATTGCGAATGCCTTCGGCGCTGCCGCCATTGCCTTGCGGCGGATTCAACAGCACGTCCTGCGGCACCATCGACGGGATGCTGCCGTTACCCGTAGCTGTTCCGGCATTGCCGCTCTTGCCGGCATCGGCCGGCAACGGCACGTAGATGACCTGGCGGCCATCGCTGCCGATCACCTTGCGGTTTTCCGACAGCACCTTCTGCACGGTTTCCAGCCACAGCCGCTTGCGGGTGACGTCCGGCGCGCCGGCGTACTGCTCCTGCAGCAGGGTGAAACGGTCGGCGTCGCCCTCGGCCTTGGAAATCACGGCCTGCTTGTAGCCTTCGGCGCCGGTGCGGGTGCGGGCACCCTGGCCGCGCGCTTCGGGCACCACCTTGGCGGCGTAGGCCTGGGCTTCGTTGATCAGGCGCTCGCGCACCTGCTGGGCACCGTTGACCTCGTCGAAGGCCGGCTTCACTTCTTCCGGCGGACGCGCGTCGGGCAGGGTCACGCCGGTCACCGACAAGCCGGTGTTGTAGGCATTGAGCGCCGCCTGCAGGCGGTCCTTGGACGCAATGGCGAGCGGGCCGCGATTGTTGAGCACGGTGTTGAGGTCGGAGCGACCGACCTGCTCACGCACCGCACTCTGCGCAGCCTGCTCCAGCACCAGGTCCGCATTGCGCGAGCCGAACAGGTACTTGCGCGGGTCGCTGATCTGGTACTGCACGTTGAGCGAGACGTTGACGATATTTTCGTCGCGGGTCAGCACCGGCACCTGATTGCTGAAGGTCTTGATCTCGGTGGCGTTGACCTTGCGCACCGACTCGACCGGCCACGGCAGCTTGAAGTTGGGGCCGGGCTGGAGGATGCGCGAGAACTGGCCGAAGCGCAGCACCACGCCACGCTGCTGCTCGCCGATGAGCTGGAAGCTGGAGAACAGCACCATCAGCACCACCGCGACCAGGATCCAGCGCCCCACGCCGCCATCGAACAGCTCCTTCAACGGGGCGGGCAGATTGCCCCAGCCACCACCGTTGCCACCACCGCGCGGGCCCCAGGACCTGCGACGGTTGGGATCCGGGCCGTCTCCGCCCTTGTTGCCGGGTGTGTTCCAGGCCATGCACGCTCCATGATCGAGGGGCTGCGCGGGCCAGTCCCGCAGTGCCGCCGTGTTGTGTGATTCGATGATTCTACTAGATGGGGCAGACCCACCGTTTTGAAAGGCCCCAATTGGTGCATCGGCGGTTTAGCCGGTGGGGTGAATTAAGCCGGTGGCGGGGGTGGCGGGCGGCTCGGGGCGCGGTGTCGGCGCGATTTGGGGTCAAGCATCGGAGCGTGCGCGCTGGAGTTGGCAAAGGGTGATCAAGCTTCAGTACTGCAACTATGTCCAAACGGCACCAGCAGCACAGCTGGCTTTGGCATCAACGCGAGGTGGCGCGTGGTTACCGCGATGACACGTTAGCTTGTGGTCCTGCGCAACGAAGACGCCAACTTCGCTCGCATCGCGCCAACGCACTTACGCAGTCGGCGGTTCATCTTTCTGGTTGAACACACGCTCGATCACTTCCAGCAGTTCGTCTTCGGAGAACGGCTTGGTGATGTAAGCACGCGCGCCTTGGCGCATGCCCCACATGCGGTCGGTGTCCTGGTCCTTGGTGGTCACCAGAATCACCGGAATGTGCTGGGTGGTCGGTTCGCGCTTGAGCGTGCGCGTGGCCTGAAATCCATTGAGGTTGGGCATCACCACATCCATCAACACCAGATCCGGCAGCGAGGACTTGGCCGCTTCCACGCCGGCAGCGCCATCGGTTGCAGTGATGGTTTCGTGCCCCAGCTTCTCGACGATGCGCTGAATCCCCAGCAGCTGCGACGGCGAGTCGTCGACGATCAGAATGCGAGCCATGTGTTTCCCCTAGTGTGCGCGGCGAGTGTAGTGCGCCGGCCGCGCTTACGGTAGCTGGGCCCAGGACAGGCGCTGGATGCTTGGCTAGGCTGTTGCGATGTGCGATTTGGCGGCACGTTGTTTTTCGTCGCGGGCCGCTGCTGGCGTACTACGTCAGATAGGGCGCAGTTGGATTCAACAACCTCGCAGATGGTCGTTGGTTGATGCTTCGCTTTCTTACCGTACCCTCACCCCAACCCCCGCTCCGCGCCCCGGCCCGCGCTAGCAGCGCGGGCGCTCCACGGCACGCGCGCCAGTGGCGCGCAAGCAGCGCCTTATCGCCCCGGCGGGAGAGGGGCTTTGATCCCTTCTCCCGCCGGGAGAAGGTAGCGCGCAGCGCCGGATGGGGAGGGGCTTCTTCTCGCTTGCGCTGTTTGGTCCAACTCACACCGTCTCGCCGAACGCCTTGGCCAGGTTGCGGTACGCCTTCTTCTGCGCATCGTCGGTGGGCGCCGGTGCAAGAATCTCCAGCTCCACGATCTGGTCGCCCGGGGTGGTGCCCGGCAAACCGCGGCCGCGCAGGCGCAACTTGCGGCCGGCGTCCGATTCGGCCGGCACCTTCAACTCCACCGACCCACCCAGGGTCGGCACGCTGATGGTGGTGCCCAGCGCGGCCTGCCAGGGCGTGACCTGCAAGGTGTACAGGATGTTGCGCCCGTCCACCTCGAACTGCGGGTGCGCAGCGTATTCGATCTCCAGCAGCAGATTGCCGCCGCCATTGCCCTGCCCGCTCAGGCGGATCACCTGGCCGGGCTGGACGCCCTTGGGCACGCGCACGTCCAGCTGCTTGCCGTTGATGGTGATGCGCACGCTATCGCCCGCATACACCGCTTCCAGCGGCACCGCCAGCTTGGCGCGGGTGTCGCCACGCGTTTGCGGGCCGGGACCTGCGCCAGGACCGGCACCCGGGCCACGCGGACGGCCGCCGCGCTGGCCGGCAAACAGGCTTTCGAAGAAATCGCTGAAGCCGCCGCCGGCGCCGCCGTTGCCGAACACTTCCTCGTACTCGTAGCCCTGCCCGCCGTTGTAGTTGGGCGGGGCCTGGAACTCGTCGCCCGGGCGGAAACCCTGCGCCTTGAGCTGGTCGTAGGCCTTGCGCTTTTGCGGGTCGCGCAGCGCCTCGTAGGCTTCGTTGATCGCCTTGAACTTGTCTTCCGCGCCGGCTTCCTTGCTCACGTCGGGGTGGTACTTGCGTGCGAGTCGACGGTAGGCCGTCTTGATCTCCGCATCGCCCGCGCTCGGCTCGACGCCCAGCGTTGCGTAGTAATCCTTGAATTCCATCTAATCACCTCTGGAAAAAAACGGCCCGCAGCCAAGGCCACGAGCCAGTCATATCGCAGCCGGGCGGGCAACCGCACCTATTCTACGGTGCGGTTGCCGCCGGGGAGCGAAGCCAATGACTTCGCTCCAGGTTCGTCGCCTTACTGCACCGTGCCGCCGCTGGCGTCCTGGCCGTTGCCGACCTGGATACGGCGTGGGGTGGCTGCCGGGCGCTTGGGAATGCGAATTTCCAGCACGCCGTTGTGTCCGGCCGCGGTGATGCCGTCCGGGTCGGCACTGTCGGGCAGCGCGAAACGGCGGTGGAAGCTGCCGTAGCGGCGCTCGATGCGCGAGAAACGCTCGGTCTCGGTGCTGGACTCGCTGTTGCGCTCGCCCTTGATCGACAGGATGCCCTTGTCCATCTGCACCTCGATCTGGCTCGGGTCGATGCCGGGCAGATCGGCGTACAACACGAAGTGGTTGGGCTCTTCCTTGATGTCCACGCGCGGCACCCACTGGGCGGTCACCACCGCCGATTCGTCGGTGTCGCCGTTGTGCTCGAAGAAGCGGTCGAACACATGCTTGATTTCGTTTTGCAGGGCGTGGGTGGGCCACTGTGGATAACGAACGATGTTCATTGCGAGCCTCCATTAGGTTGGGTGAAGGGCCGGCCGCTCCGGCATGCGCCATCGCGCTGGCCATGTGCGTCAGATAGGCGTCGCGTTGCGGATTTCAAGCGTGTTGACGCGCTTTTCCCTTGCCCTTTTCTAGAATTCGTTCAGCCACAGGAGCACATCGCATGACCATCCACGTTGGTGACCGCATTCCCGAAATCGTGCTCAAGCGCTTGCGTGAGGGGATCGAAGCAGTCGATACCCATACCTTGTTCGCAGACCGCAAGGTGCTGCTGTTCGCGGTGCCGGGCGCGTTCACCCCGACTTGTTCGGCCAAGCACCTGCCGGGCTATGTGGAGCACTTCGAGCAGTTCCGCAAACGCGGCATCGAAGTGCTGTGCACCGCCGTCAACGACCCGTTCGTGATGCAGGCCTGGGGCCGCAGCCAGCTGATCCCCGACGGCCTGCACATGCTGCCCGATGGCAATGCCGACCTGGCCCGCGCACTGGGCCTGGAAGTGGATGCCAGCGGCTCGGGCATGGGCCTGCGCTCGCGTCGCTACGCGCTGTATGCCGACGATGCGGTGGTGAAAGCCCTGTTCGTCGAAGAACCCGGCGAATTCAAGGTGTCTGCAGCCGATTACGTGCTGCAGCACCTGCCCGATTGATGCATTGATTCCCCCACCCACTCAGAAGGAAAACGGCCAGCCATGTCTACCCAGCCAGCCAAGCAACTCCCCGCCGGTATCACCGACACCGCCACCTTGCGCACCCGCGCACGCCAGAGCATCGAAGACGGTGCCGTCACCGAGAGCTACCACGCCGACCGCGAGGCGGTGATCGACCTGCTCAACACCGCACTGGCCACCGAATACGTGTGCACGCTGCGCTACTACCGCCACTACTTCATGGCCAAGGGCATGCTTGCCGACGCGGTCAAGGGTGAGTTCCTGGAACACGCGCAGCAGGAACAAGCGCACGCGCACAAACTCGCCGAGCGCATCGTGCAACTGGGCGGCGAACCGGACCTCAACCCGGACACGCTGACCAAGCGCTCGCACGCCGAATACAAGGAAGGCACCGACCTGCGCGACATGGTGCGCGAGAACCTGATCGCCGAACGCATCGCCATCGACAGCTACCGCGAGATGATCGATTTCATTGGCGACAAGGACACCACCACCAAGCGCATTCTCGAGAGCATCCTGGCTCAGGAAGAAGAGCATGCCGACGAGTTTGCCGACATGCTGGAAGGCTGGATCGGCGAGTGAGGTGATGGTGGTTGATGCCTCAGTGCATCGCAACCTGCATTGATATCGCGTCGTAGCGTCGTTTGGGTGCGGTCAAAGGCTCAGATCAAAAGCTCAGGTCAAAAACCTGGTTAGTCGAGGGCGCGGTGCCCTCGCCACTTGCGGGACACGCCGCAAGTACGTCCATGTAGGCTCGGTGGCGGCATCCATGCCGCCACACGGTCCCGCAAGCGGTGAGGACACCACGCCAGAAAGTTAGTCGGCTGCTTTGTTGAAAACATGCACACCGACCATCTCCACTGGTCCTTGCCCGCCCACCGTCGCGGGACCTTACGCGGCATGGATGCCGCGTAAGAGCCTACAAGGACGTACTTGCGGCGTGTCCTGCGATGGTGGGCGGGCAAGGGCCCTGCGGCCAAACCACAGACCAGCCGCTCTAGAATCTCTGCTTCAACGCAACACCCGAAAGCGCACCTGCGTCCAGGCGCCATCGCTAGCCATTGCCGTCAGCGTATGCGTGCCGATGTCTTCAAAATCGCGTTGAAATCCCTGCCGGCCATTGGTCTGTGCAATCCAGCGGCCGTCGAGCAACCAGTCGATGCGCGCGTCGCTGCCCAATGCGCGTAGTTGCAAACGCACTGGGCGCGCGGTGGCGTTGGCGCGTGCCAACGTGGCGCGATCGCTCAGGCCGTCGATGCGCAACACGCCACCACCGGTCATGCGCCCATCGGGCAGACAGTCCGGCGCGAGCGGCGGCAATTGCGCGGCACCGCGTTCGGCTGCGCTGAGCCAGGGCGAGACCAGTGCCGGCCAACGCGCCACCGTGCGTGGCTCACGCTGATGCGCCTGGCTGCACTCTTGCGACAGCCGCTGACCGCTGCGCGCATCCACATCGAAGTGCAGTTGGCCGCTCTGCCATAACCGCGCATCGCGTTCGGCGAAGGTGGGCGGTACTGCGCCATCGAGCGCGTACGCTTCGGCACGTCGCGCGCATTGCGCCGGTGGTGTGCGATCGGCCGCGCCGCCGAGCGGCCAGCAGATGTCCAGCGCCTGCACATTGGCCGGCATCGGCACTGGCGCGCTATCGCCGGCACTGCGCGGCAACGCATCGATGACTTCGAACATCAGCGGCAACGCGGTGACCGCACCGTACTGGCCCGGCAGCGGCGTGCCATCCGGGCGCCCCACCCACACCCCGACCGTGTAACGGCGCGTGCCGCCGATCGCCCACGCATCGCGGTAGCCGTAGCTGGTGCCGGTTTTCCACGCCACACCCGGGCGCGCGGCGGTGTCGAAAGTGCCGCTGCCATACCCGGGGCGCGGATTGCTTTGCAAAATCTCGCGCACGATCCAGGCCGCGCCCGGCGACATCAGCCGGCGCTCGATGCGCGCATCTTCTGGCGTGTAGCGCACGTGCCCGGCAATCCCGCCGCGATTGAGCGCGGCAAATGCGCCCACCAGTTCCTGCAATTGCGCACCGGTGCCGCCCAGAATCAATGCAAGCGACGGCGTACTGCCATGTGCAAACCGCAAACCGATCCCGGCATTGGACAGCCGCGCAGCAAACCGCGCCGGGCCGATACGATCGAGCAGATCCACCGCCGGCACGTTCAACGACAGCCGCAAGGCCGTCGCTGCGCTTACCGGCCCATTGAAGGCCGCATCGAAATTGCCGGGACGATAACTGCCAAAGCTCTGCGGCGCATCCACCAACAAGCTTTCCGAATGGATCAACCCATCGTCCAGCGCCATGCCGTACAAAAATGGCTTGAGGGTGGAACCGGGCGAGCGCCAGGCCTGCACCATGTCCACATGCCCGAGCCGCTTGCGATCGCCGAAGCTGGCAGACCCCACGTACGCGCGCGCTTCCATGGTTGCGTTGTCCACCACCAACAAGGCGGCCGAGGTGCGCTCGGGCAGTTGCGAAAAATACGTCGCGACGCGTTCTTCCAGCGTGCGCTGCAATTCCACATCCAGCGTGGTGACGATGCGCGCCGCACGCGGTTGCGCGCTGTGCAGGCGCTGCGCCAGCAGGGCCGCATGCAACGGCGGCTTGAGCGACCGCGTGACCACCGGTTCGATCCGCGCATCGTCCACCTGCGCGCGCGACCACACGCCCAGTTCCACCATGCGATCGAGCACCTTGTCGCGTGCGCGTTGCGCAGCTTCCGGATGGCGATCCGGGCGCAGGCGGCTTGGCGATTGCGGCAGCACCGCCAGCAACGCGGCCTCGGCCTGCGACAAGGCCTTGGCCGGTTTGCCCAGATATGCCCAACTGGCCGCTTCCACACCTTCAATGGTGCCACCGTAGGGCGCGCGCTCCAGATACAACGTGAGAATCTCGCGCTTGCTCAAGTGCGCTTCCAGCTGCAGCGCGCGCAACAATTGCTTGGCCTTGCCCCACGGCGTGCGCGTATGCGGATCCAGGATGCGCGCCACCTGCATGGTCAGCGTCGAACCACCGGAGACGATGCGCCCCTGCCCGATCCACTGCCCGCCCGCCCGCAGCAGACCCCATGGATTGACGCCCGGATGGCGCCAGAACCAGCGGTCTTCGTAATTCAGCAGCGCCTGCAGATACAGCGGTGACACGCTCTGCGGCGTGGCCGGATAGCGCCACACGCCATTGCGATCGGCGAATGCACGCAACGGCGTACCGTCGCGTGCGACCACCAGCGTGGAGGTGTCACGGGATTTGGGCAGCGGCAGTGGGAAGGCCAGGTCCAGCAGCAGCAAGGCAGACAACAAGGCCACTGCGCTCCAGCGTAGCCACGTCAACAAGCGGCGGTGGCCGCGTTGGGCCACATCATCGGTGCCAGCGACGCGTTCCTGCGTCCTCTCGGTCCTTGCCTGCGCTTGCTGCTGCTCATCCATCTTGCGAAGCATGCCGGGCAAAATGCATTTCGGCCACTCTTGCGCGCCGCGCATCGGGTGATCAGCTCACCTGCGCACTCCTGAATGACGTAATGACGAACGCGCTAGTTTGCAACGTCTGCACGCAGCGAGCGAGACGGCGTTACAAACAGCCGCAGCAATCCCATCGCCAGGAATACCGCAGATAGCCGCAATGCCATGCCGAGCCAGCCACTGGCGGCCGAATCGGACACCGCAAAGACCGTCCAGGCCGCATTGAGCGAGACATGCAGCACCCAGCCGCTCCAGATCGTGTAACCGTCCTGCGCGTCCACAATGGCAAACAACAGCGCGCCGATGCCGGTGATGGCGAAGATCAATAAGGCGTCGCCGCCTCCGCCGCCTGCCCCGAGCCAATGCACGCCGCCGAACACAACCGCCTGCACCAACGCGGCGATCGCCGGACGCCAGGCCAGCGCGCGACAGGCAAAGACGAAACCGAAACCACGAAAGACGATTTCTTCGGCCAGCGGAAACAGCAGCGCCAGCCACAGCAGGCCAAGCAGATCGCCGGTGCCGACCGAGGTGGATTGCGTCCACAGCCCAAGCCAGCACGGCAGTGTGGCCAACAGCGTCAGCGCCGGGCCGCGTAAACCGTTCCAACGCAGCCCCAGACGCGCTGCGATCTCGCCTGGCGTGCCAGGATGCAGCAAGGCCGCTGCGACCAGCACAACCACCACGCTAAGCAGATTGTCGGCAATCCCGCCGCCGTAGGGCACGGGAATCTTGGGGATAGGCAGGCCGACGAGCTTGGCCACGTCGCGCACCTGCAGTGCGATCAGCAGTACCAATAACCAGACAAGATGCTTGGTGAATCGGCGCTGCGGCGTATCGAGCGGCATGCAGACGTCCTTGCGTCCAGAGGCGCTGACTATAACGGCGGCGGCGAGATCGCCGCAGTGTCATGGGTCATGCATGCCGTGCGACGCCAGTCGTCTCCGCGGCGCGTCTGCCGCTTGCACCGGCTGCAGCATGCAGCCTTGTAGCGCGCTTAGCGCTTCTCCAACGTGGCGCGATAGCGCAACAAGGCTTCCGGCGCATCGGTCTGGATGATCGATACGCCATCGCGGTACAGGCGGCCCCACACCTTGTCAGGGTCGCGCTCGGCATCGGCGTCGCCGCCGTAGCCGGCGATAAAGCCTTCCCATAGCGAGTTGACCATCAGCCGCACGTTGTGCGCCTTGCTCACGGCGACCAATGCCGGTAACTGCGCTGCCGACATCTTGGGCAACTCGAACGCGGCCGGACGCGCGTTGCGCGTCTGCGCGGTGGCGATCGCGGCCAGGTCGGCATTGCCATGCGCGTTGATCAGGATCGGGAAGAAATACACCTTGTCGAACGGCAGCATCGCCGCCAGCGGCGGTGTGGCAATGCCGGCTTCGGCCTTGACGATCACCTGGTGCTGCATGCCGGCGCGTGCGACCGCGTCGACCACCTGTACGTAGATCGCATCCTTGACGTCCAGATTGAGCAGGATGTGGCCCTTGGACCTGGCCAGCATCTGATCGAGCGTGACCACGCGTTGGTCGGTCAGCGGTGCCTGCGCGCCGCCTTCGTCGCTGCGCAGGCGCAGCTTTTGCAAGTCGGCCAAGGTCAGCTCGGAGAGCTTGCCGGTGCCATCGGTGGTGCGGTCCATGGTGGCGTCGTGCAGCATCACCAAGGTGCCGTCGGCGGCGCGCCGCACATCGGTCTCCATGACGTCGGCACCGATGGCGATGCAGCGCTCCAGCGCGGCCAGCGAGTTTTCCGGCGCGGTGTCTTTGAAACCATGCTCCGGTGCCGGCGCGTGGCAACCGCGATGGGCCACCACCACAATGCCGCCCTTTGGATTGGTCAGCCGGGCCTGGATCGCGGCCACACCGGTGGGCGCTGCGCTTGCAGTGGTGGCGAGCGCCACGCACAACATCGCTGCGAGGGCGGCAACAGAACGTAATGTCATCGAACGACTCCGCTTGAATGTGATTGACAGAATGACAGCGCTTCGTCGGGCGGCGCGGCCGGTGCGTAATGCACGCTGCGGCAGCTAGCGCGCGTGCGCTGCACGACCACCACTGAGCCGGTACTCGCCTAACGACCGCTGGCGACGCGCCATTCGCCATGCTTAAAACGTCGGCGTAAAACGCAGCCCGAACCAATAGGTGGTGGGCACCGAGTAACTGTCCTTGAGCAGATTCTGTCCGGGACCGGTCACGCTGGTGATGCGGCTGTGGGTGAGGTTGCTGACCTGACCGATCAGGCTGAGTTGCTTGCTGATCGCGTAGGTTGCAGTGAAATCGAGTTGCGAGCGCGGCGACCAGTACAGATCCTGCCAATCGATATTGCTGACGATGGCACGCAAGGCCTTGCCCTGACGGTTGTAGGCCGCGCGCAACTCCAGACCGCCGGTGTTGTAGAACAGCGTGGCATTGGCGGTGTAATCGGGCTGGCCAACCAGGTTGTCGAGCTTGCGCTCACGCTGGGCCGCGTTGCTACCGCTGCCAACGCTATAGGGCACATCCAGGCTGCCATCGAGCACCGCGAAGTTCGCACTGAAGCCGACACCGCTCAGCCATGGCGCGATCGGCGCCAGGGTGTTGACGATACCGTTGAATTCCACCCCGCGGATGCGCGCCTTGGCGGCGTTGGCCGGCGTGCTGATCAAGGCATTGGCATACGTGGTGCCGTCGAAGGTGAAGCTATCGGTGCGCGAGAGGGTAAATATCTCGTCCTGGATGCGCTTGTCGAACACCGCTGTGGACGCGAACGCGTCGAAATCGCCGGGCAGACGCCATTCCAGTGACAGATCCAGGTTATTGGACACACGCGGCTTGATGTCCGGGTTGCCGATGGTGACGGTGACGCCTTGCGCATTCGGATTGCCGGCATCGGCGGTGTTGACGAAGCCGATTGAGGTGCGCGCCGCATACGCATCGTACGGCGGGCGACCGAGCGTGCGGCTGGCACCGGCGCGCAGGTCCAAGGCATCGGTCAGGTGGTAGGTCATGATCGCCGAAGGCAGCAGATAGTCGTAGTCCGCATTGGTCGGGTTATCGACATACACGTAGCGATTGGTCGCGGTGTCCAGCTGCCGCTGGCGGCCGACGGTGTTGAGCTTGGTACTGTCGAAATGCAGGCCGCCCTGCACGTTGAAACGCTCGCTGCGATAGCTGACCAGGCCATAGCTGCCGAAGGTTTTTTCGGTATGGGTGAAGTTGTCCTGATTGCTGAACGCCTGCTGGTCGGTGCTGTTGAACGCGCTCAGCGGCGTTGCAGCGAGCACGCGGCTGGCCTTGTCTGGATCGATGGTGATCAGGTTCAGGCCGGCATAGCGCATCGGCGCCCTGCCGGTGCCCGCCACATCGGCCAGGCCGAACGCCGGCGCGCTGGTGTTGGGCTGATATTCGACGCGATAGATGTCGTAAGACGGCTTGTCGGTGGTGTACGACACGCCGGCTGCAAAGCCGATGCCTTGATCGCTTTCGCCTTGATTGAAGCCGTAATCTAGCCGGCCGGTGAGGATGCGATCGGCCGCAGTACGTTTATAGTCCGGGCGCCAGTACGACAGGCTGTAGTTGTCCAGGTTGTTGTAGGCCTGCGGCGACACCCCGAAGCGCTGATCGAAGCCGGAGGTGTCGTAGTTGAACGCATAGTTGGGCGTGGCGTTGATGGTCACACCGCTGCCGGTCTGGCCCACCGGCACGGGCGCGGCGCGGGTGATGCCGGTGGCGTACTTGATCATGCGGATCGGCTCGTCGTAGGTCGCATCCGACCACGCGCCGCGCGCCGAAAACTGCTGCCGATCGGTGGGCCGCCAGATCGTGCCCAACTGCGCCACCTTGGTGCGCGTGGTGACGATCTGGTTGGAATAGCCCACCTCGATATCGCCACCGGGATAGCTGCCGGAGGTGGCGGTCTGATTGAACACCTGGCCACGGTTGCGCGGGTCGATAAGGACCTCGTTGCGCTGCATGTTGTCCTTGAAATAGTAGTAGCCGGCCATCGCATAGGCTTCCAGCGCAGCACTGGGATGCACCTCGAACTTGCCGGTGACGCCGTAACGGTCGCGCTGATTCTGCACGTACCAATACTTGTCCTGTTGCGGCACCGCCCAGCCATTGCCCAGGTTGGCCCCGGTCTGCAGCACGCCGTTGTTGTCGTAGAACCCGTAGTGCACCGTGTCGGTGGTCATATGGGTTTCGGTGTAGCTGCTCAGCGTCTGGTAGTTGGCCGACAGCGTGAAGCCGTATTGCTGTTCGCTGCCGAAGGTGCGGCTGCCGGTGGCATTCACGCGATACCCCGGGTCGTCCTGATCGCGCGGCTTGCCGACATCGTTGGCGTGGCCGAGCGCGGCTTCGGCACTGAAAAAGGGCTTACCGCCGTTTTCGAACGCGCTGCGCGTCTTGAGGTTGATCGCGCCGCCCGTGGCGTTGGGGTCCAGATCGGGCGTAAAGGTCTTGACCACCTGCAACTCGCTGACCATCGAGGCCGGCAGCAGATCCAACCGCACGCCACGGGTGATCGAGCCGAGCGTGCCGTTCGGCGTACCGGGGGACGCGATGGTCAGCCCATCGATGGTGACGTTGTTGTAAGACGGCCCCAGGCCGCGCAAGACCGGTGTGGCCGCTTCGTCGCGCGGGTGCTCGTTGTCGGTCGCCGGCAATACCGACAAACCGGGCACGCGGCGTAATGCTTCGACAATGGTGCTGTCCGGCAAGGCGCGCACATCGGTGGCGCTGATGACGTCGGTGATATTGGTCGCCGCGCGCTTGCTTTCCACTGCGGCGGCGTTGGCACGACGCACGCCGGTGACCTGCATGGCATCGAGGGTTTGCACGCCGGGTTTGCTGTTGGGAGGTGCGTCGGCGTTGGTTACTTCGCCTTGTGCCGATGTTGCCGATGTTGCCGATGAAGGCGATGCAGCAGGATCTACGGAATCTGCAGATGCATCTAGCGACGATGGAGAACGTTGCTTTGCCGTCGCAACTTCAGCATCGGACGTGGTTGCCTCGTCAGTATTAGCCGTAGCTGTATCTCTAAGTGTAGGTGTAGGTGTAGGTGCAACTACACTCGCTGATGCGCTCGCGGTCGTGGCCATAGCCGCAGAAGACGTTTGAGCTGCGGCGTCGGCCGGCATGGCTGCACGCTCATTGGCGCATGCCTGCAAAGCTGGCGAACATGCCGCAATGGCCACGGCGAGAACGGACAAGTGCAAACGGTACGAATCGGAGCGCTGCATGGAATCCCGTAAGTCGCGCAGCAAGGACGCTGCGCCTGTGAGAAAGCACGCCACCGTAGCCAGTAAAAATGACCCTTGCGTGTCGCTTGCATCGCACTGAAAAGACACTGCGCAATGATGTCTCCATATGCGAAGCAGCACTTTTTCTGGCGTAGGAGCGCGCTTGCACGCGATGAGGCTTTCCCGGTGATGCCAATCGCGCGCAAGCGCGCTCCTACGGCAGCCAGATTGCATCCCAGAATGGATAATCGCCGACCCTTTCAACCAGTCCGGCGCGTAGCGGATTGGCGATAAGGTAGCGAGCCACGCTGCGCAGATCGTCTTCCTTGCGCAAGGCACGGTCGTGGTAGGCACGCGCCCAGACCGCCTCGCGCATCCCGCGTTGCCTGTTGACCGCACGCGTGCTTGCTGCCTTCATGCATGACACCGTTCGCGCCAGTGGCGTCACATCTCCCAACTGCACCAGCCAATGGACATGGTCCGGCATCAGTACCCAAGTAAGTAACGTGGCATCTTCCGGCAGGGCGGCGATGAATGCGCGGCACGCCGACGCGGCCAGCTGAAAATCGTCGAACACACGTCGCCGCTGGCAGGTTGTGACGGTGAGTAGATAGCAGCAATTTGCAAGCGAGCGCCGGCCACGACGTAGCGCGCGGTGTCCTGGTGAAATAGAGCTGAGCATCGATGCATGCTGGCCCACCCATGCAAACGCTTGCATCGGAGTCGGACGCTCGCGTCGGTGAGAAAACTCCCGAAACGTAGGAGCGCGCTTGCGCGCGATGGGGCATTACCGGGAAAGCCTCATCGCGCGCGAGCGCGCTCCTACATTGATCTCCTACGGCTGCACCACGGTCATCGTTGCCGGCGTGCTGCGCCCCACGCCGCGCAGATCCGGGCGGTACATGTCTTCCACCAACGACGGCGGCACCGTGTAGGTGCCCGGCGTCACCGCACGCACCAGGTAATACAGCTGCGCCTTGCTGCCCGAGGACAGCGACAGCGCAGCCACATAGCGGTCGTCGCGGAACTCTTCGTGCTTGACGTCGGCGGCGCTGGAACGCTCGCTGATGCCGATGCCATCTACCACCACATCGGCCCACTGTTTGGCATCGCCCAGATTGAAGTTCTCGATCTCCAGCCCAGCTGGCAACAGGTCGGTGAGCAACGCGTCTGGCATGTTGCTGTTGGCTGTGATGACCACCCGCACGATCAGCGCTTCGCCTTCTTTCAGCGGACGCGGCGTCCACGGTTTGCCGTCGGTGGTGTACCAGCTGCGCTCCACGCTGAGGTTGCGCGTGTCCGGCTCCGGTGCGCTGCGCGGAATGCCGGCCACTTCCAGGCTGGCATACATCGGTGCTTCGCCCTGCGGTGCGAACTGCACACCGCGCGCCAATGCGGCGCTGTCGAAACTACGCCCGAACAAACGGGCCGGCGCAATCTCCTGCACCTCGCCGCCCACGGTCAGCGTGCCGGAGACCTGCTTGCCCTGCCCGACCATCAAGGCCTTGCCCAAGCGCGCAAGCGCTACCTGCTCCTGCGTGCTCAGCCACAGCCAGCCGGTGGCGCGACGTGCATCCAGCGCGCGACCCAACGCAACCGCACGGGTGTCGTACTCGGGCTTGGACAAGCCACGCTCGTGCAGCAGCGCCATCATCAACGCATCGTCGCGGATCGCACTACCGTAATCGGCGAAGTACAGCGGACGCTCGCTGCTGTCCTTGGCGAACCCTGCCTTGATCGCCGCCTGTCCACGCTTGGTATCGCCCTGCAGCGACAATGCCGCACCCAGATGCACCAGCGACAAACCGGTCAGTGCCTTGTCGCGCTGGTTGTCGTACAGCGCGCGCAGCGTGCCGAGCGGGGCGCGGTTGACGCGTGCCAACACGTACCCCGACCAGGCCTGATTGGCGAACTTCAGGCTATCGCGGCGATCCTGCCCGTAGAACTCGTTGCCACCGGACAGCAGATCTTCGCTGAGCCGATTGAGCGCTTTCTGCAACACGTTGTCGGGCACCGCAAAACCGGCGTCCTTGGCGTCGAGCAGGAACTCGGCGATGTACGGGGTCAGGCCCGGATTGACGTAGCCGTCGTCGCCCCACATCGAAAAATGCCCGCTGGCGATCTGCATCGAGGCCAGGCGACCGAACGCGCCTTCCATGCGCTCGCGGCGCGTGGCCGCATCCAGCCCCTTGGTGCCCAGCGCCTTGGCAGTGGCATCGTCGAGCAGCAGCGCCGCATAGCCCTTGCTGGTGGTCTGCTCGGCGCAGCCGTACGGATACTCCAACGCCCCTTGCAAGGCGCTGGCGAACGGAATCGGCGGCAACGGGCTGACCACCATGCGCGCAGTGACCGAGCCGGCCATCAGGCCATCGGCAAAGCCGCTGTCCAGGGTGATCGGCGCCAGCGGATCGAGCACGCGCGTCTGCGCACGCAACACCTGCGGCCAACCGGCACGCACCGGCAGGTCGTAGCTGCGGTCGGCCTTGAAGCCATTGCCGTCCACACGCACACGCACCTTGGCCACGCTATAGCCTTCGGTGGCGCTCAACGGGAAGCTCAGCGTCTGCTTGGCATCCACGCCGAGCTTGACGCTGCGCGACGCCTCGGCAATGGCCAATGGGCCAACACCCTCGACGCGCACATTGAACTCGCCCGGCTTGCCGGTGAAGTTCTGCACATCCAGCGTCACCGTGCTGCGGTCGCCCGGCGCCATCACGCGCGGCATGCTGGCCTCGGCCAGGATCGGCGCGCGCACCACGGTTTCCATATCGTGATTGCCGAACCGCGTGTCCGAATACACCAACGCCGAGACACGCAGCGTGCCGTTGAAATCCGGCACCGGCAGTTGCACGCGCGCATTGCCCTTGGCATCGAGTTTTACCGAGCCGGAAAACAGGTCCACGGTCTGCACGCGCGCGGTCGGGCGCTTGGCTTGCGGTAAGGCTTCCAGGGCCATGTCGCCGCCGAACTTGAGCTTGCCGCTAGCGCCTTCGAAACTTTCGATCACCCGCCCATAGATATCGTAAGAATCGGTGCCCAACCGGCGCTGCGCGAAGAACTGCGCATTGGCATCGGGCACCGGGAAGCGGGTGATGTTGAGGATGCCCACGTCCACCGCAGAGATGGTCACGTGCGCAGCCTTGCCGGCCAACTCCGGCACGCTCACCGTCACCGGCAACGCCTGCTCGGGGCGCATCTGCTTAGGCGCAGCCAAGCCCACCGCCACACGCCGTGTCTTGCGATCCATCGGCACAAATGCCACACCCACCGCGCGCGCCGGGGTGATCTTGCTCGGCGCACTACCACCGCGAAATACCAGCGCGGTGACGTACACATCGTGGCGCTCCCAGCCTTCCGTCACCGGGATTTCGAAGGTGCTGCCCGGCTTGACGTCGATGTCCTGCACGTACAGCAGCTTGTCGCTTTCCACCAACAACACGCCCTTACCGGCATGCGGCGGGGTCAGCGTCACCTTGAGCGTGTCACCGGCGCGGTAGCCGGTCTTGTCCAAGGCCAGCTTGACCTTGTCCGGGCGCGCGTCCAGACCGCGGTTTTCGTCGTTCCAGCTCCAGCCGGCACGGAACGGGTAGCGCGTGGTCAGCCCGGTCGCCGGGTCGAACACGTCCAGGCGGTACTCGCCCCACTCCACCGGCACATCGAGCTTGGCATTGCCGCTGCCGATATCGAGCGTGCGCGTGTCCTTGTTCTCGAAGCGGCGGGTGAAGTCGTAATCCCAATGGTCGTCGGTGTAGTTCCAGTGGTAGTCGCGCAGCTCGCGCACCAGCGTGGCCTTCAGGCCCTTGGCCGGTTGCGGCTTGCCATCGGCATCCACGCGGGTGATTTCGAAGCGCGCAGTGCCATTCGCATCGGCGCCGTCCTTGTCGTCGAACAAGGGCCGCACGCCAATCAGCGCCTTGGCCGGCCACAACACGCGCTTGACGGTGCGGGTGACGGTGCGCCCACCGGTCTCGTAGACGCTGCCCGACACCACCGCGGCAATCGTGCTGACCGGCTTGGCTTCGGCGGGCAGCGCGATGTCTTCGCGCAATACACCGTCGCTGCCGAACGTGGTATCGATCACGTCCTTGGCTTCGCGCGGCAGCTCCAAGGTGGGGTCGCCGAAGAACCAGCCCGGCAACGAGTCGAGCGGATGCTGCTCGACGCTGACCGCAAGCTTGGCGGTGAAGCGATTGCCGTCGGCCGGCGCCCCATACAGATACGCAGCATTGGCGACCAGCTTGAACGGCTGGCCGGCGCCGAGGGTTTTTTGCGTGCTGTCCAGGTCCAGCTTCATGCGCTCTGGCAGGAACTCTTCCACGCGCACGGTCATGCCCTGCACGGCGTCCTTGCTGGCCGGATCGGTGCGGAATTCCACCTGCCAGCGCCCGGTCGGCGCATCGGCGGGAATCTGCTGGGTGAACTCGAAATAGCCCTGCTCGCCGGGCTGCAGCTTGGTCTCGCGGAAGGTCTTGCCGTCCGGCTGCTTGAGGCGCAGGAACACTGGTTGCGGCTTGGTCGGCTTGCCGTCGTTATCGCGCAGGATCGCCGACACGCGCATGGTCTCGCCGGGGCGATACAGGTCGCGGCCGGCCCATGCGAACACATCGAACCAGGCACTCTGGCGCCCGGCCACCGCAAATTCGCTCAGATCCAGCGCCGGCTGGTTGAACGGCAGCACCGAGATATCGGTCTTGCTGCGCGCCGTCAGCACGTGACCTGCATCGAGCGTGTAGTTGAGCAACGCATTGCCATTACCGTCGGTGGCGCCCTTGAGGAACAGCTCGCCCTTGGCATCGAGGATGCGCACTTCCACATTCTTGATCGGCTCACCGCTCTGCAGCGAGGCGGTGTGCACGAACAGCTTGTCCTTGTACGCACGCGTGTGCAGGCCGATGTCGCTGACGGTGAAGAACGCGGTGTCGAAACCATTATCGAAACTGCCGGCGCGCTTCATCACCGCGAAGTACAGGCCCGGCTCCTGCAGTTCCTTGATGTCCTGCGTGGGCAGGTAGGTCAGCACGCGCTCGTTCTGCTTGCCGCCAAGAATGAAACGATTGACGTAGACAGGGTCGGCCAGCTTGGACAGCGGTTCCTTGTCGCTGTAGTCGCTCTCCAGCTCCCAGCTGCCGCGACGACCGCCGCGCTGAAACTGCTGAAAGAACGCCGGCAGCGATTTCTCGCGCACGCGCAAAAATTCAACATCCACCTCCGGCACGTTGACCGACACCACCGGCAGGCCGCGGCTCTCGCGCGCTGGCAGCACGCTGCCTTGCGAAGCGAACCCGGCCACAGGCTTGAGCTCGCCGGTATAGACCTTTTGCTTGAGCGGTTTGCCCAGGCGGCTGCCATCGGCGGCCAGCAGGTTGGCATCGACCAGCACGGTGTAGTCCTTGGCCGCTTCCACGTACGGGTAGCGCAGCGTCTTGCCGTCGTCGGACAGCGACCAGCTGCTGTCGCCGGTGCCGACCTTTTCCTCGAAGCGCACCAGCGCATCGAAATCCTGCGTGCCAACCAGCGGCCGCGAGAATTCCAGCGCCAGCGACAAGCCGTCGCTGGTCTGGTCAGGATAGGCACGTGCCAGCGCAAAGCCGGTAATCGCCTGCTTGTCGGCCTTGATGGCCTCGCCGCTGGCGGTGGGCAACTGGCCGCTTTCGTTGCGCTTGCACGCCACCCCGCCGATCGCCACGGTCAGCAACACCACCCACAGCAATATGCGCCGCGTGCCCGACCACTTCATCCCTGATTGCTGGCTGTCCATTCGTGCTACCCCATGACTGAGGACGCAAGTATAGCGATGCCGTTCACGTCACTGATGGTGGCGATGGGGGCGAGGCATGGACTTACCGATGGGCGGCGATCATGCGCCGCTAGGCGAGCGTTGCGATGGCACCGGCGCGCCCGACCTGCGGACGCAGTGGTTTTGTTGGTCGCATCTTGTTGGATGCAGTCAAAAGTCCAAAGCAAAAAGCCTAGTCGGTCGAGGGCGCGGTGCCCTCACCGCTCGCGGGACACGCCGTGAATCCGTCCGTGGAGGCTCAGTGGCGGCATCCATGCCGCCACATGGTCCCGCAATCGGCGAGGACACCGCACCAGAGAGTTGATGGGTTGCGTTGTTGAAAACATGCACGCCGACCATCTCCACTGGTCCTTGCCCGCCCACCGTCGCGGGACCTTACGCGGCATGGATGCCGCGTAAGAGCCTACACGGACGTACTTGCGGCGTGTCCCGCGACGGTGGGCGGGCAAGGGCCCTGCAACCAAACCGCAGATCAGCCGCTCTACGACTGGTCTATCCGCGCTGAGCAATCACTTCGACACGCTGAGACTTGAGTCGTAGCGCCGTTTAGATGCAGTCAGAAGCTCAGGTAAGAAACCTTGTCGGTCGAGTGTACGGTGCCCTCACAGCGCCAGAAAATTCGTCGGCTGCTTTTGTTGAAGCTACGCAGACCGACCATCTCCACTGGTCCTTGCCCGCTCACCGTCGCGGGACCTTACGCGGCATGGATGCCGCGTAAGAGCCTACAGGGACGTACTTGCGGCGTGTCCCGCGATGGTGGGCGGGCAAGGGCTCTGCAGCCAAGTCGCAGCTCAGCGGCCCTGCAACGGACCGGCGTGAAGTCGTTTTGTTCGCCGCTCTTAGTGCAACTGCAACAACGTACGCATGTACAGGTCGATCAACGCCGGCTTGTCCGCACGCAGGCAGGCCTGCACGTTCGGTATGCCAGCGCCTTCGCGGGTATACCCCTGCGCATCGACATCCAGATGCAACGGCGTGGTCGGGCACAGCGCGGGGCGCAGCAGCCAGGCCACCGGCACCGCGTCGAACAAGGTGGGCGTGGCACTGGCCCAGGGCTGGTCGGTATTGCGCCACTGGTAGTACAGCTGAGTGAGCGCATCGGTGAGCCCATCGCCCTGTGCAAACAAGGCGATGCGCTCGGATTCTTCCAGCGTGATCTGGGTGGCGTCCAAGGGCAGCAACACGATCGGCACGCCGGCCGCGAACACCCGCTGGGCGGCGGCGACATCGGAGAGGATGTTGTACTCCGGTGCCGGCGAACTGGCCGGGCGATACGCCGACTTGCCATAGCCAACGCGTACCGAGCCGCCCATCGCCACGATGCGCTTGAGCTTGGCAAAGCCGGCCGGGTCGCGCTGCTGCGCCAATGCGGCGTCGGTCATCGGCCCCAACACCAGCAAGGTCACCTGACCGGGATGCTGGCGCGCCTGCTGCAGGATCATCTGCGCCGCATCCGGCAGCTTGCCTGGCAACTGTCCCTTGGCCGCCCAACGCGCCTGGCTGAAAGCGATCGTGCTGGTGGTGCGTGCGCCCACCGCCAACGGAACCTCGCTCCGCCCGGCTTGCTGCAACAGGCGCTGCAACAACTGCGCACGCAAGCTGGTATCGCCCCAGGCCGATGCGATGCCCAGCACGCGCAACTGCGGGCTACGCAGCAGCAACCCCAACGCAAACGCATCGTCGATGTCGTCGCCGATATCGGTGGAGACCACCAGCAACTCGGTGGACGTAGCCGTTGGCACCGCTTGCGCTGCACCCGCGGCAGGCGTCTGCGCCCACGCCACTGCCGACGCACACCACAGCCCCACCATCCACCATGCATTACGCCATATCCGCTGCATTCATCTCCTCCTGCCGCCACAAAAAAACCGCCGGCATCATAGCCGGCGGTTCGAGAGTGCTACACCACAACGCCGATCAGAAATTGGCGCGGAACTGCGCACCGACGATGCGCGGATCGTTGATAAAGCCGGTGAGGTTGTTGAAGTCGATCGCACCGGTCACACGGATCTGGTTGGTGCAGTTGCGGCAGAACACCGACAGCTCGTACGCACCCGCGCCCCAGTTGTAGCCGATCTTGGCGCCACCTTCGACCAGCGGCTGGCCGGTGAATTCCTTGGAGTCGTACAGGAAGAAGTTCACTTCGCTGCGGTAGGACCAGTCGGTGTAGAAGAACAGCTCGCCGTCGTTGCCCATCGGGATGCCGTAACGCAGCGTGGCGTTGGCCATCCACTTGGACGCCTGCGGCAGATCATTACCGTCGATCAGCGCGTTGCCGGCCGCATTGAGCGGGTCGGTCACGGTGCAGGTGCGGCACACGCCCACCGACAGGCTCGGGTCGTCGATGCGGGTCCAGTTGTAGGCGCCACCGGCGGTGACGCGCAGGTTCTGGGTGATCAGCGCTTCGAAGTCGAACTCTGCGCCGCGCGCCTTGGTCTTGTCGGCATTGAGCAGACGCACGTCGTTGGAGACGCCGCCCACTGCGGTGAGCTGCTGATTCTTGACGCGGAAATCGTAGATATCGAAGCTCAGACGTGCGCGGTTGTCGAACAGGTCGGACTTGATGCCGATCTCGAACGAATCCACTGTCTCCGGCTCGGCCACGGTCAGCGGCGCGGTGCCCGAGGGCACGCCGAAGCTGGCGCCACGGAAACCGCGTGCCGCACGCGCGTACACGTTGACGTCGTCGTTGATGGAGAACGTCGCCGCCAGATCGCCGGTGACCTTGGAGTTGTCGGTCTCGCCGCTGGAGGGCTCGACCAGCGTGACGCGGTCCAGCGCCAGCACGTCGAAGGTCTTCTTGTCGTAGGTGTAGCGGATGCCGGCGCGCAGGTTCAGGCGATCGGTCGCCGCATAGTTCAACGAGCCGAACGCCGCCCATGAGGTGTTGCGTTGACGGGTCAGCTGATAGCTGGCCAGGTCGCCACCGCTGAAGGTGTTGTAAGTGTAGTTTTCGCCTTCCACATCGTCATGGAAGTAGTACAGGCCGGCCTGCCAGTTGAGCGGGCCTTCGTACTGCGATTCGGCACGCAGTTCCTGGCTGTACTGGTCCAGGCTCTTGATGCCGCCGGCGGTTTCCACCGGGAACGGAATCACGCCCGGGCCGGACGGCGGTGCGAACACCGCGCCGAAGCCGCCGTCGATATCGCCGCGGCTGTAGTACTTGCCGATGCCTTCGTAGGCGGTGATCGAGTGCAGTGCGATGTCGCCCAGATCCCAGGTCAGATTGGCGCTGCCGCCGTAGGTCTGCAGTTCCTGATTGTTGGCGCCGTCGATGAAGGATTTTTCTTCGTCGAAGCCGTCCACCAACTGGTTGGTGCCGGGCTGGATGATGTTGGCGCGGAACAGGCGCGCGGTGCCGTCCAGGTGACGCGCATGCGCGTTGAACAGCGCGCTGAAATCGTCGCTGGCCTGATACAGCAGCTGCAGGCGCACGGCCGAGTCGGTATAGCCTTCCAGATCGCGGCCGTCGCTGTTTTCCACCCAATCGTCGCGGCGCTGGCCCAGCGTGGACAGACGCGCCGCCCAATGCTCGCCCATGGCGATGCTCAGGCCGCTTTCCAGCGTCATGGTGCCGTAGGTGCCGTACGACAGGCTGGCGTAGCCTTCATTGGCGCCGATGGTCGGCTTGACCGAGTTGAACTTGACCACGCCGGCCGGCGTGTTGCGGCCGAACAGCGTGCCCTGCGGGCCGCGCAGCACTTCCAGACCTTCCAGATCGAAGATCGGGAAGCCCTTCAAAAACGCGTTTTCCTGCACCACGTCGTCATAGATCAGCGACACCGGCTGCGAGGCGTAGGTGTTGAAGTCGGTGTTGCCGTAGCCGCGGATGTACACGCGCGGGAACACACGGCCGTTGGACGATTCGATATTGAGGCTGGGCGCCTTGCCGGCGAGCACGCGGATATCCGAGCCGCTGGTTGAGATGGCATCCAGAAATTCCGGACGCAGCACCGAGGCCGACACCGGCACATCCTTGGAGTCTTCCGAACGGCGTTCGACCGTGACCTTGACCGCGTCCAGACGCACGACACCGTCGTCGCTGGGCGCCTGCTGGGCAGCGGCATGGAACGGAAGAAGGGAAGCGACGGCAACGGCGAGCGCGCTGATCTTGAGCGACCGGCTGGCGGACATGGGAAAGACTCCGAATTCTGGTGGCGGAACGGCCTGATTCTGCATGCCGCGTTGCAACAGAATTAACACGATTTACACAAATTTGGCAGAGCGCGTGCGAAAAAGTTTTCGGAATTCGAAAAGGTGTTCGAATTAATGCAACGCGGCCGTGCAATTTGTGCGTTGGTGCGTACTGGGTCTCAGGCCCGGCGCCTGGTAATGGGTCGCCTAGAAAGGAGGCTTGAGCCTGCTGTTCCACTCATGGGAAAAGCGTTGACATCGCCAGCGGTGGCAGCGGCATTCCATGACGCTTGGCGCCGATCACTGGGCCTGCACAACATCACCCGGTACCCGCACCCAACCTTCCATCAGCACCCGCGCACTGCGGCTCATCAGCGCCTTGGTCACCTGCCACTGGCCATCCACCAATTGCGCCTCGGCGCCAACGCGCAACGTGCCAGACGGATGCCCGAAGCGCACCGCCGAGCGCGTCGCGCCGCCCGCTGCAAGATTGACCAACGTGCCGGGCACCGCCGCCGCGGTCGCAATGGCCACCGCCGCAGTGCCCATCATCGCGTGATGCAACTTGCCCATCGACATCGCGCGCACCAGCAGATCGAGTTCGGCCGCGTGCACCGGCTTGCCGCTTGACGCGGTGTAATCGGCCGGCGGCGCAACGAACGCCACCTTCGGCGTGTGTTGCCGCGTGGCGGCATCTTCCACTTTCGCAATCAAGCCCATCCGCACAGCACCATGCGCACGCAAGGTCTCGAACATCGTCAGCGCACGCGGGTCGCCATTGATCGCCTCCTGCAACTCGGTGCCGGTGTAGCCCAGATCGCGCGCGTTGACGAAGATGGTCGGGATGCCGGCATTGATCAGCGTTGCGGCGATCGTGCCCAGGCCCGGAATCTCCAACTGATCGACCAGCTTGCCGGTGGGGAACATCGCCCCGCCCTCGCCTTCTGCAGCATCGGCCGGGTCGAGAAACTCCAGCTGCACTTCGGCCGCCGGAAAGGTCACTCCATCCAGTTCGAAGTCGCCGGTTTCCTGCACCTGACCATCAGTCATCGGCACATGCGCCACGATGGTCTTGCCGATATTGGCCTGCCAGATCCGCACCGTCGCCACACCATCGCGCGGCACTCGCGCGGGGTCGATCAGGCCATTGGCAATCGCAAACGGCCCCACCGCCGCCGACAGATTGCCGCAATTGCCGCTCCAGTCCACGAACGCACTGTCGATGGACACCTGCCCGAACAGATAGTCCACATCGTGCCCGGTGCGCGTGCTTGCAGAGACAATCACGCTCTTGCTGGTGCTCGAAGTCGCCCCGCCCATGCCATCGATCTGCTTGGCATACGGATCGGGGCTACCGATCACCCGCAACAACAACGCATCGCGCGCAGGACCAGGCTGCTGCGCGGCGGCAGGCAAATCCTGCAGGCGAAAGAACACGCCCTTGCTGGTGCCGCCGCGCATATAAGTGGCGGGAATGCGGAGTTGGGGGAGATGGGTCATGGGTGAAGGCCGGGATTGGGGATTGGGGATTAGAGCGGCAGTACGACGCCGGGAGCCATGGACGCTAGTGTGCCTGCGATGCCGATGTCGCTTTCAACGCATCTCGATTCCCGGCTCCCGATTCCCGGCTCTCCAAAAAATCCTGCGCAAACCGCTGCAGCACGCCGCCCGCCTCGTAGATCGACACTTCTTCGGCAGTATCCAGCCGGCACGTCACCGGCACCTGTAGCTGCTCGCCGTTGCGCCGATGGATCGACAGCGTCAGCGTGGCGCCGGGCGTGCGTTCGCCCATCACGTCGAAGGTTTCGCTGCCGTCGATGCCCAGCGTCTTGCGGTCGGTGCCGGGCTTAAACTCCAGCGGCAACACACCCATGCCGATCAGATTGGTGCGGTGAATCCGCTCGAAGCCTTCGGCCACGATCACCTCCACACCGGCCAGACGCACGCCCTTTGCCGCCCAATCACGCGAGGACCCCTGGCCGTAATCGGCACCGGCAATGATGATCAGCGGCTGCTTGCGCGTCATGTAGGTTTCGATCGCCTCCCACATGCGCAGCACCTGCCCTTCCGGCTCCAGACGCGCCAACGAGCCGGCGGTGATCTGTCCATCGACCACCGCCATTTCGTTGATCAGTTTGGGGTTGGCGAAGGTGGCGCGCTGCGCGGTGAGGTGGTCGCCGCGATGGGTGGCGTAGGAATTGAAATCTTCTTCCGGCACGCCCATCAGTGCCAGGTATTCACCGGCCGCACTGCCGGCCTGGATCGCATTCGAAGGCGACAGATGATCGGTGGTGATGTTGTCGCCCAACACCGCCAACGGACGCATGCCATGCAAGCTGCGCGCACCGGCCAACGCACCTTCCCAATACGGCGGGCGACGGATGTAGGTGCTGGTCGGCCGCCAGGCGTACAGCGGGCTCACCTGCATGCCCTGCCCCACGCTGCGCTTGAACATCGGGTCGTAAACGCTGCGGAAATGCTCCGGCTTGACGCTGCGCGCCACCACCGCATCGATCTCCGCATCGCTGGGCCACAGATCCTTGAGCGTCACCGCCACGCCATCGGCATCGATACCCAGCACATCTTTTTCGATATCGAAGCGCACCGTGCCGGCGATGGCATAGGCAATCACCAACGGCGGCGATGCGAGAAACGCCTGCTTGGCATACGGATGGATGCGCCCGTCGAAATTGCGGTTGCCCGACAACACTGCAGTCGCATACAGATCGCGGTCGATGATCTCCTGCTGGATCACCGGATCCAGCGCGCCGCTCATGCCATTGCAGGTGGTGCACGCGAACGCCACGATGCCGAAGCCCAGTTGTTCCAGTTCACTCAACAAGCCGGCGTCTTCCAGATATAACTGCACCGCCTTGGAACCCGGCGCCAGCGAACTTTTCACCCACGGTTTACGGGTCAGTCCACGTGCATTTGCATTACGCGCCAGCAAACCGGCGGCGATGACGTTGCGTGGGTTGGAGGTGTTGGTGCACGAGGTGATCGCCGCGATGATCACCGCACCATCGGGCATCTGGCCCGGCACGTCTTCCCACGTAGCGGCAATGCCGCGCTCGGCCAGCTCGCTGGTCGCCACGCGCTTATGCGGATTGGACGGGCCGGCCATGTTGCGCACCACGCTGGCCAGATCGAACTGCAGCACGCGCTCGTACTGCGCGGTGACCAAGTCATCCGCCCACAAGCCGGTGTGGCGTGCGTAGGTTTCCACCAATGCAATCTGCGCGTCTTCGCGACCGGTCAGGCGCAGATAGTCCAGCGTTTGCTGGTCGATATAGAACATCGCCGCGGTGGCACCGAACTCCGGCGTCATGTTGGAAATGGTGGCGCGGTCGCCAATGGTCAACGCGCTGGCACCGGCGCCATAGAACTCCAGATACGCGCCGACCACACGTTGCTGACGCAGGAACTCGGTCAACGCCAATACGATGTCGGTGGCGGTGATGCCGGGCGCTGGTCTACCGAGCAACTCCACACCGATGATGTCGGGCAAGCGCATCCACGATGCGCGCCCCAGCATCACGTTTTCCGCTTCCAATCCGCCCACTCCCACCGCGATGACACCCAGCGCATCTACATGCGGGGTGTGGCTGTCGGTGCCCACACAGGTATCCGGAAACACCACGCCATCCAACGTGTAGATCACCGGCGACATTTTCTCCAGGTTGATCTGATGCATGATCCCGTTGCCCGGCGGAATCACTTCCATGTTTTCGAACGCGCGCTTGGTCCATTCGATGAAGTGGAAGCGGTCGGCATTACGACGGTCTTCCACGCTGCGATTCTTGGCGAAGGCCTGCTTGTCGAAACCGGCGTATTCCACCGCCAGCGAGTGATCGACGATCAATTGCACCGGCACCACCGGGTTGACCTGCGCCGGGTCGCCGCCCTGCTCGGCGATCGCATCGCGCAGGCCAGCCAGGTCGACCAGGGCAGTCTGCCCAAGAATGTCGTGGCAGACCACGCGCGCCGGAAACCACGGGAAATCCAGGTCGCGCTTGCGCTCGATCAACTGACGCAAGTACGCCTCCAGCATCTGCGGCTCGGCACGCCGCACCAGGTTTTCGGCATGCACGCGCGCGGTGTATGGCAGCGTTGCGTACGCGCCTGGTTGCAGCGCGTCCACGGCGGCGCGTGCATCGAAGTAGTCCAACGAGGTGCCCGGCAGGGGCTTGCGGTACTGGCTGTTCATGGCTGGCGATATCGAAGCGGGCGGGGGCATTTCGGGATTCGGGATTCGGGATTCGGGATTCGGGAGTCGGGAGTCGGGAGTCGGGATTCGGATTAGAGTCTCAGACGCCTTTGGGGTTTTGCCATCTCTCATCGCGCTTGCGAGAGCTCGATCGCCTTCATTGAACGACGGCGATCGAGGTGGACCACTCCAACGGCTGGCGCGTTCTCAGGGGCGCTGATCCAACGGCACGAACACCTGATCTTCCGGCCCGGTGTAATTGGCCGAGGGGCGAATGATCTTGCCGTCCACGCGTTGCTCGATGATGTGTGCGCTCCAACCGGCGGTGCGCGCCAGCACGAACAACGGCGTGAACATCGCGGTCGGCACGCCCATCATGTGATAGCTCACCGCACTGAACCAATCCAGGTTGGGGAACATCTTCTTGATGTCCCACATCACCGTCTCCAGCCGCTCAGCAATGTCGTACATCTTGCGGCTGCCCTGCTCCTCGGAGAGCTCGCACGCCACCTCCTTGATCACCTTGTTGCGCGGATCGGACACGGTGTAGACCGGATGCCCGAAGCCGATCACCACCTCCTTGCGCTCCACGCGCGCCTTGATGTCGGCCTCGGCTTCATCCGGCGTGTCGTAACGCTTCTGCACTTCGAAGGCCACTTCGTTGGCGCCACCGTGCTTCGGGCCGCGCAACGCACCGATGCCGCCGGCGATGGCGCTGTACATATCACTACCGGTACCGGCAATCACACGGCTCGCGAACGTGGACGCGTTGAACTCGTGTTCGGCGTACAGGATCAGGCTGGTGTGCATCGCACGCACCCAGGACTCCTTGGGCGCAAATCCATGCAAAAGATGCAGAAAATGTCCGCCGATGGAATCGTCGTGGGTCTCCACCTCGATGCGCTTGCCGTTGTGGCTGTAGTGATACCAGTACAGCAACATCGAGCCCAACGAGGCCATCAGCTTGTCGGCGATATCGCGCGCGCCGGGATGATTGTGGTCGTCCTTCTCCGGCTGCAGACAGCCCAGTACCGACACACCGGTGCGCATCACATCCATCGGATGCGCCGACGGCGGTAGCTGTTCCAGCGCAGCCTTCACCGCAGCCGGCACGCCGCGCAGCGAGCGCAATTTGGCCTTGTAGCCACGCAGTTCGCCGCTGTTGGGCAACTTGCCGTGCACCAGCAGATACGCGATTTCCTCGAACTCGCTGGTGGTTGCCAGATCCAGAATGTCGTACCCGCGGTAATGCAGATCGTTGCCGCTGCGCCCCACCGTACACAACGCGGTGTTGCCTGCAGTAGTACCGGACAATGCAACGGATTTTTTCGGCTTGAAGCCGGGATTGACGGTGTCGTTCATGCGATGAGCTCCCAAACTATGTCGTGTTGCGGTGTCACGGATGAGGTGGCGAAACGTGCGCGCAGCAGAGCGCGATCATGCGCCTTTGCGCGCAAACAGCGCATCCAGGCGCTGCTCGTAACCGTGGTAACCGATGCGTTCGTACAGCTCTTCGCGTGTCTGCATGCTTTCGAGCACGGCCTGTTGATGCCCGTCGCGACGAATCGCGGTGTAGACCGCCTCGGCGGCCTTGTTGGCCGCACGGAATGCAGACAACGGAAACAGCTGGATCGCCACGCCGGCCTGCGCAAGTTGGTCGCGGGTAAACAGCGGCGTCTTGCCGAATTCGGTGATATTGGCCAGCACCGGCACGCGCACTGCATCGACGAAGCGTTTGTAGGTGTCCAGGTCGTATGCGGCTTCGGCAAAGATACCGTCGGCACCGGCTTCCACGCAGGCGATGGCGCGTTCGATCGCCGCATCCACGCCTTCCATCTGGATCGCGTCGGTGCGCGCGATCAGGAAGAACGCCGCATCGGTCTTGGCATCGGCGGCCGCCTTGACCCGATCCACCATCTCGCCCTGGCTGACGATCTCCTTGCCCGGCCGATGTCCGCAGCGCTTGGCGCCCACCTGATCTTCGATATGGCAACCGGCCGCGCCCGCCTTGATCAGCGATTTGATGGTGCGCTCGATGTTGAACGCACTCGGCCCGAAGCCGGTGTCCACATCCACCAGCAGCGGCAGTTCGCAGACATCGGTGATGCGGCGCACGTCGATCAGCACGTCTTCCAGCGTGTTGATACCCAGGTCCGGCAACCCCAACGAGCCGGCCGCCACACCGCCGCCAGACAGATAGATCGCCTGGTAGCCGGCGCGCTGGGCCAGCAACGCATGGTTGGCGTTGATCGCGCCGATCACCTGCAGCGGCGATTCGGCAGCCAGTGCGGCGCGGAAGCGCGTGCCGGCGGAAGCGGTGGGCGAAGACGTCATGGCGGTTCCTGGGTTGGAGATGTGGTGATGAGCGCAAGTGGCATGCCAACTGTAACCCTTTGATTTGACTGCCGAGACCATTTCAATTTGTTGCAAACCCGCAACGTGTGGAGCAGCATGGAACGTCATTGAAACGCGACTGCATGATGCGCACGCCCTCCATCCCCGAGCCTTCCGACGTCTCATCACCTGTGATCTGGACCGTCAGCGTCTCGCGTCTGACCGGCCTGCTGGCCGATGTCATCCCCGAGTTCGACCAGCGCGCGCGCATTGAGCAGATCAATCTCGGCTTTGCCGAAGCAGTGGAGGTCATTGGCCAGCGTCTGCGCCGCGAGCGCTGCGACGTGCTGGTCGCCGGCGGCTCCAACGCCGCCTATCTGCGCAGCCGGCTTGCGCTGCCGCTGGCTCCGATCCAGGCCACCGGGTTCGATCTGATGGAAGCGCTGGCGCGCGCACGGCGTATCGCGCCGCGCATCGGCGTAGTCACCCACGCCACCGATGTGCCCTCGTTCCGCGCGTTTCAGGACAGCTTCGATCTCGACATCGAACACCGCCGCTTCGTCACCGCCGAAGACGCGCGCGACTGCATCGCCGACCTGCGTGCCAGCGGCATCCAGGTCATCGTTGGCACCGGCATGGCGATCGATTTCGCCGAACAGGCCGGCTTGCCCGGCGTGCTGTTGTATTCGGCAGATTCGGTGCGCCTGGCGCTCGAACACGCCATCGCCTTGGGCACCGCGCCCAGTAACGATCGCCCTACCGGCCGCACCGGCACACGTCGCGCTCGCCGCACCGATGCCTTGCTTGGCGAAGACAACGCAATGGCGCACGTGCGCGCGTTGGTGCAGCTGTACGCACCACATGCCGGCACCGTGTTGATCAGCGGCGAAACCGGCACCGGCAAGGAACTGGTCGCGCGCCAACTGCATTCCGGCAGCCGTCGGCGCGGCCGCTTCGTTGCCATCAACTGCGGCGCCATCAGCGAATCGCTGCTGGAAGCTGAATTGTTCGGCTATAGCGACGGTGCATTCACCGGCGCCCGCCGCGGCGGGCATACCGGCCTGATCGAAGCCGCGCAAGACGGCACCTTGTTTCTCGACGAAATCGGCGAACTGCCGATGCCGCTGCAGACACGCTTATTGCGCGTATTGGAAGAACGGGAAGTGCTACGTGTCGGCGCCACGCTGCCGGTCGCTGTCGACGTGCGCGTCGTCGCCGCCAGCCTGCAACCGCTGCAGACACTGGTCGAACAAGGACGCTTCCGCCGCGATCTGTTTTATCGGCTGGCAGCGCTGCGCATCGCACTGCCGCCGCTGCGCAACCGACCCAACGAAATCGCCTTGTTGCTAACGCATTACTTCCAGCAACTTGGCAGTATCCCTTCGCCACTGACACCGACGGCATTGCAGCGGCTGCAACAGCACGCGTGGCCAGGCAACGTGCGCGAACTACGTAATCTGGTCGAACGCCTATGCATTCATTGGAAAGCACAGCCACACGACAACCTGAGCCTGGATCAATTGGAAAGCTGGGCGCCAGAGCTATTCGACATACACCTTGGCGACAGCATAGAAGCTGTCCAACACACCGATCTTGCAACCTCGCGCATGCAACTCACTGCAACAGCAGTCAGTACAGCGCTCGAGCGAGCAAACGGCAATCGCGCCCTCGCCGCACAAGCACTCGGCGTCTCGCGCACCACCTTGTGGCGCTGGATGCAGGCGCACGCGTTGGCATCGCGTGCTTAGGATGCAAACGCACGCTTGGCTTCGTGTGCTTAAAACACAGCTGCGGGCTCTGGCATCGCCTGCTTAGGACACAAGCGTAGGGCTTGGCGGCGCGTCGTTGAGAACGCAAGACTCGCGGTCAGCAGTCACAAACCAGCGACGCAATCCACACGACATGATCGCTGCTACGTTGGTGATGCGATCCCGCCGCTCACTCCAGCGCACGCCCATTGAACGAGCGCGTAGCGATCACTTGACCCGCGTGTACTCGCTATCGCCGGTGCTCAAATGGCCGGTCGCCTGATCGATCGCGTAATTGACGGTGCCATCCGCGCTGGACACCTGCAGCACACCCTTGTTCAAGATCGCCGGATGATTCTTTGTCTTGACGCCGCTGCCCAACAACTCCGGCGTGGTATCGCGAATGATGAAGCTCTCGCCATTGTGCTCGATGCTCAGCACGTTCTTCTGCGACTTCACGTTGACCCACTTGCCCACGTACTGCTCGCCCACATCGCGGGCACAGCCGGCCATCAGCACCATCGCAACCAGAGCACTTCCAAGCAGCGTCTTCATCGCCACTCCTTTTTCAACGCGGGGGTGTTGCAGGATGGCGATTCATTCGCGGGCCCGCAAGAAGCAGGCACAACCGGAACAGCATGACGGTCAGGGACGTTGGACCAGTCCGGAGGCCAGCAGACTGGACAGTTGACTCTCCCGGACACATACGTACAATTTCCTGTACATATCCGGATCATCTCATGGACACCATCACTTACAGCGCCGCGCGTGCCTCTCTGGCCGACACCATGGACCGTGTCGTCAATGACCATGAGCCGGTGATCATCACGCGCAGCGGTGAGCGCGCCGTAGTCATGTTGTCGCTGGAAGACTACAAGGCCATGGAAGAGACCGCCTACCTGCTGCGCAGCCCGAAGAGCGCGCAACGGCTGCTGGAATCCATTGCCCAGCTTGAGGCCGGTCGCGGCAAGGAACGGGAACTGGCTGAGTGATTCTGCAGTTTGCGGACAATGCCTGGGAGGACTACCTCTACTGGCAACAGACCGACAAGAAGATGCTCAAACGCATCAACGAGTTGATCAAGGCCATTCAGCGCGATCCTTTCCAGGGCATCGGCAAACCCGAACCGTTGCGCCATGCGCTGGCGGGCTACTGGTCACGCCGCATCAACGACGAACACCGGATCGTCTACAAGGCCGAGGATGGCATCCTGCTGATTGCTCAGGCGCGCTACCACTACGCATAGGACCCTCGTGTAAACATTGACGCATGGTAGTGTGATTCTTGCTAATTCATATGCTCGAACGAATTGCCGATCTTAGTGTTTCAACTGCAGCAGAGGACGTGGTGCTGGCCCGATTAAAAGCATCTTCGACGCTATCAGGCTCCTCCATGTCTTCCGTCTCGCCTGTGTAGTGATTAATCACACTCACACCACCATTGACGAGATAGTTGTACGCATAGGGAATCGTACGTCGCAACTGATCTATCGCATCCAAAACGTCATGTACGTCGCTCAACGCGGGTCCCAGTTCGTGAAGTATTACGAGGCGGTCTATCAGAGCGTCGGGCGCTGCCAGAACCTCAAGCACTGAATCGTCATCCTCCTCGTCAATGATCCTTGCCCAGCGATGCTCAGCTTGGCGAACAGCTCGCTGCATTGCCACTACCGCCGGGAGGAGGACAAACGCCAAGCTCTTAGCGCGTAGCGCTTGGTCTCTATCTCTGCGCCCGCGCTCTTGGTAAGAGAGAATAAAAGGGACAATGACGGCTACCAAAATCGCCATAACAGAGCCAATCGCTTGAACCCATGCAGGTGCATCCTTTCCTAAATGGATGGGACCGATAATGCACAGAACTCCAAGGGCGAGAGCAGCACCGAACATAATCCAACCGGATGTAGCTATTGCCCAGCGCCAGTCGACTTTCAAATCCACTACCATACTAATTTACCTGGATTGCACGAGATAAGCGCACAGAACGAATCGCGCTTTCGGGGTTTCTTTGACGCAAGTGTGTTGGCGCGTTACGGGCGATCCTTGAGACTGTCATGATCGTCATGTGCCTGCAGGTAAAGATCGTGCCAGGTAAATTACCAGCAATGATCTGCACACCTGCTATCGGCGCTCGAGTGTAGATAATAACTGGGGCGTGCAGATTTTGTAGCCGGTACGTATCTCTCACGGCGGTGCCTGAGCGGGATGGGTACAAGTGTAGAGATTCGGTTATCAGGGATTGCCGAAAGGCCTGCTTCGCTCTACGACTGAAGCAACTTCAATAGTGCAACCCGGAATGCTTTCTCAGGCGTCAAAACTAAAGCTGTGCCGTGGTTGGTATGAATTAGGACCCTCAGTGTCCGCACGTCCCACTTGCTCGCGACAAGTGGCCTATGCGTTGATCCAACCTGCATGAGGCCGGCAAGCCACTCGGTTCCCGAGCGGTTTGGAACCTGCCAGTTGGCAGTTTGCCCATCAGCAAGCGGACACGGCAAAGGGTGAGAATTTGGCAAATTCCAAGAGTTGAGGATCGCGTGCTTTTTCTTGAATACCCCAGAATGCATTGAGATGTTACTGATAACCGTGGCTCGCGTCCCGACGTTGGTGACAGAAAAGGACACCACATCCTCTTGATGGCCGCCACCAATGAGGATGCGCAGGCCGCAGTAGCCACGCAGCTTGATCCTTTCCCCGCGTTTGGCGAGCCATATAGCCACGATAGCTGCGGTCAGGGATCCCATGCCGGAAACCCAGTCAGCGACCGATCCCCAAGCTATGCCAGTTGTCGGCTCTGACACGTGCGTAACCTCGCGCTTTGCAGGACTATTCCAGGACAACAAAAAGCCGGCACTTGGCCGGCTCTTTTCTTCTCGCGCTGAAGTCCATGCTGCTACCGGATTTCAATGGTGGGCGGTACAAGGTTCGAACTTGTGACCCTTGCCGTGTGAAGGCAATGCTCTACCGCTGAGCTAACCGCCCGATGACGCGAGCCGCACATTATAGGGCAGCTGTGGCGATCGTCAACAGGTTCATTCGAGGCGACTGCATGGCGCCGGAAACAGCGCAGTGCGGCAGACACAAGGGCCGTTGCGGTGCTGCATGAGACGCTGCGGTTGCGCGTCGGCAGCAGGCGCTCGATACGAAGGGTTGCGCCGCTTCCCGTCATTTCCCCAGCAGACCGATACCGACAAACGCGCGCGTTGCATACTCACTTCACATCGTATGCGTAGGCTTATCCGAAGTCGTCAGCCCCGCCAGCAGCGTCTCGATCTTGTTGCGCACCGCCTCGCCTTCCGGGCCGTCCGGGAACTGCACGCCGATGCCGGCAGCGCGGTTGCCCTGCGCGCCGGCAGGCGTGGTCCAGATGACCTTGCCGGCGACCGGCAGGCGCTCGCTGGAGTCCGGCAGGGTCAGCAGCAGGAAGACTTCGTCGCCGAGCATATAGCGCTTGGGCGTAGGCACGAAGATACCGCCGCCTTTCACGAACGGCATGTAGGCGCTGTAGAGCGCCGGCTTGTCTTTCAGCGCCAGCGACAAAATGCCTTGGCGTGCATTCATTGCACTCATCGAGTTCCCCTAGAACGTGCCGGACGCTCTCCCTCGCGCCAGGACAGCAATAATTCCGTCACCGCCAGGTCGGCGCGGACGGTGGTGCGCAGCAGATCGCGTGTGCGATTGGCGGCGTCGAACCAGGTCGCCAGCTTGTGCAACCGCGATGGATCGGTCAAGCCGGCCGATGCCTGTGCCAGCGCTAGGTCGGCGGCGTGGCGCAGACGTTGGTCGGCCTGGCCGTCGTTGGTCCAGCGCTGCGCAACATCGACTGCGCTGGTGCGCCCGGCGGCGATCTGCTCCAGATCCTGCGCCACCGTGCGACGTACCGCCAGGCCATCTTCGCGCAACCACTGCGCAGCAAGCCCCGGATGGCCGCGTGCGGCCTCCAGCGCTTCCTGTGCAGCCCGCTCGCCAACGCCCTGCGACAGCAGCCAGGCCAGCGCCTCGTGTGCGGGCGGCAGCTTGAATTCCAGACGCTGGCAGCGGCTGCGGATGGTCGCCGGCAAGCGCGCGGGCTGCGCGCTGATCAGCCACAGGTAGCGGCCCGGCGACGGTTCCTCCAGTGTCTTGAGCAAGGCGTTGCAGGCAGCGCGATTGATCGCATCGGCCGGGTCGACGATCACCACCTGCGCGATGCCGTACTGCGGGGTCAGCGAGAGCTTCTGCGAAATCTCGCGCACCTGCTCGATCACGATCTCGGTGCGCAGCTTGTCGCCGGTGCGGTTGGGAATGAACGAGATCAGCTGCAGGTCCGGGTGGGTCCCGGCCGCGATCAGCTGCCGACTGCGCTGCGCCAGCGCCGGGTCCGGCGAGCTGGCCAGCACGTGCTCGGCAAGTGCCAGCGCCACCGCGCGCTTGCCCAGACCATCCGGCCCGCAGATCAGCAAGCCGTGCCCGAGGCGGCCGGCGTCCAGTGCCGCCAGCGTCTGATCGTAGGCGCGCTGTTGCCAGGGCGAGAACGTAGTGGTCATGGAGTGGACTCTGGTTGCGGCAGACGGCGGCGCTGCAGGTAACGCGCCACCGCCGCATTGTGCTCGGCCAGCGTGGCCGAGAACGCGTGTGCGCCGGTGCCATCGCCAACCGCCACGAAGTACAGCGCCTCGCCAGGCGCCGGACGCACCGCCGCCAGCAAGGCCTCACGGCCCGGCATGGCGATCGGGGTCGGGGTCAGGCCGGTGCGGGTGTAGGTGTTGTATGGCGTGTCGGTGGTCAGATCGCGACGGCGGATATTGCCGTCGTAGCTGCTGCCGATGCCGTAGATCACGGTCGGATCGGTCTGCAGCTTCATGCCCAGCTGCAGGCGGCGCAGGAACACCCCGGCAATCAGCGGTCGCTCGCTGCCCAGCGCGGTCTCCTTTTCGATGATGGAGGCCAGGATCAGCGCCTGCTCCGGCGAAGTCAGCGGCAAGTTGGGGGCGCGCTGCTCCCAGGCCTGCGCCAACGCCTTGTCCATGGCCACGTGCGCGCGCTTGAGCACGTCCAGATCGCTGTCGCTGCGCTGGTAGAGATAGGTTTCCGGCAGGAAGCGTCCTTCCGGATGCTGATTGGCAAAGCCCAACCGCGCCATCACAGCCGCATCGTCCAGCGCGCCGATGGATTGCTGCAACGGCGTGGCGGTCGCCAGCGCCGCGCGCAATTGGCGGAAATTCCAGCCCTCCACGATCGTGAAGCGGTACTGGATCACCCGGCCCTGGCGCATGCGCTCGAGCAGCTCACGCGGCGAGAGAGCCGGCGCCAGCGCGTATTCGCCCACCTTGAGCTTGCCGGCCGCATCGACCTGGCGCGCGAGCAGCTGCCATTCCAGATCCGTACCCTGCGCCACGCCGGCATCGCGCAACTTGCGCAACGTCACCTTGAGCGAATCGCCGGGCGCAATCACCACACTGGGCGCGCTCGCGCTCACCGGTGTATCGGCGAAGTGTAGGTAATGCCGCCACGCCACCACAGCCACAATCGCCAGCAGCGCCGCGAGCAACAGTGCCGTGCCCAGCACGGCCAGACATCCACGTTTGCCAGTCACCGCCACACGTACCTCGTCATTGCCCCAGCGCCGCGCAGGATACCGCGCGCCGGTGATGTCCCGTTGAAGCGCTCATATCTGGTCGAATGCACGCAGCAAGCCGCGCGCCTTGGCGCGGGTTTCGTCCAGCTCGCGCTGCGGATCCGAGTCCACCACGATCCCGGCCCCGGTGCGGAAATGCACCTGGTTCCCGGCCACTTCGGCGGTGCGGATCAGGATATTCAGATCCATGTCGCCGTCGCGATTGAGCCAGCCGAACGCACCGGTGTAGGCCCCGCGCGCGGTGCATTCGAGCTCGGCGATGATCTGCATGCAGCGCACCTTCGGGCAGCCGGTAATCGTGCCGCCGGGAAACACCGCTGCGATCACCTCGCCGGGCGTGACCTCGGCGCGCAGACGGCCGCGCACATTGCTGACGATGTGGTGCACATGCGCGTAGCTTTCCACGCCCATCAGCTCGTCCACCTCCACCGTCCCCGGCGCACAGATGCGCCCCAGGTCGTTGCGCTCCAGGTCGATCAGCATCACGTGCTCGGCGCGTTCCTTCGGGTGGCCGACCAGCTCGCGGATGCGCGCGGCATCGTCGTCGCCGGCAAAGCGCGCGCGGGTGCCGGCGATCGGGCGCGTCTGCACCACATCGCCCTGCACCGACACCAGTCGCTCCGGCGAGGAACTCACCACCGCGCGTCCTGCCGCCACAAATAGGCCGGCAAACGGTGCCGGATTGGCCGCGCGCAGACGCGCATGCAGCGCTGCCGGATCGACCGCAGCAGCGAAGGCCGCATGCCAGGCGCGCGAGATATTGGCCTGGAACACGTCGCCAGCGCACAGATAGGCGAGCACGCGCTCCACTGCATCGGTGAAGCGTTCGGGCGCGTCTTCTTCGACAGCCACCGGAGCGACCCAGTCCGGCAACGGTGGCAGCACGGCGCAGGCGGCGATGTCCTCAACGATGCGCGTCAGCAGATCCTCGCGGCCCGGCTCGGCCAGTGCGACGCACAGGCCATTTACTCGATCGCGCAACACCGCTGCAGGCGCACGCAAGGCAAGCGCGCTCGGCAAGCCGTCGGCGCGGGTAGGCAACTGCAAAATCGGCTCGACCTGCGAGGCCAGTTCGTAATCCAGCAACACCGCCCAGCCGCCGCGAAACGGCCACGGGCTTGTCGCATCGTGCGGCACGCGCTCGGCCCGCCACACCGCATCCAGCGCAGCCAGAAAGCCGCCTTCCAGCACGCGTCCGTCGCCATCGCGCGCGTGCCCATCGGCGTCGAGCCGCAGGCTTGCGCCTTCTGCAAGCAGCAAGACATCCCAGCGACCGTGCTCGGTACCGAAGGCGGTGGATTCGAGCAAGGCCGGATAGCGCTGCGGCGCCAGCCGATACAGCGCCAGCAGGTCGATGTCCGCATGCAGGGATCTGGTGAGCGTCATCGGCCTGGTTTGGCGTAGGGTGCTAGAGCGCGCCGCCCTGCTGCAACTACAGAGGGCGAGCGACGATGGAATCGGGCTGTGAATCAGAAATCAGGCCGCGCGGACGCATCGCGCGCGGCGGCTAAAACTAGCTTGCGCGCCGTTCTCCGTAAAAAGAACGGCGCGCCAACTCAGAGGCGCTTGAACACCAGCGTACCGTTGGTGCCGCCGAAGCCGAAGCCGTTGGACATCACTGCGTCCACCTGCACTTCGCGCGCCACGTTCGGCACGTAATCCAGGTCGCAGCCTTCGCTGGGCTCTTCCAGGTTGATCGTCGGCGGGATGATGCCGGTGTGCAGCGCCATCACCGAGAAGATCGCTTCCACGCCGCCGGCCGCGCCCAGCAGATGACCGGTCATCGACTTGGTCGAACTGACCATGGTCTTGTAGGCGTGGTCGCCCAATGCGCGCTTCATCGCCAGCGTCTCGGCCAGATCGCCCAGCGGCGTGGAGGTGCCGTGCGCGTTGAGGTAGCCGATCTGCTCGGGATTGAGTTTGGCATCGCGCATCGCCGCAACCATGCTACGCGCCGCGCCTTCGCCATCTTCGCTGGGGGCGGTCATATGGAACGCATCGGAGCTGGCGCCGAAGCCGACCAGCTCGGCATAGATGCGCGCACCACGCGCCTTGGCGTGTTCGTACTCTTCCAGCACCAGCACGCCGGCGCCATCGCCCAGCACGAAGCCATCGCGCTGCTTGTCCCAGGGGCGCGAGGCGGCGGTCGGGTCGTCGTTGCGGGTGGACATCGCCTTCATTGCGCAGAAACCGCCCACCGAGCTCGGCGAGGACCCGCGCTCGGCGCCGCCGGCCAGCATTACATCGGCATCGCCGTACTGGATCATCCGCATCGCGGTGCCGATCGAATGGTTGGAGGTGGCGCAGGCGGAAACAGCCGAGAACGTCGGGCCCTTCAGGCCTTTGATCAGGCTCACCTGGCCCGGCAGCATGTTGATGATGGTGCTGGGCACATAGAACGGCGAAATCTTGCGCGCGCCGCCCTCATGGAATTTGATGGTCTGCTCTTCGATACCGAGCAGCCCGCCGATGCCGGAGCCGAGAATGGCGCCAACACGTTCGGCATTGCTTTCGTCGATCTCCAGCCCGGAATCGTCCAACGCCATGAACGAAGCGCCGACGCCGTAGTGGATGAACGAATCCATCTTCTTGACGTCCTTGGCGGACACAAAAAGCGTGGGGTCGAAATTCTTGATTTCGCCGGCGATCTTGGTGGTGAACTGCGAGGCATCGATCTGCGTGATCGGGCCAATGCCTGAGCGCCCGTGGATGATTCCATCCCAGCTGGTGGCCAGATCATTGCCCAGCGGCGACACCATGCCCATGCCGGTAACGACAACACGACGACTCATTGCAGATCTCCTCACCACGCAACAGACGGTGCTTGCGGTTTGCGATTAACGCTGAAAAACACAGGGCCGCATCAGCGGCCCCATGGAATGTCTGACGCAGCAGCGGCATGACGCACGCCGCCGCCGTCAGGAACAACGCATCAGCTCTTGACGTGAGCCTTCACGTAGTCGATCGCCTGCTGGACCGAGGTGATCTTTTCAGCCTCTTCGTCCGGGATCTCGCACTCGAACTCTTCTTCCAGCGCCATCACCAGCTCGACGGTGTCCAGCGAGTCGGCACCCAGGTCATCGACGAACGATGCGCTGGTGGTGACTTCCTCTTCCTTGACGCCGAGTTGTTCGACGACGATTTTCTTGACGCGTTCTTCGATGGTGCTCATTTGGGATATCGCTCCGGATGGAGTAGTGGTGGTACGAAAAAAACGCCATCGCCGCTGCGATGGCCGCGTTGGATAGTGTAGTGGAAGCGACCGAGCGTTGCATTGCATCACAACTCCCGCCCGATCAGCCACTTAGCGCCTCCCGGCGCCGCACGCTCACGGCATGTACATGCCGCCGTTGACGTGCAGGGTCTCACCGGTGATGTAACGGGCACTCGGGCCGGCCAGGAATGCCACCGCATTGGCGATGTCCTCCGGCTGTCCCAAGTGGCCAAGCGCGATCTGCTGCAGCAAGGCGGTCTTGGCCTCGTCCGGCAGCGCCTTGGTCATGTCGGTATCGATGAAGCCGGGCGCCACCACATTCACGGTGACCCCGCGCGAGCCGATTTCCTTGGCCAGCGACTTGGAGAACGCGATGATGCCGGCCTTGGCGGCGGCATAGTTGGTCTGCCCGGGATTGCCGGTCACACCCACCACCGAGGCGATGTTGACGATGCGGCCCTTGCGCGCCTTCATCATGCCGCGCATCACTGCCTTGGAGGTGCGGAACACGCTGGTCAGATTGGTATCGATGATCGCCTGCCAGTCGTCTTCCTTCATCCGCATCAACAGGTTATCGCGGGTGATCCCGGCATTGTTGACCAGAATCGAGATCGCCCCGAACTCCTTGCCGATCGCATCGATCAGGCCATCGACCGCAGTTGCGTCGGTGACATTGAGTTCGCGCCCGTAACCGCCGTGGGCAGCCAGACGCGCGCCGATCGCCGCAGCGCCGGACGCCGAAGTGGCAGTGCCGATGACGGTGGCGCCCTGGGCGGCCAGCGTGTCGGCAATGGCCGCGCCGATCCCGCGACTGGCGCCGGTGACCAGGGCGATCTCACCCTGCAGTGGCTTGCTCATGAATTCTTTTCCTCGAAGGGGGACGTCGCGACCGTGCGCGAACGTCGAGGGAGGCCGGCATGACACCGGCATATGCATTGGAGGATCAGTGCGTCCACGCCTCAAGCGCGCCAGCGTAATCGGCAGGCGTGGCCAGAGGACGCGCATCCAGGCTCTTGTCGATGCGCTTGATCAGCCCGCTCAGCACCTTGCCCGGGCCGCATTCGGCGATCCGGGTGATGCTCTGCGCAGCCAGCGCCTGCACGCAGCCGGTCCACTGCACCGGCAGATACAGCTGCTCGGCCAGGGCCCTGCGAATCGCCTCGCTGCCGTCGTGCACGCGTGCATCCACGTTCTGCACCACCGGAATTTGCGGGGTGTGCCAGCTCAGGCCGGCCATCGCCTCGCTAAGCTGGTTGGCTGCATCGCGCATCAATGGGGTGTGCGAAGGCACGCTCACCGCCAGCTTGACCGCCTTGCGTACGCCGCGCTCGGCCAGCAAGGCCAGCGCGCGATCCACTGCGGCCGCATCGCCACCGATGACGATCTGACCCGGCGAATTGAAGTTGGCCGGCACCACCACCTGGCTGCCCGCCGCTTCGGCGCAGACCTCCAGCACCAGCGCATCCTCGGCACCCAGCACCGCCGCCATCGCGCCGACACCGGCCGGCGCGGCGGCCTGCATGAACTGGCCGCGCAGCCGTACCAGGTGCGCACCGTCGTGCAGCGACAAGGCACCGGCCGCGACCAATGCGGTGTACTCACCCAGGCTGTGGCCAGCCAGCACCGCGGGGCGTTGCCCGCGCTGCGCGTTCCACAACCGCCACACCGCCACGCCCGCGGCCAGCAAGGCCGGCTGGGTGTATTCGGTGCGGTTGAGCATCTCTTCCGGGCCGCCCTGCGACAGCGCCCACAGGTCGACGCCAGCGCCTTCGGAGGCTTCGGCGAAGGTTTCGCGAATCTGCGGATGCAGCTCGGACAGTTCGGCCAGCATCCCTAAGGACTGCGAGCCCTGGCCGGGGAACACGAAGGCGAGAGTGGATTCGGTCACGCGTTGCTGCCTACAAAAATCGAGCCGGGATAATACGTGCGAAATCGCCCTGGCGTCTGTACTGCCGCGTATGCAAGACCCGGCCAGCGCGACCGCCGGCACACTTACAGCAAGGCGTTGAGCAGGTCCATTTCGCCATCGGCGAGCCAGTCCACGCACATCACCAGCACCAGCACCACGGCCAGGGAAGTCGCCGCGTGGATGGCCTGGATGGCGCGCGCCAGTGCCCCGGCAGAGCGCCCCAGGCGACCGATGAGCTGCGCAAACCGCTGCAATCGTCCGGTCACCACATGCGCATGCGCGGCCACGGCCGGGCCGGCCGCATCGAAGGCGCCCGTCATCAACCGCTGCAGCACCTCGCGGCGGCCGCGGTAGTACTTGGCCACGCCGTAGCCAAACACCAGCCAGTCGCGCGCCTGGGCCTGCGCCAGGTCCATCACCTCCAGCGGATCCTCTTCGAAATCGATGAAGCCGACCGCCTGCCCGTCGAAGGTCATGTTGCGCGGAAGCGGTTGGCCGAAATACGCACCATCGCGATGGGCGTCGGCAATGGCGGCCACCGCCAGCGCAATCAGGCGGTCGCGTTCGGGCGCATCGGCCTCGCGCAGGCAGCTGGCAAAGGAGCGGCCGTTGTCGCTGAGCACTAGGGCCGCCTGCCCGCAACCGACCACACGCGGCACATTGACCGCTTGCGCCTGCAGCTCGTCGAGCCGGCGCGCTTCCAAATCGCGTGCGGCATCACCGCCACGGTGCGGCGGTGGACGCAAGGCGTCCAGGCCCCAGCGGCGGGCGACAAAATTGAGTGCTCCGAGCGAGACCGCCCGGTTGTCGCGACGGTACTGCTTCAGCCAGACGCGCTGTCCGGCGATGACGATGGGTTCTGCCATAACGGGTCCGTCCCTGACGCTGTCAGGCATCGCCTGCGGACGTGGCGATGCCTGAGGGACTCAGTAGCGCAGCAGCGCCGAGCCCCAGGTAAATCCACCACCGAACGCTTCCAGCAGCAGCAGTTGACCACGCTGCACGCGGCCGGAGCGAACCGCTTCGTCCAGCGCCAACGGCACCGAGGCCGAGGAGGTATTGCCGTGGCGATCCACGGTGACCACCACTTGGTCCATCGGCAGCTCCAAGCGCTTGGCGGTGGCTTCGATGATGCGCATATTGGCCTGATGCGGGATCAGCCAATCCAAATCGCCCTTGCCCAGGCCATTAGCTGCCAGCGTCTCGTCGACCACCGAGTCCAGTGCCTTGACCGCGTACTTGAAGACCTCGCTGCCCTTCATCAGCAACACGCCGCCGCCGTTCTTGCCTTCGCCGAAACCGACCGACACGCCGACCGGATCCCACAACAGCTCTTTCTTGCTGCCATCGGCGTGCAGATGGGTGCTGAGGATGCCAGTTTCTTCGTCGGCCTTGAGCACCACCGCGCCAGCACCATCGCCGAACAGCACGCAGGTGGTGCGATCAGTCCAGTCGACAATACGGGTAAGCGTTTCTGCACCGACCACCAGCACAGTCTTGGCGTCGCCACTGCGGATGAACTTGTCGCCGACGCTGAGCGCATAGACGAAACCCGAACAGGCCGCGTTGACGTCGAATGCACCGCAACCGACATTACCCAGCCGCGCCTGCAACAGGCAGGCAGTGGACGGGAAGATCAGGTCGGGAGTGGTGGTGCCGACCACGATCAGGTCGATCTCGTCGGCGCTGACGCCGGCCGCTTCCATCGCCTTCAGCGAGGCGAAATAGGCCAGATCGCTGGTGGTCTGGTCGTCGGCAACGATATGACGCTCACGGATACCAGTGCGCGAGAAGATCCATTCATCGCTGGTGTCGACGATCTTGGACATATCGTCGTTGGTCAACACCTTTTCGGGCAAATAGCTACCCGTGCCCGCGATTCTGGAATAGATCCGCTTGCTCATGCTGTTTCCTAGTGCAAGAGCCGCGGTGACCGACGGCTCCGGAAGAATCGAGGGTCGCCCGGCCGCTGAGTGCGGCGGGCGCCACGGATCAATCTTCTTGGACGGCCGACGATTTGGTCGCGATCACCTTCTTGCCGCGGTAGTAACCGTCAGCGGTGATGTGGTGGCGCAGATGGATCTCGCCGCTGGTCGGATCGGTCGACAGCTGCTTGGCGGTCAGGGCATCGTGCGAACGACGCTGGCCGCGACGGGACGGGGTGACTCGGGATTTCTGCACAGCCATGGGATTGCTCCAACTTAAGTTCGATAACTTGTCTGTCGAGTCGAACAGGACGCTCTACGCCCGCGTCGACCTGTCTTTCCGCCCTTAACAGCGGCGGTTACTGTTTCTTCAACGCTGCCAGCGCCGCGAACGGACTGGCCTTGTCTTGCTCTTCCTGGGTCGGAACCCACTCGGCCTCGACGGCTTCGCTTCCCGGCGCCATTGGCACCACCGGTACCGACAACACCAGCTCGTCCTCGACCAGATCCACCGCCCGCAGCATGCCATCTTCAGGCACCAGCAGCGCTTCGTATTCGGCCGGCAATGCAGCTTCGTCGGCCTCGTCACGGATCAAACCAAGACGCTGTCTGATTTGCACCGGATACAGAAACCGTTGCAGGGTGCGCTGGCACGCCAGCGGCAGCTCGACATCGATACTGAGTTCGACATAAGCAACCTTCAACAGATTGTCCTGGTCGAATTCAAGCGAATAGACACATTCGCCCTCGGTATCGACAAGGCTTCCTTGCAGACGGGTCATCGCAGAGAGCGGGATGCGGCCATCGAAGCGCCTGCGCGCTGCGACCATCCGCCAAGCATCCAGCATTTCGGGTACGTTCGCGGACATAAGCCGCAGAATGTTAAAGACCCGCAGGTTCCGTGTCAAATGCGCCCATTCACACATGCCGCGCGGCGCGGCGGCTGGCAGACTCCCCTGCCCGTCCACTCACAGCACGCCATGATGCCACGCCTGATCCTTGCCTCAACTTCCGTCTACCGGCGTGAGCTGCTCGGCCGCCTGCAATTGGATTTCAGCACCGCCCGGCCGGAGGTGGACGAGCAGGCGCAACCCGGAGAATCCCCCGGCGCTCTGGCCAGCCGTCTTGCCGCCGAGAAAGCGGCAGCGGTAGCGGCGCACGTCCCGGATGCCTGGGTGATCGGCTCGGATCAGGTGGCCGACCTGGACGGCCAGGCCCTGGGCAAGCCGGGAACGCTGGACCAGGCGCGCGCGCAGCTGACTGCAATGTCCGCCCGCGTGGTGCGCTTCCACACCGCCGTGAGCCTGGTCGGCCCGGAGCGCAGCTTGTATGCGCGGGATCTCACCGAAGTACAGCTGCGTCCGCTGACGCCCGCCGAGATCGAGCGCTACCTGGCCGCCGAGCCAGCGCTGGATTGCGCCGGCAGCTTCAAGTGCGAAGGCCTGGGCATCAGCCTGTTCGACGCCATCCGTTCGGAAGACCCCACCGCACTGGTCGGCCTGCCGCTGATCGCACTGGCGCGGTTGTTGCGGCTGGCGGGGTTCGACCTGCCTTGAGTGACCGGCAACGATCGCCAGGGAGGCGACAAGACCTCCTCTGCCATGCAGTGAGTGCTGAAAACTAACTCAACCGCGAGACATGCCAGGCGCGAAGGCAAACCTAAAACCATGCACTACCTCTCACCTGGAGAGCCCGAAGACAGGATGGAGCAGCAGTTCGTGCCGACCAACCAACCCACTGCGGCCCGCGTCCCACGCGCGTCGCCACTCCCAGAGGGGTTTTGTCGCACATCAGGACCAGACGCGACGCCGACGTCTCTGCCTTGAAATCAAATCGAATCGCTGACGCATCATTCAGAAGATTACGGACCGGCGTTGCAGCAACATCTGCGATCGCAACTGGATCGGCAGCGACCTGCGTGCCATCCAGATAACGTGTTTCCGGCCATGCAAAGATGGACGTACCTTCTGCCCTCAGTAAAGGCAGTGCATCGGCAACTTCCGTGAGAACAGTCTCTCCGTAGACGGCATCCGCATCAATCACTCCTGCCGCTGCCGCGGTTGCCGTCATGTTAGCCGCGGTCTGCATGCGCTGCGCAAGGAGCGCCATCCATAGCGTGCTTGGCACCAAGCAACATGCCAGCATCAGGCCCGCCACAGCGACACGGCGCGGGTGAAAATGTCCATACCGAACGAACGACCACAACAACAGACCGCTCCAGAACAGGACCGACCAAGGCAAATAGCGCGCAGCAAGCAATTGCTCGGGAAAAGACTGGAAATAGATGGCGCGCGCCAAAGCGATTGCCGCTCCGATGGCGAGCGCAAACCAGGCAATCGAGATCGCTGTCAGCTCTGCAACCGATTCCGCCCGCCGACGCCAGAGTGAGTAGGTAATGCCCATCAATCCACCCACACCCAATCCCCCTATCAATCTGTGCGGCCAAGCCGAGATCATGACCGGGCCGAATAACGCCGTGTATGCATTGGAAATTGCAACTGCAACTGCCCTCAAGGATTCCACTGGCAATTTTGCTGCAACGTTTACGTCAACCAGTGGAAGGCAGGCATAAATAAACGGCGCAGATAGCCAACGCAGCACAATATCCAACTGCGAAAGTGGCGCGATGATGCGCGCGCCCTGTGTGTGCGCATCACCAAAGCTCAGGACCAGCAGTAGAGATACAGAAAAGCCCGATAGCACAATGCACCATTGGGCCCATGACGCCCTACGCAGCAACAACATCACCAGCAAAGCAACGAACGTGGCTATGCCCGCACCAAAACAGAAGGTCGCTGCGAACCCGCAGAGTGCCGCCAGTACGGCGCGCCACCAACCGCTGCCATGACCAAGCAACCAACAACCGGCGACCAGAAACGCGGTGATCAGATAGACATGCACCGACTCGTTTGCATGCACCAATGCCCGCTCGTTTCCGAGCCAGAAAATACTCGTCGCACAAACCAGCCCAGCGGCAGCCTGCGCCAAAGAACCCAGACGCTCGGTACGCACCAGACGCAGCAACGTCCACACTGTCAGCAATGCCAGCGCAATACCTACCCAGATCTGCAGCCATTGATTGCCATCGAACCATCTGAGCTCTGCCAGACGCAGCAGATTGGGCAGGACCTCACGATGTCCGTTATCCACCGCAAGTACATTCCGCGGCCAAGGCTGGCCCAGGAGATTTTTCGCGAATCGCCATGGATCGGCATAGAGCACTTTGGGCGACAGCGTAACCATCGCCAACACACCGATTGCAAGATAGGACCACTTGGCACCAACCAGCAGCACCTCCGGCAGCTTGCTCCAAGCCCTGTCTGCCCGACGGCGGTCGCCGGAATCGCCGGGTAAATCCTTATATTTGCGCTGCAATTGCTTTTCCTTTTTCCTTGTCGACTATGACCGGCCGTTGGACCACGCAGAAGGCCGCTTGAGCAGTGTTGTGACTCGAACAGACTGCTCTACTCGGCGCTCGAACGTTACAACACAGCATCATTCGTGACAGTGAGCGGCTGTTCCCACCAATCCTCAACGCTGCCATCGTGGCCGTGCAGGCGCAGCCCCAGCCAATGCGTGCCGGGCGGCACCGCGTGGGTGTCGAGCGTGGCGGTGAAGCCGACGTTGGGGTGTTGCGGGTCGGTGGAGATCTTCCAGTATGGGCGCACATCCAGCGGCGTGCCGTAGTCGGCCTGCGCGGCCGGGCGGCCGTCGAGCAGCAGTTCTACATCCGACAGACCGACGCCATCCTTGAATGCCCAGCCGCGCACTTGCACCCGGCCAGATACGCTTACATCGGGCAGCGGCGTATCGATCCAGGCCATCGCCGGAGCGATGCACGGGCCGGGCTGACGTTGTGCGGGCAGTGCGAACAACAGAAAGCGTTGATAGCCATGATCGGTAGACACCACCGTGGGCGGCGGCAACGGCCCGACCATGTCGCAGATGGCGTGGTAACGCTTCAGCAGGTCACGGTAGCGCTGATCGCTGGGCGAGAGCACCAGCAGCCGCGGTCCGGCACGCGTGCCGTCACTGAGCAATCCCCACTGCAGCAACTGCGCGCTGCGTCCGTGCTTGTCGTTCAAGTCCGCGCGCAGCACTTCGATCTGCGCATCGTGCAGTTGAAAGCCCAATTCGGCGCCGACCTTGAAGTTTTCCGCCAGCACCCGCGTGCCAGGCGGCATCTGCGCAAGTTTGACCTTAACCGCGCCCGCCAGATGGTTCCATCCCGCGAAATTGCGCGGGTAGTATTTTTCGCCGGCCGCATGCGCACGAATCGACGGCACCGACACCGCCAGGTAATAGCCGTATGCGCCCAACGTGCCGAGCAAGGCGATCACCCATGCGGCGCGACGCAGCGTATGCGGCCAGCGCATCAGGATGACCGGCACCGCAACCAGCAAGGCCAGATAGCCCGGCAGCGGCCAATGGAAGCTGATCCGCTCGGCGTCACTGAAGAAGCCGAGCACGAAGATCGCCACGGTCGAAATGCCGCCCAGCAAGCCGAAATACCGCCATTGCGCCCGCGAGCCGCCGCCGGCACGCGTGCCAGCCAGTCCGACCTTGACCATCGCCCAGGCCAGCAGCGGGGTCACCAGCACCGCCTGTATCAGCAAGAACCACAGCCCGGTGATCTGGAAGCGCCATGGATGCCGGTCTACCAACTGGAAGCGCAGCCCGGCCTCGTCATGGTCGGTATTCCAGAACAACAGCGGCAGCCAGCTCATCGCGCCCACGGTCAGCGCCATCCAGATGCGTGGGTCGCGCATGACCGCGCGCCCCTGCGGAATGCACAGCAACGCGATGCAGCCCACCCCGATCACGCCGATAAAGCGGTAATGGCTGAGCGCACCGATCACCAAACCGATGGCGAGCTCGAGCGCACTGGTGGCATCGACCTCGCGCAGCAGCCGCGCGCCGGCATCCATGCACAGCACCGCCGCCAGCGCCATCGGCACATCCGGCACCGCCAGGATGCCGAGCGTGGCCGACAGCGGCATCAGTAGGGTCAGGCTGCCGGCCTGCCAGCCCAGCGTGGAGCCGAACCAGCGCGTGGCGATATGCGCGATCAGCCACGGCAGCAGCGCGGCGATGGCCAGAAACGGCAGACGCAAGGCCAGCAGATGATGTCCGCCGACTTCCACACCCAGCCGCGCCAGCCAGGCCGTCATGCCTGGCAGATCCGAATACGCGGCGGCCAGATGCTGGCCTTCCTGCCAATAGAACGCCTCGTCCACGAACAGCGGCAGCCGCGCGGCAATCAACAGCTTGACGGCTGTCGCCAGTGTCCACAGGATCACGAAAGTGCGATGTGCGCGTTGGTCCCCTTGCATTGCCCTGTGCACTCTTCTTTTCACCTACGGAATTGTGATGTCGACACCGCTGCGTTCCACGGAAATGCTAACCGATGCGCTGCGCCAATCGCTGCGGCGCGCACAAGACCAGGTCAATTCGCTATTGCTGGGCAAGGCGCAGGAAGTGCGTTTGGCATTCGTGGCGCTGCTGTCCGGCGGGCATTTGCTGATCGAGGATCTGCCCGGCCTGGGCAAGACCACCCTCGCCCACGCGATGGCCTCCAGCCTGGGGCTGGGCTTCCAGCGCGTGCAGTTCACCTCCGACCTGCTGCCGGCAGACGTGCTGGGCGTGTCGGTGTACGACGCCGCCTCGCGCCAGTTCCAGTTCCATCCCGGCCCGGTGTTCACCAACGTGCTGCTGGCCGACGAAATCAATCGCGCGCCGCCACGCACGCAAAGCTCGCTGCTGGAGGCCATGGCCGAACAGCAGGTCACCCTCGATGGCGTCACGCATGCGTTGCCCGAACCCTTCTTCGTGATCGCCACGCAGAACCCGGTCGATCTGTCCGGCACCTTCCCGCTGCCGGATTCGCAACTGGACCGTTTCCTGCTGCGGCTCAGCCTGGGCTATCCCAGCGCCGATGCCGAGCGCGCGCTGCTGTCGGGCGTGGACCGGCGTGAATTGATCGCCCAGGCGGTGCCGCAACTCAGCGATAGCGACGTGGTCGCGCTGCGCGCGGTGGTCAGCCAGATCCATACCAGCGATGCGCTGATCGGCTATGTGCAGGCGTTGCTGCTACGCAGCCGCCAGCACGCCGGGGTGCGCGTTGGCCTGTCGCCGCGTGCCGGGATCGCGCTGCTGCGCGCGGCCAAGGCCTACGCGCTGCTGCTAGGGCGCGAGCACGTGCTGCCGGAAGATGTGCAGGCGCTGTTCGTGGCCGTGGCCGGGCATCGGCTGGTGCCGGAGGCTGAATCGTCGTACGGGCCGGCACTGGCCAAGGCGCTGCTGCACAGCGTGCCGGTGGACTGACCAACGTGCGTGCGCACTTGCGCGGCATCGGCCGCCGCCTCAGCCTGCTGGCGCGTCCGCGGGGCGCGGAGGCCTTGCCGATCGTGCTGGATCGGCGGCGCATCTACGTGCTGCCCACACGTTTCGGGCTGTTCGTCACCGCCTTGCTGCTGGCAATGCTGCTGGGTGCGTTGAACTACAACAACAATCCCGCCCTGCTGCTGGCCCTGTTGCTGGCGACCGCCGGGATTGCCAGCAGCATCATGGCGCACCTGCAGTTATCGGCGCTGCGCATCGAGGCGGTGTCGGCCGAGCCGGTGATCGCAGGCGAGCCATTGCGCATGCGCGTATCACTGGCGCGTCGCGACACCCGCGTGCGTCGCGGATTGCGTCTGGACCATCTGGAAAGCAGCGGTTTCTGCTCGTTGATCGAGCACGACATGGCCGACGTCGACCTGCTGGTGCCCACCGAGCGCCGCGGCTGGCAGGACATCGAACGCATCCGCCTGTCCAGCACCCAGCCGCTGGGGCTGGTGCGCGCCTGGTCGTGGGCCTGGCCGGAAACGCCGTTACTGGCCTATCCCAAGCCCGAAGAACAGGGGCCGTCATTGCCCGAAGGCGCCGGTTCGCCCAACCAGACCCGCCTCCACGCGCAAGGCGAGGAGTTGCACCAGCTGCGCCCATATCGCGCCGGCGATGCGCCACGCACGATCTCCTGGAAGCACTCCGCGCGCCGCGACAGCCTGCTGGTGCGCGAATACGAGCAGCCCCTCGGCATCGAAGTCACGCTGGACTGGCGCACGCTCAACGCACTGCCGTACGAACGCCGCATTGCGCGGCTTGCCCGCTGGATCAACCTGGCCGAGCGCGACGGGCGACGCTACCGGTTGCTGCTGCCGGGCCAGCCGCCGCTGGGTCCTGCACAAGGGCCCTCGCATCATCATCTGTGCCTGCGCGCCCTGGCCCTGCTTCCTCATGACTGAGCCGTCCCTCCCGATCACCCAGGCCAGCCGCGGCTGGGTGCTGGCCACCAGTTGGCTGGCGCTGGCGCCGTTGCTGTTGCAGCTGCCGGGGTTACTCGCCGGCACCATCGCCATCGCTGCCGTGCTGGTCGTCGTACTGAGCTGGCGCGGCACCTTGATGGCACCGGTGCGGCTATTGCTGGTGGTCGCGATGCTGGCAGCGGTGTATTGGCAGATCGGCATGCGCTTCGGGCGCGACACCGGCTGCGCGGTGTTGGCCGCGATGCTGGCGATCAAGGCTTCCGAACTGCGCACCTTGCGCGATGCGCGCAGCCTGCTCGGCTTTGCGTTGTTCGCCCCATTCGCGGCCTTTCTGCTCGACCAGGGGCCGGCGACGATGGGCCTGGCGCTGCTCGCGGTGGTCAGCGCGCTACTCAGCATGCAGCGGCTGGCCGACGAGGAGCACCGCACCGGCACGCCAGCCCTGCGCCTGCAACTGCGCAGCATCGGCAAGCTGGTCGCCATCGGCGTGCCGTTGGCGCTGGCCACGTTCTGGTTGCTGCCAAGGCTGAGTTCGCCGCTGTGGGGCGTGCCCGAGCGCGCGCTGTCGCGTCCCGGCCTGTCGGACAACATGTCGCCGGGCGAATGGATCGACCTGATGGCCGACGACAGCCCGGCCTTGCGCGTGCAGTTCACCGGCAAGGCACCGCCGCCAGAGCAACGCTACTGGCGTGGGCCGGTGATGTGGGACTTCGACGGCCGCACCTGGCAGCGCGCGCGCTGGACCGGTCGCGGCCAACCCGCCTCGGTCACTGCCGGGCCGCAGACCTACCGCTACCGCCTGGACTATGAGCCCACCGACCGTCGCCAACTGGTGTCGTTGGACCTGCCCACGCAAGCGGTGGCCAATGCCGAGCTGTCGCCCGACTACGAACTGTTCGCGCAGCGGCCCCTGAGTGCGCTGACCCGCTGGGAACTGCAATCGGCACCACCGGCACGTTTCGACGCCGATCTGCCCGACCAACTGCGCAAGCGTGCGCTCGCCCTGCCGCCCGGTTTCAATCCACGCACGCTCACGCTTGCAAGGCAATGGCGCGCCGAAGCCGGCAACAACGACGATGCGGTGGTGCAGCGCGCACTGCAGTGGATCACCCGCGAGTTCGCCTACACGCTGGATACGCCGCTACTCGGGCGCAACAGCGTCGACGAATTCCTGTTCCAGCAGAAAGCCGGTTTCTGCGAGCACTTCAGCTCTTCGTTCGTGGTGCTGATGCGCGCGGCCGGCATTCCGGCGCGGGTGGTCACCGGGTATGCCGGCGGCACCTACAACGGCTTCGGCAATTACTGGGTGGTGCGGCGCATGGATGCGCATGCCTGGACCGAAGTCTGGCTGGCCGGGCGCGGCTGGGTGCGCGTGGACCCCACCGCCGCAGTGGCGCCGGAACGCATCTACGACACGCTCGAAGACCGCGTACAGACCGGTGCAGGCAACAACTTCGCCCAGCTCGGCGCCTGGGAAAGCCTTGCCCAGGTCAGCGATCTGCTGCGACGCGGCTGGAACGACCTGGTGCTGTCCTTCGATGCCGACCGCCAGCAACGCCTGTTGCAGCCGTTCGGCATCGATCGCCTCGACACCACGCAGCTGGCCGCCATCTTCGGCATCTTCGCCGTCAGCGCACTGGCCTGGATGGGCTGGTTGCTGGCGCGCGGCGAGCGTGAGCGCGATCCGCTGCTGCGTGCCTGGCATCGGCTCGGCCGCCGCTATACCAAGCTTGGCCTGGCACGCGAACCCTACGAACCGGCCATCGCCTGGGCGCAACGTGTCGCCCGTTCACACCCGAATACGGCATTGTTGCCACTCAGCCAACGTTTCGCTGCCGCGCGATACGCTGGCGCTGATTCGGACAGCGCCTCACTCCTTAAAGATCTGCTGCAGCATCGCCCGCGAACCGGAGCTTCCTCATGAGTACCCGCTTTCTTCTTCCCATTGTCGCTGTGCTCGGGCTCGCAGCCTGCGCGACTGCGCCCAAGCCGCTGCAGGGCCAGTTTCCTACGGTCAGCCCGAGCGATTCCACTGCGAGCGCCCAGGTCGGTACGTCCGTGCGTTGGGGCGGCAAGATCATCCAGACCACACCAAGCCAGGGCCAGACCTGCTTCGAGCTGATCTCGCGCCCGCTCAATGCCAGCGGGCGCCCGGACCGCAACGCGGTGGATGCCAGCGATGGCCGCTTCCTGGCCTGCCGTTCGGGCTTCTACGATCCGGCCGTGTTCGAGCCGGGCCGCGAAGTGACTTTCATCGGCAAGATCGAAGGCTATGAAACCACCAAGATCGGCGAGTACGACTACAAGCTGCCCAAGGTGAATGCCGACGTGGTCTACCTGTGGCCAGTGCTGCGCGAAGTCGACGTGGTGCCGGCCTACCCGTATGGCCCTTGGGGCGATCCGTGGGGCCCGCGCTGGGGCGGCGGCTGGGGCTGGGGTGGCCGCGGTTGGTGGTAATCGACAGCTAGAATAGTTGTCACACAAGAACGCCGCTCGCAGGGAGCGGCGTTTTTGTTTCTGCGATTTGGGGAACTCGCATCAGACGCGTTATGCGCTCAGGCGACGCTTGATCGACAAATGCGTCAGGGCGTACCGAAATGCCCCAACGGCGCGCCGGCCAGCAGATGCAGATGGATATGGAACACCGTCTGACCTGCATGCTCGCGGCAGTTCATCACGATGCGATACCCATCCTGCGCCAGTCCCTGTTCGCGCGCGTACGACGCCGCAGCAAGTGCGAGCTTGCCGACCAGCAGCGCCTGCTCTGGCGGCACATCGTCCAACGTGGGAATGGCGTGCTGCTTGGGAATGAAAAGCACATGCACCGGCGCTTGCGGTGCGATGTCCTGAAAGCCCAGCACCTCGTCGTCTTCGTAGACGATGTTGGCCGGGATTTCGCGACGAATGATCTTGCCGAAGATGGTGTCGGTCATGGGAGGAGATTAGGGATTGGTCATTTGAGATTGGCAAGAGCTTACCGCGCACTTGTGATGTTCTGCTTTTACGAACCCCCAATCCCGACTCCCCAATCCCCGCTCTCAAAGCACCTCGCTGCGGGTGCCGAACGCGTGCGACAAGGTGCCGCGATCCACGTATTCCAACTCGCCGCCCAGCGGCATGCCTTGCGCGAGTCGGCTCGGGCGCACCGCATGCTGCCGCGCCAGTTGCGCCAGGTAATGTGCGGTCGCCTCGCCTTCGACCGTTGCATTGGTGGCGATGATCATTTCGGTGACTTCACCGGCGGCCAGACGCTCGCCGAGCCGGTCCAGCCCCAGCTCGCGCGGGCCGATGCCATCCAGCGGCGACAAGCGCCCCTGCAGAATGAAGTACAGCCCGCGATACCCGGTGGCGTGCTCGATCGCCAGGCGGTCGGCCGGCGATTCGACTACACATAGCTGTTGTCGGTCGCGACTGGCGCTGGCACAGATCGCGCAGATCTCCGACTCGGTGAAGTCGCGGCACTGCAGGCAATGACCGACCTTCTCCACCGCATTGGCCAACGTCGTGGCCAGGCGACGCCCACCCTCGCGCTCGCGTTCGAGCACGTGGTAGGCCATGCGCTGCGCCGATTTCTGGCCCACACCCGGCAACACCCGGAAGGCCTCGATCAGTTGTTCGAGAAGGGATGAGGACATTGGATGGCCGGGATTCGGGAGTGGAGAGTCGGGATGCGCAAAGGCAAAAGCAATCTCGCTTTTGCCAATCTCCAATCCCGAATGCCCAATCCCTGATCCTTAGAACGGCAACTTCATGCCCGGCGGCAACTGCATGCCGGCGGTTGCCGAGCCCATCCGGTCCTTGGATTCGGCGTCGATCTTGTTGGAGGCATCGTTGAAGGCGGCGGCGATCAGATCCTCGGCCATCTCCTGGTCGGAGAGGATGCTGGGGTCGATACGGACCTTGCGGCACTCCTTAGCGCCGGTCAGCGTCACGCTGACCATGCCGCCGCCAGCGGTGCCGGTGACTTCCAGCTTGGCCAGTTCTTCCTGGGCGCGCTGCAGGTTTTCCTGCATCTTCTGCGCCTGCTGCATCAATTGGGCAATGTTCCCACGCATGTGTCGTTACTCGTCGTAAGGGCGGATGGAATCGGGAACCACCCGCGCGCCCTGCTGCTGAATCAGCTGCTGCACATTCGGGTCGTTCATGAAGGCGGTTTCGGCCGCGCTCTGGCGCTCGCCTTTTTGGCGATTGGCCCGCTCGTGCAGGGTCTCGACATCGGCACTGCCGGTTTCGATGACGATGCGCGGGGTGTTTCCCAACTCGGGCGCGAGCGCTTGCGCAAGGTTGGCGATAGAGCGTTCGGAGTTCAGATATTCAAAGCCCGGCGCCAGCGCCAGACGCAGCACGCCATCGCGATGACTGACGAAGGCAGCATTGGCCGCGAGCTGGCGCGAGGGGCCGTTCAAGCCGCTGCGGGTGACCAGCTCCAGCCATTGCTCGGCGTCGGCAATCTGGCCGTCGTCGAGCAGGACCGACGGATCGGGTGTTGGCGATGCTGCGGATACGGCAGTCGCGGAGGGTGTCGCCACAGCCGGCGCTGCATCCGCGGCGAGCGCCGGTGCCACCGCAGCCACCGGAGGCGCAACAGCAGCTTCAGGCGCAACCGCGACAGGTTGTGGCGCGACAACTGCTGCCGGGGCTGCCCTTGCGGCTTCCGGCGCGGACACAGCGGGCGACGCGGAGACGGGCGCAGATTTCGCACGCACAGGCGCATCGTCCATCGCCCAGGGGGGCGTGTCGTCGTTGCGCGCGGGGGTGGCTGACGGCGAAGCATCGGAAGAGGCCGCCGGAGCAGTCAGGACGACAACCGGTGCAGGCGCTGTAGCGACCACTGCAACTGCGGGAGCTGCGGGCGCCGGACGCGCCACATCCGCCGCAACGGCAGCCGGCGTCGCTTCAATCACCTCGGCATGCTTAGCCACTGCCTGCTTCGCGACTGCAGCAGGCACCGCCGCGACCGGTGCAGCAATCTGACCGTCAGCTGCTGCCGAACGCGCACCGCTACCGGCGCCAGCACCGCGTCCGTCGTCAGCGCCACCAGCCGGCACCGCCGCCGCAGGACGGAAGGCGAGCATGCGCAGCACCGCCATCTCGAAACCGGCGCGCGGGCTCGGCGCCAGATACAGATCGCGACGCCCGTTGAGCGCCATCTGATACCACAGCTGCACCACTTCCGGCCGCAGCTGCGCGGCATACGCGGTCGGGTCGATGCCATCGCCGACAAACGCCACCGACGGCACCAACTGCTGCACCTGGATACGGTGCAAAGCCTCGGCCAAGGCCTCCAGCACGCCGCTCCAGTCGGGCGAAAACTCTGCCAACGCCGCGACCACCTGCAGCAGGCGCGCGCCATCGCCATCGGCCAGCGACTGCAACATCGCGCCAACCTGGGTGCGGTCGACCGTGCCGAGCATGGTGCGCACCACGTCCTCGCGCAGCGCGCCGCCGGCATAGGCGATGGCCTGATCAAGCAGCGACAAGCCATCGCGCAACGAGCCATCGGCGGCCTTGGACAGTTGCACGATCGCCGACGGATCCGATTCGATCTGCTCGGCGGCCAGGATCCGGGTCATCTGGCCCTGGATCTGATCTTCGTCCAGCCGCTTGAGATTGAACTGCAGGCAGCGCGACAGCACGGTCACCGGCAACTTCTGCGGGTCGGTGGTGGCCAGCAGAAACTTCACGTGCTCCGGCGGCTCTTCCAGCGTCTTCAGCAGCGCGTTGAACGCCGCCTTGGAGAGCATGTGCACTTCGTCGATCAGATAGACCTTGAACTTGCCGCGCGAGGGCATGTACTGCGCGTTCTCGATCACCTCGCGCACATCGTCCACACCGGTGTTGGAGGCGGCGTCGATTTCCAGCAGGTCGATATAGCGGCCGGCATCGATATCCAGGCAGGCCGGGCACGTGCCACACGGATCGGCACTGGTGCCGGTCTCGCAATTGAGCGACTTGGCGAAGATGCGCGCGATGGTGGTCTTGCCCACGCCGCGGGTGCCAGTGAACAGAAACGCGTGGTGCACGCGCCCACTGTCGAGCGCGTTACTGAGCGCGCGGACCACATGTTCCTGGCCAACGAGTTCGGCAAAACGCTTCGGGCGCCACTTGCGGGCGAGAACAAGATAAGACATCGGGCAACCAGCTTCCTCTGAACCGATATTGTGCCATGGCGCGCCAGATTGATCGTTCAGCCGTGGTACCCGGCCGTCCCCGCTGACCGAGGTCGCCCGGCAAGCGTGTTTGCTTAACCTGAAGACCTGCAAAGGCGGCATGCTCCCGACCGCAGAGATCGTTCGCCTTGTTAACCGCGCCCGCGGCGGCTAGAATCCCGCTCCTGCCGCAGACCCAGTCGCGCGGCAGGTACGGAGAGGTGTCCGAGTGGTTGAAGGAGCACGCCTGGAAAGTGTGTAAGCGTCTAAACCGCGCTTCGGGGGTTCGAATCCCCCTCTCTCCGCCAGTTTTATGGTCCTGCAACGCGATTGCATGGATCCAGGGTCACGCCAGTGGCCCACGTCTTATGGTGGCCCCGTCGGTCCCTCGCGACGCTAGATCGAAAATCCCGCCAGGGCCGGAAGGCAGCAACGGTATCGATTGACGCGGGCGCCGAGGTCAACCGGCGGGGACACCACCCTAATCAAAAAACAGGCTGCCCATGTGGCGATGGTTGTGTGCGTATTCGCAAAGCGGCAGCAACGCTGTCATTGCGTCTGCGCTTCCGGATGCAGCCAGCCCGCATCGCCTTCCAGGTAATGCTCGTGCTTCCAGATCGGCACGCGCGCCTTGACCTCGTCGATGATGAAACGGCAGGCATCGAATGCGGCACCGCGATGCGCCGCACTGACGCCCACCCACACCGCCATGTCGCCGATGCGCAGCTCGCCCACGCGGTGCACGCAGTGCGCGTTGACGATGGCAAACCGGCTCATCGCTTCGTCGAGCACCCGTTGGCCTTCGGCCTGCGCGAGTGCGGCATAGGCTTCGTAGCGCAGCCCGGCCACCCCGCGGCCTTCGTTATGGTTGCGCACCCAACCCTCGAAACTGGCAAACGCGCCGGCATGCGGATGCTCCAGCGCGGCACGCAAGCTGTCGATCGGTAACGGCACGTCAGAAAGCGCAAAGATGGCGGTTGTCTGCTCGCTCACACTCAACCTCCCGATACCGGCGGAATAAACACGATTTCACTGCCGTCGCGCACCTCGTCCTCCCAGCGTGCGAACGCGCCATCCACCGCGACGCGCAGCTGCGTCGGCGTCCAGCGCAGGCCATGGCGCGTATCGAGTTCGGCATAGAACGCGCGCAAATCCTGCGCATCCGAGTGCACCTGCTCGCTTGCAACGCCCGCCGCTTCACGCAAGCTGGCGAAATACAGCACCGTCACTGTCGCGCTCATCGCGTTGCTCCGATATCGCGCTTGCCGCCGCGTTTGGACACCAGCCTGGTTGGGCCGATGCTCATTGCATGCGACAACGCCTTGCACATGTCGTAGACCGTCAATGCCGCAACGCTGGCACCGGTAAGCGCTTCCATCTCCACCCCGGTGCGATGTACGCAGCACACCGTGCAGCTGATGTGCAGCACCTGTTCGCCCGCCCAGTCGATCTCGAAGCGACATGCATCGATCGGCAGCGGATGGCAGAACGGAATCAATTCGTGCGTGCGCTTGACCGCCATGGTGCCGGCGATCACTGCGGTCTCCACGATGCCGCCCTTGGCGCTGCGCAAGCCGTTGGCACGCAGCTGCGCGGCCACGGCTGCGGGAAATCGCACGCGACTTTCGGCAGTGGCACTGCGTGCGGTGACCGCCTTGTCCGAGACATCCACCATGGTGGGCAGCCCGGCGTCATCCAGGTGGGTCAGGCGTGCGGAACGGGTTTTTGCGGGCATGGGAAACGACACAATGACAGGCGCTCAGGATGCGGCATTCTCCGTGAAAGCGGTGCCCTGATGAAACAACCACCACTCACCCACCAATCAAAAACATCTCGACCGGCTTGCCGCGGCGCGGCGTCGACGACGCACGCACCTCGCTGTAGCGGTCGCCACGGATGCTCCAGCGCGCGCGCAGATGTTCGGACAATCCATGCTCGCCCTGGCCCAACGCCGGCTTGAGGTCATGGCCCTGGCTAGCAAACAGGCAGGTATACAACTGCCCATCGGCCGACACGCGTGCACGCTGGCAATCGCCGCAAAACGGCACGCTGACCGAACTGACGAAACCCACCTCGCCCGCGCCGTCGGCAAAGGCATGCCGTTGCGCCACTTCGCCGGTGTAATTGGCATCCAGCGGTGCCAGCGGCCAGCGCGCGTGGATGCGTTCGTGCAGTTGTGCGGAGGTCACCACCGCATCCGGCGTCCAGCCATTGCAGCTGCCCACATCCATGAATTCGATAAAGCGCAGCACGTGGCCGGTGCCACGGAAGTGCTCCACAAGCGGCAACACCTGATCTTCGTTGACGCCGCGCTGCACCACGCAATTGATCTTCAAGCGCTGGAAGCCGGCCTGCTCGGCGGCGGCAATGCCGGCCAGCACCTGCGCGATCTCGCCGCGGTTGCCGCTCATGCGTCTGAACAGCTCCGGATCCAAGGCATCCATGCTCACGGTGATGCGGCGCAGCCCGGCCTGACGCAGGGCAACCGCCTGACGCGCCAGCAAGGTGCCGTTGGTGGTCAGCGCCAGATCCTCGATGCCGTCGATGGCGGTCAGTCGCGCAACCAAGCTCGGCAGGTCGCGTCGCAGCAGCGGCTCGCCGCCGGTCAGACGCACCTTGGTGACGCCTACCGACACGAACGCGCGCACCAGCGTTTCCAGCTGATCGAAACTCAGGCGTTGCTGGGCATCGAAACCGTAATCGTCCGGCACCCGATCGGCCGGCATGCAGTAACCGCAGCGGAAGTTGCAGGCCTCGATGACCGACAGCCGCAAATCGCGCAGCGGCCGGCCATAGCGGTCCTGCATCGGCGCGGCAGTCTGATTCGGAAGCAGCAAGGCGCTCATCAGGGCACCATGGCGGCGGTCGGCTCCGCCAGCTCCAGGTAGTGTCCAGGCACCGCAACACGATGGCCGCGTGCGCGAAGCACGTCGCCGTCGGCGTCGCTGGCGTAGTGGTACAGCAGCATGCGGCTCAACAGGTCCTGCGGGTATTCCCGCTCCAGATCATCCACGCCAGTATGCGACGGGTTGCCGTGAACGCCGCAGTCATGCGCGATGAGCTCGCCGTCATCGGCATAGCGGGCCAGCATTTCCGGGATCGGCCGGGTGTCGCCGCTCCACACCAGCGCGCCCTTCAGGCGCAGCCCGTAGGCGGTCTCCGGCCAATGGTGGCGCACCGGGAACACCTCCAGCCGCACGCCGTCATGCCAGAACGCATCGCCGACCGGCACCAGCTGAAACGCGTCCCAGAAGTTGGCGCCGCCCTCGGCCAGCACGTTCGGGTAGTCGGCGATCCGCCGCTGCAGCAGCGGCACCACCGGCGCCGGCACGTACAGGCGGGTGCGCCCGCGCCGCTCGGAGAAATAGCTGTCCACGAACACCCGCTCCAGCCCGCCAACATGGTCCAGATGCACATGGGTGATGAAGAACGCCTGCGGCAACCGGCCGTAATGGGCCTGGTACGCAGTCAGCCCCTCGCTGCCGCAGTCGATGGTCAGCCACGGCGCGCCGGCACGCTCGAGTGTGGCCATCGGCGAACCAAGCGCCACCGCCGACGCATTGCCGACCCCCTGCACACGCAACGCCCAGTTCATCAGTAGCCCCGGCCCCAGGCCAGTTCGTAAGCGCGATGCAGGCGCTCGTAATCCTTGTCGACATCTTCGCGGCTGCGCGTGCCGCGCAATTTCAACAGCGAGCGATGCAGCCGCGCCAGATTGCGCTCGCGCCAGCGCGTGGCCGGAATGCGCAACACGCCACGGTCGAAATCGATCAACCAGCCGTGCTCACCGGCATCGAACAGAATGTTGTGCGCGTTGAGATCGGCGTGATCCAGGCCGGCGCGATGAAAGCGCGCAATCAACCGCCCGGTCTCTTCCCACGGCGCGCCACGCCCGGCAACCTGCGCGTGATCGGCCAGCGAGCGCACGTTTTCCAGGCGTTCCATCAACAGCGCAGCGCGATAGCCCAGGCCTTCGCGCAGGTAGCAGGCCGCCAACGGGCGCGGCACCGGCAACTTGCGGCTGAGCAACTCGCGCATCAGCCGGAACTCGGCGAAGCTGCGCGTACGCCCCGCCCCTTTCCACAGGTAGTGATCGCGACTCACCCGGGCAGCCATGCCGCCACGCAGATACTGTCGCAATACGCTGCGGCCGAACGGCGCATCCACAAACCACGCCCCGCCACGCCCGCCCTCATCCACCGGCCGCGCCCTGTCGCCCCAGTGTTGCGGCGAAAACAGCGTGGCATCGGCTTGCCGCAGCCGTTCGCGGTCGAACAGAATGGCGCCATAACCGCGGCCTTCGCGGTACGGCGTCAGCGCTTCAGTGGCGTCGAAAGAAACCATCTATCGAGTCTAACAACACCATGGCTTCTACGCCCGCTTCGTTATGCCTGCTGCGCCTGTCCGCCCTGGGTGACGTCACCCACGTGGTGCCGCTGGTGCGCACCTTGCAGGCGGGATTTCCGGCAAGCCAGCTGCATTGGATCATCGACAAGGCCGGGCTGAAGTTGCTCGACGGCCTGCCCGGTGTGCAGTTTCATGCCTACGACAAGCGCACCGGCGTGGCCGGCATGCGCGCGCTGCGCCAGTCGCTGGCGCCGCTGGACCGCTTCGATGCCTTGCTGCAGATGCAGGTGGCCTTTCGCGCGAATGTGCTGTCGGCATTCGTGCCGGCGCGGCGGCGTATCGGCTACGACCGCAGCCGCTCCAAAGACCTGCACGGCCTGTTCGTCAACGAGCGCATCGCCGACCGCCCCGGCATCCACGTGCTCGACGCTATCGGCAGCTTCGCGCAGCCGCTCGGCCTGAGCCAGAGCAAGGTGCGCTGGGATCTACCAGTGCCGGACGAGGCGCATGCCTGGGCGCGTGCGCAGTGGGATAGCGACGGCCGCCCGGTGCTGATGATTTCGCCCTGCTCCAGCCATGCGCGCCGCAACTGGTACGCCGACCGCCACGCGGCGCTGGCCGATCACGCCGCTGCGCAAGGCTGGCGAATCGTGCTGTGCGGTGGCCGCAGCGAGCTTGAACGCAGCACCGCCGATGCCATCGTTGCAGCCACGCGCACGCCGGTGCTGGACCTGGTCGGCAAGGACACGCTCAAGCAGCTCCCGGCCCTGCTCGCCCGCGCCGATCTGGTGGTCACACCCGACTCGGGCCCAATGCACATCGCCAACGCGATGGGCACCAAGGTGCTCGGCCTGCATGCAGCGAGCAATCCGCTGCGCAGCGGCCCGTATTCGGACGTGCGCTATTGTGTGGACCGTTACGACGCGGCCGCCCGCAAACACCTGGGCAAGCCGGCCGATCAGCTGAAGTGGGGCACCAAGATCGAATTCGACGAGGTGATGTCGCTGATCACCGTGGACGATGCGATCGCCGCTTTCGAGCGTTATCGCACCGATCATCCGCGCTGAGGGGCGACGACGGATGGTCGCTCAAACAGGCGTTCAATCGCTTGAGCAAGCGGCGCGCACTGCGCCGTTGCTCGGCTGCCTAGGAGCAGCGCAAAACATTAGCGCTCAGACACCCTTGGCGCGATAGTCCTGATACGACTTCTCTTCCACATACGACGACCCTAGCGCCAGGTTGATCTCTTTCTTGATGCGCGCGCGCTCGTCGTTTTCGATATAGACGCTGCGCGCCAGCTGCACGAATGCATTGTCGAAGGTATGCGCCTGCTCCTTGAGACGGATGTCGTCTTCGATCACCCACAGCCGCTCGTTGACGGCCTTGAGCGCGGCACGCAAACGCACGATGTCGTGACCGGCGGCCGGATGCGCCATCCAGCTGATTTCCAGCGCAGACAGCTCGTTGCGCACATTGGTCAGCTTGGCAGGGTCGCTGATGCGCTCGGACTTGATCTGCAGGATCGCGATCTTGTCGAGCAGCTCACCAAAGGACACCGGCACCAGAATCTCGGACATGTCATGCCTCCAACGGATAGCAAAGGTGGAAGTGTAGGCATCGCACCGGCTGGCTGCGACCCATAAACAAAAGCCCCCTTGCGGGGGCTGATGCGAATCTGGCGGAGAGGGGGGGATTCGAACCCCCGAGGCGCTATAAACGCCTGCCTGATTTCGAGTCAGGTACATTCAACCGCTCTGCCACCTCTCCAGATGGTCCCCGGTGTCCCGGGGCCGTGAATCATACGGGCACAGGCGCCAAGCCACAAGCGGGCTGGGCAAGCTCGACACACGGCGCCATCTGGGTCCGGAGTGAACCCGCACTGCAGTACCGGCAAGCAGTCTGTTGCCGCTGGCCGGTCGGGCCGCGATGATGGTGGCGCATCTTTCCTCTGGCGACCCGGCCCCATGCTCGAATTCGGACATCTCACCCACGTCGGCCTGCGTCGCGACCTCAACGAGGACACGTACTACGGCGACAGCGAGCTGGGGTTGTGGCTGGTCGCCGATGGCATGGGCGGGCATGCCTGCGGCGAAGTGGCCAGCGCGTTGGCGCGCGAAACCATCGTGCGCGAAGTGCGCGCCGGCACCCCGCTGGCGCAGGCGGTGCGTATCGCCGACGAAGAGATCATCAAGACCTCGCGCCGCTGCAACGATACCTTGCCGATGGGCACCACCGTGGTCGCTGCCCGTGTGCTCGGCCAGCGCTTCGAAGTGGCCTGGGTCGGCGACAGCCGTGCCTATCTGTGGCGCGACGGCCGGCTGGCACAGCTGAGCCAGGACCATAGTTATGTGCAGGAACTCATCGCGCAGGGCACGCTCACCAGCGAGCAGGCACGCGCGCATCCGCATCGCAACGTGGTGACCCAGGCGTTGGGTGTGACCGACCCGGCCCACCTCAATGTCGCCACCATGCAGGGCGAACTCAAATCCGGCATGCAGCTGCTGCTATGCAGCGACGGCCTGACCGAAGAAATCGACGACGCCACCATCGCCGCGACCTTGTCGCAGGCCGATTGCAGCGCGCAGGAATGTGTCGAATGCCTGGTCGCCGCCGCACTGGATGGCGGCGGCTCGGACAACATCACCGCGATTCTGGTGCGTAGCTACTAGCCAGCAGCGGCAGTTTCTTCGACCGGCGCATCCCACAGCGCACGCCCGGCCTTCTTGCGCAACTGCGCCAGACGCGCCTCGTGCGCCTGCGACTCCGAGGCAGTCACCGCCACGCGCGGGCGCGGCAACAGCAGTGCCGGATCGAAGCTGATCATGCCGTCAGCGTCCTGGGTGCTCTGACCGGCATCGGCGCTGGCAAACCCGATTTCCTCCTGGCCCGACGTCAGCGCGATATACACATCGGCCAGGATCTGCGCATCGAGCAAGGCGCCGTGCAACTGGCGATGCGAATTATCCACGCCCAGACGTTTGCACAAGGCGTCCAATGAATTGCGCTGCCCCGGATAACGCTCGCGCGCCATCATCAAGGTATCCACCACGGTGGCGCGCTCGACGATGCGGCCGTAGTTGTCGCCCAGCAGCGACAGTTCGTTGTCCAGAAATCCCAGATCGAACGCAGCGTTGTGGATGATCAGTTCCGCGCCGTCGATGTAGGCCAGGAACTCCTCCACCACATCGGCGAACAAAGGCTTGTCGGCCAGGAATTCCAGCGTCAACCCGGTCACTTCCTGCGCGCCGGGTTCGAAGTCGCAATCGGGCTTCAGATAGCGATGGAAGTTGTTGCCGCTAGGGCGCCGCTCCAGCAGCTCCACCGCACCGATTTCGACGACGCGGTTGCCCTTGCGCCATTCCAGGCCGGTGGTTTCGGTATCGAGAATGATCTGACGCATGAATCCTCTTGCTTATTGTGTTGCCAGGCCGCCGCGCTGGGCGATGGCCTGATTGCGGGCAAGCACATCGACGCGCTCGTTATCCGGGTCGCCATTGTGGCCTTTCACCCAACGCCAATCGATGCTATGACGCTGCGTGGCCGCGTGCAGCCGCTCCCACAGTTCACGATTCTTGACCGGGTCGCCGCCAGCAGTTTTCCAGCCGCGCCGCACCCAGCCGGACATCCATTCGGTGATGCCCTGGCGCACGTATTGCGAGTCGGTATGCAGCACGATCTGGCATGGCTCGGTGAGCGTTTCCAACGCCATGATCGCCGCCATCAACTCCATGCGGTTGTTGGTGGAGGTGGCTTCGCCGCCCGCCAATTCCTTCTCGCGGCCGTTGTAACGCAACAGGGCCGCCCAACCGCCCGGCCCGGGATTGCCGAGGCAGGAGCCGTCGGTATGCACTTCAATTGATTTCATCAGCTTCTGTGTTTGGAAAGTAATCAGTCGTCAGATCGTGGCCACGGGCTGTGGCCAGCGCGAGGGCATCGAGATCGGGGTCGGGCCGATCGAAGCGGCAGCACGCTTTTCCACTTCGAGTAAATACACCGCGCGCCAGGGTGCGCGGCCAGGGCCGGAGGGGCCACTTCCGGTGCGCCAGATCGGCCCCAGGTAACGTTCCTGGTCCACGCACTGCAGCCCCGCACGTTGCGCCAGTAACCGCCAGCGATCCGGCCGCAGGGCGACCGGACCACGTCGCGCCCAGCGAAAGCGGTAGGGGCTCATCGGATTGAGCGTGAACAGCCACAGCCGGCCGCCGGGCATCAGTAGCCGCTCGCATTCGGCCAAAAATTCCGCCGCGCCGCCGACCACCGCATGCTGCACCACGATCGCCTGCAGGCTCTCGGCCGGCAATGGGAACGGCATCGCGCAACGCGCATCGCCAGCGAAGCGCCCCGCGCTGCGATACAAGCGCAAACCTCGCCCCTGCAATGCCTCGCGCGGCGGCAGGTCAGTCGTTGGCGTCAGCCACAACCAGGGCTGCGACGGACGCGTTTGCAGCGCCGCCAGCGCCACTTGGCGCTCCAGCTGGAGCAGACTGCGCCCCGCGCCTGTTTCAAACCAGGATGAGACGCCAGCTTGACGGGAGAAGGGCGTGGCAGGCATGGTCCCAATTCTATGCGACTGACCGCCCTGCCCGCATTCGAAGACAACTACATCTGGGCGCTGGTCGCTGCGGATGGCCGCGCTGTCATCGTCGACCCCGGTCAGGCAGAGCCGGTGTTCGCTGCGGCAGAGCGCGAAGGATTCACTCCCAGCGCCGTGTTGCTCACCCACCACCATGCCGACCACATCGGCGGCGTGGCGGCATTGCAGCAGCGCTGGCCGGACCTGGAACTGTTCGGCCCTGCCGACGAACGCAGTCCCGCCGATACCCGCCAGGTTGGCCAAGGCGAGCGCTTGACCCTGCTTGGCATGGGCTTTGAAGTGCTTGAGGTGCCGGGCCACACCCGCAGCCACATCGCCTTTGTCACCGACGAGCATCTGTTCAGCGGTGATACGCTGTTCAGCCTAGGCTGTGGGCGGATGTTCGAAGGTACCGCTCCTCAGATGTTCGACTCGTTGCAACGCCTGGCCTCTCTGCCCGGCGAAACGCTTGTGTGTTGCGGCCACGAATATACGTTGGCCAACGCGTCCTTCGCGCTGCACGTCGATCCCACCAACGCTGCCTTGCAGCGCCGTCAACAGGAAGCCCAGGCCATGCGTCAAGCAGCCCGTCCTACCCTGCCGATTTCGCTCAAGAGTGAACTGGCCACCAACCCTTTTCTACGCACCAGCAGTCCCGAGATTCGCGCCGCAGCCGCAGCGCGCGCATCTGGCGCACTTTCCTCCGATGTAGATGTTTTCGCCGAGCTTCGGCGCTGGAAAGACGAATTTCGCGCATGAGGCGCTTGCTTTTGGCAGCGTTGGCCGCCTGTGCGGCCATTGCACCAGCAGCCGCATCGCCCGCCGACGCAAGCCGCCCCGCAGCCAGCGCGACGGCGCCGCCAGCTGCACCCAGCCTGCGCAATGGTCAGGACATCTTTTCGTCGTTTCTGGACGGGCGTGCAGATCCAGGCTGCGATAGCGAGCACAGCGACACGCGTTGGGAACAGCACTTCTCGCGTGCACCAGCCCGCCTGGCCGACGATGCGCAGGATGTCCTGCCGCTGTTCGGCTACGTGGTCGACGAGCTGCGCAAGGCCGACATGCCGACCGAGTTTGCGCTGATTCCTTTTGTGGAAAGCGGATACCGCCCGGGCGCCCGCAATGGCAGCGGACCGGCCGGCTTGTGGCAGTTCATCGCCACCACGGCGCGCAACCACCATGTGCCGGTTGGCGCGCAATATGACGGCCGCCTCTCGGCAGTGGATTCCACCACCGCTGCGGTGCGTTATCTCAAGACGCTTTACGGCATGTTCGGCGGCGATTGGCGCCTGGCGCTGATGGCTTACAACGCTGGCGAGTACCGTGTGCTGCAGGCGATGCGCACGGCCGGCATGAACGCGCAGAACGCGCGTCCGTCCGAACTGCCCGGCATGTCCAAGGTCACTTATGAGTATGTGGAAAAGCTGCACGCGCTCGCCTGTGTACTCGACCACGCGCAACAGCAAGGCAACCTGCTGACCTCGCTCGACCGCCCGGTTCCCGTACTGACCGAACACGCGTTGCCGGTTGGCACCAGCCTCAACGCCTGGGCCGGACAGCGCGCCATCGAACCGCAGCTGCTCGCCCGCCTGAATCCGGCATTGGCCAGCGCACGTGCCGCGCCAAGTGGTGTGCATGTACTTGCCCCAGTCGCAGCAGCACAGCCAGGCTCGGTCGGTGCCGTCGTCGCATCCGCTGATGTGGGCAGGATTGCCGAGACCAACGATGCCGCGCCTACGGTGGTCGCCACGACTGCCAGGACGTCGAACGCGCAAGCGCGTACGCATACGGTGCGTAACGGCGAGTCCGCCTGGGCCATTGCGCGCCGCTACGGCGTGACTGTGGCGACGCTGCTCGCCAGCAATGGGCTGGACAAGCGTGCGGTGCTGAAGCCGGGCATGGTGTTGTCTTTCGACGACAGGCCTTAAGCCGACACAACGCAGCCTACGTAGGGGCCCGCTTGGTCCGCAGTGACATCGCGGCCTGCCACCGTCGCTCGCATGACGTTCTAGACGGCCAGCATCACCGTGATCAGGATTGCGTGGTGCAGCAGCTGCTGCGCGCTTGAACGCCCGGGCGAAACTGCCGGCGACGCAGCAGGCGTGTTGAAATAATCGAACGGCAGTGGGCCAACCCACTCAATCGACTACGAACTGCGTGGCCACGCGTGCTCGTCAGGATGTGGGCAGCCTTGGAGAGCGGTCTTTCTAGCGCTCTTGAAGCAGCAGACACACCATCGACTCCGAACCCGAAGACATCGGCCGAGCACGTCAAACGCACCTACAAGGCCTCAGCCCCTACGGCACGGCACGGATATCTCAAAGAAAAAGCCCGGTCACCCGGGCTTTCTCGTCTTCACCAGCTTAAGAAGACAGCCTTACAGCTGCGCCTCTTCGATCTGAATCTTGTAGCGCTTGCGCATTTCCTTGACGTACGCCTGCGCCGCGTTGTTGCCATCGATCTGGCTCAGCTGTTCGCGCAGCATGGTCTGCTGCTCGGCCGGCATCTGCTTCAGGTCGCCTGGCGTGGCCTTGGCGATGACGAAGACCGCAAAGCGCCCGCCGTCCAGCTCCACCTTGCCCACCGACGGCTTGCCTTCGGTCGGGCGCGGCGCGCTGAAGATGGCACGGTTTGCCGCCGGTGTCGGGATCGGCGCGGTGCGCGGCAGGCCCGGGATCGGCTGCACCTGCAGCTTCTCGCTGGCCGCCAGCGCCTGCAACGTTTCGCCCTTCTGCACACGCGCCAACAATGCGTCGGCAGCAGCAGCCGCCGCCTTCTCGGTGCGGTCGGTATGGATCGCCGCAGTCACCTTGTCGCGCACCTTGTCCAACGGCAACGCCTGCTCGGCGCTGTGATTGGTCACGCGCAACACCACACTGTGATTGGGCGCAATGGTGATCGGGTCGCTCACCGTGCCGTCCTGCACCAGCGTCTCGGAGAATGCCGAACGCAGCACTGCAGGATTGGCGGCGATACCACTGGCATCGGCACGCGAGAACGGGCCCAGCGTCTGCACCGGCAGACCGACCTGCTTGGCCGCTGGCTCCAACGCGGTGGGGTTCTTGTAGACCTGATCCACCAACTTGCCGCTCACATCGGCAAACGCCTTGTCGGCATCGGCCTTGAGCTGCTCGGCAGCGAGCTGATCGCGCACCTGCTCGAACGACTTGCCCTGGCCGCCCTTGACCTCGCGCAGCTGGATCACGTGGTAACCGAACTCGCTCTTGATCGGGCCGACCACATCGCCAGCCTTCATTGCGAACAACGCGTCTTCGAACGGCTTGACCATCGTGCCCTTCTCGACCCAACCCAGATCGCCACCGGCCCCCTTGGAGCCCGGATCCTGCGAGTTGGCCTTCGCCAATGCAGCAAAATCGGCGCCCGGCTGCTTAGCTTCTGCGGCGAGCTTGGCTGCCTTCGCTTCGGCAGCCTTCTGCGCGGCGGGGTCGCTGCCAGCGCTAATCAGGATGTGCGAAGTCAGACGCTGGTCCGGCTCGACAAAGCGGCCCTTCTCTTCTTCATAGCGCTTGCGCAAGGTCGCCTCGGCGGCGGCGGTTGCCGGCGGCAACTTGGCCGCATTGATCTCGACGTACTCGATCGTCACGGTCTCCGGCTGACGGAAATCCTGCGTATGCCCGTCGTACCACTGCTTGATCTGCGCATCGCTGACCGGCGCGGTATCGGCGGCCGGTGGGGGCAGCATCGCCAACTCCACGTCGCGCGTTTCGCCCATCAGCTTGAGCAGGCGCTCGAACTCGGCCTTGGTCGCAAAGCCCGACTCGGCAATCGCCTGCGGAATCACCGACTGCTGCAAGCTGTCGCGCACCAACGCATCGAACTGCGCCGGCGTGCGCGGTGGCGTGCCTTGTGCGAGTGCGGCGCGGTACTGGTCGGGGCTGAATTTGCCATCGACCTGGAACGCCTGAATGCCGGTGATGTAATCGCGCACCGTCGCATCGCCGATCACGATGCCGGCATCTTCGGCACCCAGACGCACGACTTGCTCGTCAACCAACTGATCGAGCACCTGCAGCTTGTTTTCGCGCGCTTCGAACGTGCGCGGGTCGAAATTCTCGCCCTGGCGCTGCCGCCCCTGCATACGCGCCTGCTCGAAGCGTGCGCGGAAATCCTGCGTACTGATTTCATGGTGCTGCCACAGCAGCGACACCGGCCACCAGGAAGGTGCCGATTTCCACCATGTGGGCGGCGCCTGCACCTTGGCCACGTTGTTGGCGCCAATGCCGCCGAGGTAGCTGTTGTCGATGACGAACAGGAACGGAATCATCAGCAACCCCAGGATGGCGGTAGCGATCCAGCCTGACGTCTTGTCGCGAAGTTTCTGCAGCATTGGCAAATCACGGCCTGTGGGCGAGCCGCGCAGTGTAACGCGCTTGGCGCCGAGCACCCAGCCCAATGCTCCACGCCATCGGCCGCGATGCGCTATTAAAACGCGTAACCTCGGGCAATGCTGCAAAAAAAAGCCCCCGGCACAAGGCCGAGGGCTTTCGTATAACTGGCGGAGCGGACGGGACTCGAACCCGCGACCTCCGGCGTGACAGGCCAGCATTCTAACCAGCTGAACTACCGCTCCGCTTTAAACTTGGACTTCTCTCTCCGCAGCATTCGCAATGCGAATGCTGTGGAGAAAACGAAGCCCCCAATTGCTCAGGGGCTTCGGGTGTAACTGGCGGAGCGGACGGGACTCGAACCCGCGACCTCCGGCGTGACAGGCCAGCATTCTAACCAGCTGAACTACCGCTCCGCACTTGAAACGTTTGCCTGGTGCTTAATGGTGGGTGCTGAGGGTTTCGAACCCCCGACCCTCTCCGTGTAAGGGAGACGCTCTACCGCTGAGCTAAGCACCCTAGCGAGTCGATTAGTTTACTGCATCCTTCAGGGCTTTGCCAGCCTTGAACGCAGGATTCTTCGAAGCCGCGATCTTGATGCTGTCGCCGGTCTTCGGATTGCGGCCGGTGCGCTCAGCGCGCTCGCGGACCTGGAAGGTGCCAAAGCCGACGAGAGTGACGGCTTCGCCCTTCTTCAGTGCCTTGGTGATTTCGCTCACAACCGCGTCGACAGCACGGCCGGCTTCAGCCTTGGAGATGTCAGCGGCAGCGGCAACGCCATCGATCAATTCGGTTTTATTCATTCTTGAAACTCCCTTTGCGGCAGATGCCGCGGAATCGACAATCGGCGCTCTTGCCGTTAGCGAAGAACCCGACACAAGTGGTATCGCGTGACGCATCACAATTTGCCGCGCCCACGAGTCGTGCATTTATACCAGCGCCCCCAACCGCACGCAAGCCAAAACCCAATAACGACGCGGGTTTTGGCTTGTTTTGCCTGGGTTTAGACAAGCGCTTTTAGTGCTTGACGCGGGTACCCGGAGTAGTGCGGGACTTGCCACGCACGGCGACGCGCGAGGCAGTCTTGCGGGCCTTCTCCTTGCCCGCCTTCTTCGGTGCCAGCGGACGCTCCAGCGCAAGATCCAGCACTTCGTCGATCCACTTGACCGGCACGATCTTCAGATCGCGCGTCACGTTGGCAGGAATGTCGGCAAGATCCTTGCGATTCTCGTCGGGGATCAACACGGTGCGGATGCCGCCGCGCAATGCAGCCAGCAGTTTCTCCTTCAACCCGCCGATCGCCGAGACGCGACCACGCAAGGTGATCTCGCCGGTCATCGCCACATCGGCGCGGATCGGCACCTTGGTCAGCACCGACACCAGCGAGGTCACCATCGCGATACCTGCGCTGGGACCGTCTTTCGGTGTGGCGCCATCAGGCACGTGCACATGCACGTCCTGCTTCTGCAGGAAGTCCACATCGATGCCGAGTCGCTCGGCGCGCGAACGCACCACCGACAACGCAGCCGATGCCGATTCCTTCATGACGTTGCCGAGCTGACCGGTGAGGATCAGGTTGCCCTTGCCCGGCACCAGCGTGGATTCGACCTGCAGCAACTCGCCGCCGACTTCTGTCCATGCCAGACCGGTGACCAGGCCGATCTCGTTCTCTTCTTCGGCACGCCCGAAATCGAAGCGGCGCACACCCAGGTACTTGTCGAGATTCTTCGAGTTCACCACGACCAGGGCCTTGGGCTTGCCCTTCTTGGCGACGAGCTTTTTCACCACCGGTTGCGGACCGGCGAGCGCGATTTCCTTGACCACCTTGCGGCAGATCTTGGCGACTTCGCGTTCGAGGTTACGCACACCCGATTCGCGCGTGTAGTAGCGCACGATGTCCTGGATGGCATCGCTGCCGATCTCGATCTCTTCCGGCTTCAAGCCGTTGGCCTTGATCTGCTTGGGCACCAGATAGCGCATGGCGATGTTGAGCTTCTCATCCTCGGTGTAGCCGGGGATGCGGATCACTTCCATGCGGTCCAGCAACGGACCGGGGATGTTGAGCGAGTTGGAGGTGGCGACGAACATCACCTCCGACAGGTCCAGATCGACTTCCAGATAGTGGTCGTTGAAGGAATTGTTCTGCTCGGGATCAAGCACTTCCAGCAACGCCGCCGACGGGTCGCCGCGGAAATCCATCGACATCTTGTCGATCTCATCGAGCAGGAACAGCGGATTCTTGCTGCCCACCTTGTTGAGGTTCTGCACCAGCCGGCCCGGCATCGAACCCACATAGGTCCGGCGATGGCCACGGATCTCGGCTTCGTCGCGGATACCGCCCAGGCTCATGCGCACGAACTTGCGGTTGGTCGCCTTGGCGATCGACTGCCCGAGCGAGGTCTTGCCCACGCCGGGCGGCCCGACCAGACACAGGATCGGCCCCTTCATCTGCTTCACGCGCGACTGCACGGCCAGGTACTCCAGGATGCGTTCCTTGACCTTGTCCAGACCGTAGTGATCGGCGTCCAGCGTGTCCTGCGCAGCCTTGAGATCCTTGCGCACCTTGGAACGCTTCTTCCACGGCACGCCCAGTAGCCAATCCAGATAGTTGCGCACCACGGCCGCCTCGGCGGACATCGGCGACATCTGCTTGAGCTTGTTGAGCTCGGCCTTTGCCTTGGTCTCGACCGGCTTGGGCATGCCCGCCTCGGCGATCTTGCGGGCGATTTCTTCCAGTTCGCCCGGCGCGTCATCCAGATCGCCCAGCTCCTTCTGGATCGCCTTCATCTGTTCGTTGAGGTAGTACTCGCGCTGGCTCTTCTCCATCTGCGACTTGACGCGGCCGCGGATGCGCTTTTCCAGCTGCTGCACATCGATCTCCCCGTCCACCAGGCCGACCAGCAACTCCAGGCGCTCGCCGATTTCGGTGATCTCCAGCAGGCGCTGCTTGTCGGCAAGACGCACGCCAATATGCGCGGCAATGGTGTCGGCCAGACGGCCAGGCTCATCGATACCGGCCAGGGTCTGCAACAACTCCGGCGGCAGCTTGCGATTGGTCTTGACGTATTGCTCGAACAGTGACATCAGCGAACGCGCGATCGCCTCAAGTTCGCGCGGCTCGCGCGCATCGCTGGCTTCGACCTCGATGCCCTGCCCCTGCAGCGCGCCGTCCAACTCGACGACCTTGTCGACGGTGACCCGCGACAGCCCTTCGACCAGCACCTTGATGGTGCCATCGGGCAGCTTGAGCAACTGCAACACCTGCGCCAGCGTGCCGACGGTATAGAGATCGGTTGCGGTCGGGTCGTCGGTCTCAGCCGACTTCTGCGCCACCAGCAGGATGCGCTTGTCGGCCTCCATGGCTTTTTCCAGCGCGCGCATCGATTTGTCGCGACCCACGAACAGCGGAATCACCATGTGCGGAAACACCACCACGTCGCGCAGCGGCAACACTGGCAGATCGAGAACTTCTGGTTGGGACTGGGCCATGGGGCGCTCCGCTGGAATCGGGAAATAGGGCGTAAAAAAAGCCGATGGCCCCGTTATGGGGCCATCGGCGAGGTCTTGCAAGTAGCGGTCGGAAACCCTTTATCCGCGAGCGAGGCCAAGGCCTGGAGACGCGGCATCAGGGGCTCAGTCGCCGGACGCTGCCTTGGCCGGAGCCGGTTGCGCCTGGTAGATCAGATACGGCTCGGACTTGTGCTCGATGACCGACTCGTCCACCACCACCTTGCTGACATTTTCCTGCGAGGGCAGCTCGTACATCGTGTCCAGCAACACCGATTCGACGATGGTGCGCAGGCCACGCGCACCGGTCTTGCGCTTGAGCGCCTTCTTGGCGATCGCAGACAGGGCGTCGGGGCGGAATTCCAGCTCCACGCCTTCCATATCGAACAGCTTCTTGAACTGCTTGGTGATGGCGTTCTTGGGCTCGGTCAGGATCTTGATCAGCGCCGGCTCGTCCAGCTCCTCGAGCGTGGCAACTACCGGCAGGCGGCCGACGAACTCCGGGATCAGGCCGAACTTGATCAGATCTTCCGGCTCGACTTCGGCCAGGATCTTGCCGACTTCCTGCTTGCGCTCGCTGCTCTTGACCTTGGCACCGAAGCCAATGCCGCCGGCATCGTTGGACCGCTGCTGAATCACCTTGTCCAGGCCGGCGAACGCGCCGCCGCAGATGAACAGGATGTTCTTGGTGTCGACCTGCAGGAATTCCTGCTGCGGATGCTTGCGCCCACCTTGCGGCGGCACCGAGGCCACCGTGCCTTCGATCAGCTTCAGCAGTGCCTGCTGCACACCTTCGCCGGACACATCGCGGGTGATCGACGGGTTCTCGCTCTTGCGCGAGATCTTGTCGATTTCATCGATATAGACGATGCCCTGCTGCGCCTTCTCGACGTCGTAATCGCACTTCTGCAGCAGCTTCTGGATGATGTTTTCCACGTCCTCGCCGACATAGCCGGCTTCGGTCAGCGTGGTGGCATCGGCGATAGTGAACGGCACATTGAGCAGGCGCGCCAGCGTTTCGGCCAGCAGCGTCTTGCCCGAACCGGTCGGACCGACTAGCAGGATGTTGGATTTCGCCAGCTCGACTTCGTCGTTCTTGCTGCGGCTCTCGATACGCTTGTAGTGGTTGTACACCGCCACTGCGAGCGTGCGCTTGGCGCGCAACTGCCCGATCACGTATTGATCCAGCACCTCGAGAATCTCGCGCGGCTTGGGCAGGCTGGAACGTGCCGACTGCGCCTTCTCTTCGAGTTCCTCGCGGATGATGTCGTTGCACAGCTCAACGCACTCATCGCAGATGAATACGCTGGGACCGGCAATCAGCTTACGGACTTCATGCTGACTCTTACCGCAGAACGAGCAGTAGAGAATCTTGTTGCTGTCGCCGGAACGACCTTGGCGGTCTTCGCTCATGCTTCTGTTACCCAGTTACCCCACCCGATGCACGGGGGTTCGATTTCGAGAATAGCACAGGGTCGAGAGGACATCCGTCCAGCCCGACCCTGCCGTTTTTCCTGCAATTTCAGGCATCTGGCGATCAGGACGGCTGGATCGACTCTTCCGGACGACGCTCCAGCACCTGATCGACCAGGCCATAGGCCTGCGCATCGACCGCGCTCTTGAAGTTGTCGCGCTCGGTATCGCGCCCGATGGTTTCCAGCGACTGGCCGGTGTGCTTGGCCAGGATCTCGTTCAAGCGCGAACGCAGCGTCAGGATCTCGCGCGCATGGATGTCGATATCGGTCGCCTGACCCTGGAAGCCGCCCAGCGGCTGATGGATCATCACACGCGAGTTCGGCAGCGCATAGCGCTTGCCGGCGGCGCCCGATGCCAGCAGCAGCGCGCCCATCGATGCAGCCTGGCCAACGCAGATGGTGCTCACGTCCGGCTTGATGTACTGCATGGTGTCGTAGATCGCCATGCCGGCGGTGACCACGCCACCGGGCGAGTTGATGTAGATGCTGATGTCCTTTTCCGGGTTATCCGCTTCCAGGAACAGCAGCTGCGCCACGATCACGTTGGCCATGTGGTCGTCGATCGGACCGACCAGGAAAATCAGACGCTCCTTCAGCAGACGCGAGTAGATGTCGTACGCACGCTCGCCGCGGCTGGTCTGTTCGACCACCATCGGGACGAGGTTCAAAGCTCTGGTTACATTGTCCACGCGAGGGGAATCTCCTGTGTCTATTAGTTGAATCCCCGCACATGGATGTGCGGGCTCTTGCGAGGGACTCGCATTTTAGAGGCCCCGCATGTGGAGGTGCGGACGCCTGCGAGGGACTCGTATTTTGAATCCCCGCACACGGATGTGCGGGCTCTTGCGAGGGACTCGCGTTTATTGCCGGATCGCATCCTGGAACGACATCGGCTGCTCGGTGTGCTGGGCGCGCTCGGCAATCCAGTCGATCACCTGCTCTTCCATGACACGGCTCTGCAGCCCACCCATCAACTGGGGGTCGTTGCGGTACATCTCAATGACCTGTTCCGGTTCTTCGTAGGTCGAGGCGATCAGACGCAGCGTTTCGCTGACGCGCTTGGATTCCAGACGCAGCTCGTTACGACGGGCCACCTCGCCCACCAGCAGACCGACCAATACGCGCTTGGCGGCCGCGTCCATGAAACCCTGATGGGCATCGGCCGGGATCTCGCCCGGGTTGCGGCCGCTACGGCGGACCTGCTCCACCTGCTGGGCCAGCATCGAACGTGCTTCGTTTTCGACCAGACGCGGCGGCATTTCCACATGCGCATAGGCGGCAATCAGCTGCTCACCCACTTCGCGCCGCAGACGATTCATCAGCGCACCCTTGAGCTCACGCTCCAGGTTGGTACGGATGTCGGCGCGGAACTGCTCGGCATCGCCACTCTTCACGCCGAAGCTCTTGATGAACTCCTTGTCCACCACCGGCAATACCGGCTCGGACACTTCGACCGCTTTGACGTGCACCTGCACGGTCTTGCCAGCGAGCTGTGGCACGCGCCACTCGGCCGGGAAGTCGATGGTCAGGGTCTTGTCTTCGCCCTTGGCCAGACCTTCCAGGCCCTTTTCGATCTGATCGAACATCACGCCCGAGCCGAGCACGCTGCTGCCGGTCTCCACGCCTTCGGCGGGCAGACGCTCGTCGCCGGCCTGCGACCAGGTCTCCAGCGCCACCAGGTCACCGACCTGGGCGCCACGCTCGACCGGGTTCCAGGTGCGACGCTGCAGACGCAGGTTCTCGATCATCTGGTCGATGTCGGCGTCGGTCACTTCGGCGGTATGGCGCACCACCGACAGCGTGGTCACATCGATGTCGCCGAAGTCCGGCACCACTTCAAAGGTGGCGACGAAATCGAAATCGCTCTCGCCTGCCTTGTCGATCCGCGGGTTGCCTGCCAGGCGCAGCGCATGCTCGCGCACGGCCGAATCGAAGGTCTCACGCAGCAAACCATCCATTGCCTCGGCACGCACCTGCTGACCGAAACGCTGCTCGATGACCTTGGCGGGCACCTTGCCGGGGCGGAACCCCTTGATGCGCGCGGTCCGCGCGATCTCGCGCAGGCGGCCGCCGACGTGCGTCTCCAGACGCTCCTGCGGCAGGGTGAAGGTCAGGCGGCGTTCCAGATTGCCGGTGGATTCGATCGATGCTTGCATGTTGACTCCTGCCACCGACAGCACATGCGTCGGCACGAGATGGAAGATGCGGGTTGACGGATGGCGAGAAAGCCGCCGAGCCTTGTAGTTTCGCCGATAACGGCTGCCGCTGCCAGCGGAATGCGCACAACCGCGTCGCTCAAGTCTGGACAACCGGTTTTGCGGATCATGCAGCGGCCGGAACACTCACGGCCGCACTGCATTGGTGCGAAAGGGGGGACTCGAACCCCCACGCCTTGCAGCGTCAGAACCTAAATCTGGTGCGTCTACCAATTCCGCCACTTTCGCGATGCTGCGCTTGCCCGCGCATTGTTGCAGGGATGCCGGCAAAGAAAAAGCGTCGTGATGCCGCAGCGCACCTTCAATCGGCTTAAGCCCAATAGGCTGGAGCCGACCCGCAGGCTTTCGCAGCCGATCGTCCAAGCTATCGCGGACGCACTTTGCCCGGGAAGCGAGGTGAACCGTTAAACTTTGCATCGCCGCAACGATCGAAGCCTCGTACTTTTACTTGTACACGGTAAAGGTAGGATTTGCGAAAATTCCGTTAAATCTAGATGAGTGAGGCAGCAGTCGCGATGAGAGACCGATATCGCCAGATCGTGGCACTGTCCCGCGATTGCATCAAAGAGATCGACCTCGATGGGCGGATCACGGCAATCAACGTCAATGGGCTGGCCGGACTCGGCGTCAGCCATCCCGACCAGCTCATCTCGCAGCCATGGCGCGAACTGTGGCCACCCGAGGCCGTGGGCCTAGTCGACGCGGCGATCGCCGGTTCCGCGAATGGCTTGATCCAGGAATTCGAGGCCACCTGCGTGAACTTCGCCGGCGTGCGTCAGACCTGGCAGGTGGTCACCAGCCCGCTGTTCGACGCCTTTGGCAACGTCGAGGCGATTCTTGCGGTGAGCAAGAACATCTCCGACCGCAGGGCGCTGGAGGCGGCGTTCCATACGCTGGACTCCATGCTGAAGGCCGAGCGCGAGTTTTCCACCGGCGCTTTGATGCTGGCGCGTGCGCGCGAAAATTCGCTATCGACCGAACTGCATACCCTGCGCGACCTGCAGGAGCGCATCGAAGGCGATCTGGACATTGCGCGCGCCGCACAGGGAGCGGCCGAGAAAATTTCCGAGCAGGCACAGAAAGGCGAAGCGGTCGGCCAATTGCTGGCAGGCGTCGTTCACGACTTGAACAACGTGCTGCAGGCGGCGACATCGGCCATCGACCTGGTCGTACAGCGCGCAAGGATCGATGCGCACGATGCCAAGCTGCTGAGCGTGGCCGACGCGGCGCTTCAACATGGATCGGTCATGGCGCAGCGGCTGGTCGGATTTTCGCGCCAGTATCCGTACAGCCCGGAAGCGGTGGATCTTGCCGCATTGGCCGAACAGCTGAGCCCATTGCTGGAACAGGTAATCGGCGCCGAGTTGCAATTGCAGTTGCGCACCAGCGAAGGCGGATGCTGCGCCATGGTCGATCGCCATACGGTGGAGCGCGCGATTCTGAATCTGGTGATCAACTCGCGCGATGCCTGCAAGAGCGGGGACACCATCCGTATCGAAACCGGCGACACCGTCGTGGCGGCCGAGGACGCGAGCCTGGGCAAACCGGGCGGGCATTACGTCACCATCACCGTTGCCGATAGCGGACATGGCATGGATGCAGGCGTGCAATCGCGGTTATTCGAAGCCTATTTCACTACCAAGGACGCAGGCAAAGGTGCCGGGCTTGGCTTGACGCAGGTGTATAGCGCGGTGCGTCAGGCCGGTGGCTTTGTCGAAGTGAGCTCGGCTCCCGGCAAAGGTGCGCGCTTCTTGCTGGCGTTTCCGCGTATGCAACGAAGCCAGGCGTCTGAGCTGACCGCATCGTCCTGAGCGGCTATGAGGTTGTAGTTGTAGTTGTTCGCGATAAGCGTGACCTGAAGAGCCACGCAAGCAATGCGCAGATGCCGCCGCCCCATAGCCCGCTTCGTACCAAGGCCAGGATCAGATCGCGATCCGAGCCCATGGACCAGCCTCCAACGACCACTGTGAGCAACACGACCAACCCAGCCGAAAACAGGCCGCTCAGCGCGCCGATTGCGATCTGGACAAAGGGGTTTGGCCCACGCTCGCGATACAGACGATGGCACGTCAACGCGCACACCAATCCCGCACCAGCGGCAGCGATCACCGGCAACACCAGGACGTAGGACAAGCCTGCGATCAGAAAAGCAGTCTCGCTATCGAGCCGCGCCCACTGCAGAAAGCCCAGCAATCCGCCTAGCGGAGGACCGACCACTGCAAAGATCACAACCTGCTGGAGGATCGAGCGCCGTGTTGCTCTGGACACATCACGCCTCATTTGAGTTTGCCGGCCTGGGCTGCAGACCAAAGATCACCAGGCATCCGATGCAAGCAGACTTAGTGCCGGCCAAGCAACAAGCTTGATCAGGCAACTGCTGAACAGACGCAGCAGCAGAATTGGCTGCAAGCGAACAACTCGCGCAGTTCCTGCCTTAAGAAGTCTCTTCTTGTTTCCAGTGCCGGAAAAAAGAAAAGCACCTAGGTGTTTGCCTAAGTGCTTTTGTTTGGTGGGCCGTCAAGGATTCGAACCTTGGACCTATTGATTAAGAGTCAACTGCTCTACCAACTGAGCTAACGGCCCTGAAACTGGTCGCACATTGTATGTGCGTTTTTGCTTCGTTGCAACACCCCGCGATGCGTCGGGTCCAACATTTCCTGCAATCAGTGGGGTGGCTGAGGGGACTCGAACCCCCGACATCTGGAATCACAATCCAGTACTCTAACCAGCTGAGCTACAGCCACCACTGAAAACCTACTTCCTACCGCACCGCCGATGGCGCGCCCGACAGGACTCGAACCTGTAACCGCCGGCTTAGAAGGCCGGTGCTCTATCCGGTTGAGCTACGGGCGCCCGGACCGAACGTTGCATTCCCACGCCGCAAGAAGCTCGGAATGGTCGGGGTAGAGGGATTCGAACCCCCGACATCCTGCTCCCAAAGCAGGCGCGCTACCAGACTGCGCTATACCCCGGCGGGACCTTTCAATCCCGAAGGCTGGAAAGGTCGGCTATTTTGGGAACGATTGGCCTCGCTGTCAATCACTCTGCGTCAATTCGCCGATCCGGTATCCTCGCGACAACGCTCACCACCATGGCGAGCACCTACATTTCATGGAGAACACGCATGCGTAGCGGCAACCCTGCCCTTCGGGAATCCACATTCCTCGACCTTGGCTCCGGCTCGGTCGTCACCCGCGACGGCCAGGCGATGACCCTCAACGGCACCGTCAACAAGACCGGTGCGTTGTTGTTGATGGCCGTGCTCACCGCCGCTTTCGCCTGGTCGCAGTCGATCGGTGCCGATGGCATGCCATTGCCTGCAGCCAAGCTGTACATGATTGCCGGCGCGATCGGCGGGCTGGTGTTCGCACTGGCGACCAGCTTCAAGCCGACCTGGGCACCGATCACCGCGCCGCTGTATGCGCTGGTGGAAGGCTTCTTTCTTGGCTCGATTTCGGCGGTGTACGAGGCGCGCTTCAACGGCATCGTGTTCCAGGCGGTGCTGCTGACCTTCGGCACGATGTTCGCGCTGCTGTTTGCCTACCGCAGTGGGCTGATCAAGGCCACCGAGAACTTCAAGCTGGGCGTGGTTGCGGCAACCGGCGGCATTGCGCTGGTGTATCTGGCGACCATCGTGCTGGGCTTGTTCGGCGTGCGTATTCCGTTCATCCACGACTCGGGGCTGATCGGCATCGGCTTCAGTCTGTTCGTGGTGGTGGTGGCAGCACTGAATCTGGTACTGGACTTCGACTTCATCGAAAGCGGTGTGGAACAGGGCGCTCCCAAGCACATGGAGTGGTACGGCGCGTTTGGCCTGATGGTGACGCTGGTGTGGCTGTACATCGAGTTCCTGCGGTTGTTGTCGAAGCTGCAGTCGCGCAACTGAGCCGGGAATCGGGATCGGGGAATCGTAAGAGCGGATTCCCTGCGCATTCTGGTTACGCGCAAGTCTCGAGCAAAAAGAAAGGGCGCCTAGGCGCCCTTTCTTGTTTTGCAGCTCGCTTCGATGCTCAGAGGCGGCTGGCGATGGCCTTGGCAAAGCCCATGGTGTTGCCGGTGCCGCCCAGATCGGGGGTCAGCGAGTCCTTGGCTTCCAGGGTGGCCACGATGGCTTCGCGCAGGCGCTCGGCGTTCTGTGGCTGACCGATGTGGTCCAGCATCTGCGCAGCGCCCAGCAGCAGCGCACACGGGTTGGCCTTGCCCTGCCCTGCGATGTCAGGCGCCGAGCCGTGCACGGCTTCGAAGATCGCCGCGTCCAGACCGATGTTGGCGCCCGGGGCCAGGCCCAGGCCGCCGACCAGACCGGCGCACAGGTCGGAGATGATGTCGCCGAACAGGTTGGTGGTCACGATGATGTCGAACTGTTCCGGACGCATCACCAGCTGCATGCAGGTGTTGTCGACGATCATTTCCTGGAATTCGATTTCCGGGTACTGCGTCGCCACGTCACGTGCCACCTTCAGGAACAGGCCCGAGGTCGACTTGATGATGTTGGCCTTGTGCACCGCAGTGACCTTCTTGCGGCCGGTGGCGCGCGCGAGGTCGAAGGCGTAGCGCACGATGCGCTCGGAGCCCTTGCGGGTGACGCGGGCGCCGGAGAACGCGGTCTCGCCGTCCTCGGACACGGTCTGGCCTTCGCTCAGGTAGGCGCCTTCGGTGTTCTCGCGCACCGTGATCAGGTCCACGCCATCGGCGAAACGCGACTTGGTGTTGGGGAACGACTTGGCCGGACGCACGTTGGCGTACAGGTCGAACTTGCGACGCATGGCGACGTTGATCGAGCTGAAACCTTCGCCGACCGGCGTGGTCAGCGGGCTCTTCAGCGCCACCTTGTTCTTGGTGATCGAAGCCAGGGTCGACTCGGGCAGCAGATCGCCGTGCTTTTCCAGCGCGACCAGGCCAGCGTCGGCGTACTCGTAGGTCAGGCCAGCTTGCAGCGCGTCGAGCACGAACAGCGTGGCATCCATGATCTCCGGGCCAATACCGTCGCCGCGGATGACCGTGATTGTCTGCGTCATAACGTTGGGTTTCCGAACTTGAAGGGGGGAGCGCCAGCCGTAAAACCCGGCAGAGCGGCGCAAGGAGGTTTCACAGGCAATTATGCCCGATGCCGGTGAAGGCGCCCAAACCGACCTTGGTCTAAGAGCGGCGCACCCCCTCCACAACGCAGCGCGCCGCCTCGATGGGCGACGCGCGCGACCGGCTCGCTTTTACGAATCCCGCATCCCGAATGACCAATCCTGACTCACACGCCGGTCGACCCCCGACCAGTCATGCATCAGTCGTGCGCGTGCTGCGACGGGGCCTGGGCGCCGCCTTCGAGCTGGTCGAGAAAATCCACCGCGCGACGCAGATGCGGGATGACGATGGAGCCGCCGACCACCAGGCCGACCGAGAAGGTTTCGAAGAACTCTTCGCGGGTCACGCCGGCCTCCTTGCATTGGGCGACGTGGTAGCTGATGCAGTCATCGCAGCGCAGCACCATCGAGGCGACCAGGCCGAGCAGCTCCTTGGTTTTGACGTCCAGCGCGCCGGCCTGATAGGTCTGGGTGTCCAGCGCGAAGAAGCGGCGCACCACCTGGTTGGGCTCGGCCAGGATGCGTTGATTCATGCGCTGGCGGAATTCGGTGAACTCGCGCAGACGGTCGTCGCTGCCACCCTCGTGCTCACTCATGCCTGGCCGCCCGTGGCGCCGGCCAGTAAGGGTTCGAGCTTGCCGGCGCGGTGCATGGCCATCATGTCGTCGTAGCCGCCCACATGGACGTCGCCGACGAAGATCTGCGGCACGCTGGTGCGCTTGGCAAGGGCGACCATCTTGTTACGCTCGGCCGGGTCCAGGTCGATGCGCACCTCGGTCCAGGTCCGGCCCTTGCTCTTGAGGAAGTTCTTGGCCGCCACGCAGTACGGGCAGATCGCGGAGGAATACAGGGTGATCTGCGGGCCGGTGGCCGCATCCTGCACGTTAAGGTCTTGGCTCACGGGAAACTCCGTGGTTGGTCTGAGGTCTGACAATGGTACCGGGCGACTGGAATTTCCATGTCGTCACCGCAACACTGTGGATTAACTGTCGATTCACGCCCCTGCGCCTTGCTGCCCGCATGCTCCGCGCATCACCTGGGAGTTCCACTTGCGCCTGCTACCGCTCGCCACCGCCCTCACGCTGGCCGTTGCCATGGGTGTGGCACCTGCGCAGGAAAGCCGCCTGCCCGATATCGGTTCGTCTGCCGGCGAGTTGCTGACCCCGGCGCGCCAGGCCGAATACGGCAAGATGATGCTGGCCGAGCTGCGCAACTACGACTATGTGCTCGACGACCCGCTGGTCACCGATTGGCTGCAGACCATGGGCACCCGGCTGGGCGCCAACAGCGACCAACCGCAGCAGCCGTTTACGTTTTTCATGCTGCGCGACCGCCAGATCAACGCCTTCGCCACCTTGGGCGGCTACATCGCGGTCAACGCGGGGCTGGTGCTGACGGCCGAGCGCGAGGACGAAGTGGCCGCAGTGCTGTCGCACGAAATCGCCCACGTCACCCAGCAACACGTGTTGCGCGGGGTGGAGCGGGCGCAGCGCGATCAGATCCCGATCCTGCTCGGCATGCTGGCCGCGGTGGTCGCCGCGCAACAGGCGGGCGGCAATTCCAAGGGCGATGCCACCATGGCCGGCATCACCAGCGCCATGGGGCTGATGCAGCAACGCCAGATCGACTACACCCGCTCCAACGAATCCGAAGCCGACCGGCTGGGCATTCGCACGCTGGTGCGCAGCGGCTACGACGTGGATGCAATGGCCGGCTTCTTCGAGCGCATGTCGGTGGCGATGCGCGCCAACGAGGGCGGCTACAGCGCGCCGGACTTCCTGCAGACCCACCCGGTCACCGTCACCCGCATCAGCGAGGCCAAGGCGCGCGCCGAGCAGATGAAGAAGAACACCGTGGTGCTGACCACCTCGGTGCCGGGCGGCACGCGCCAGGAGCGCGTGAATCCCTCCGATCCTTCGCTGTCGGAGCCGCTGAGCCGCAACGGCAACGCGATTCTTCCGTATGCGCTGCGCTTGCCGGTGGATGCGCTCAGCCGCAGCGGCGAACAGCAGGGCTTCGATTGGGCCAAGGAGCGCCTGCGCGTGCTCAGCGCGGCCACGCCGGATGCGGCCATCCGCGAATACGAGACCCTGCGCCGCAGCGCCAAGGGCGGCCTGACCGATGCGCAGCGCTATGGGCTGGCCCTGGCGCGCTTGCGCAACAGCGGCGGGCGGCCGAGCGAGCCCGTGGCCGAACTGGCCAGCCTGCTGGAGGCGCATCCGGATAATTTATGGCTGACGCTGGGCCTGAGCGAGGCGCAGGCGCGCGTGGGACAGCGCGAGGTGGCCAATGCGCGTTTCGATGCGCTGCTCAAGCAATTGCCGACCAACCGAGCGGTGGCGCTGACCTATGCCGGCGCGCTCAACGAGCAGGCGACCGAGACATCCGGCCAGCGTGCGCGCCAGGTGCTGGAACCGCTGCTGTATCGCAACGGCGATGATGCGTTGTTGCAGCAGACCTACGCGCGCGCCTGCGAATTGGCCGGCGACCAGCTGCGCGCCAGCGAGGCCTATGCCGAATCCGCGTACTTGAACGGCCGCGCCGAACAGGCGCTGATCCAGCTGGAGGCGCTGAAGAAGAAAGATCTCGATTATGTGACACGTGCGCGCGTGGACGCCCGCATTGCCGCCATTACGCCCACGGTGCTGGAACTGCGCCGCCAGGGCATCCGCGACCCGGATCTGTCCACGCGTTAGCGCATGTCATGCAGTGCGGTGGCTTCACTGTCCGGGATGACAAATCGCGTGTTCGATGCCGCAACGACTGCTTGGCGTCTCGCAGCACAGTCCGCTTAATTGGTGTCGCGAACGACGTAATGCGCCCGCCATGTCACATTAGAGTCACAAAACCGTAGTCTACTGGCGACCATCGAAGCCAGACGGTAAGCCCCGCGTGCAGAAACGCATCCTGATCGTCGACGACGAACCCGCAATCCGCGACATGGTGGCGTTCGCGCTGCGCAAGGGCGAGTTCGAACCCATCCATGCTGGCGACGCCCGCGAGGCGCAGACCGCCATCGCCGACCGTGTGCCGGACCTGATCCTGCTGGACTGGATGTTGCCAGGCACCAGCGGGCTGGACCTGGCGCGGCGCTGGCGCAAGGAATCGCTGACCCGCGAGATTCCGATCATCATGCTGACCGCGCGCGGCGAAGAAAACGACCGCGTCGGTGGCCTGGAAGCCGGGGTCGACGATTACGTGGTCAAGCCGTTCTCGGCGCGCGAATTGCTGGCGCGCATCCGTGCGGTAATGCGCCGCACCCGCGAAGACGACGAAGACGGCAGCGTGGCCGTGGGCCGGTTGCGCATCGATGGCGCCGCGCATCGGGTGTTCGCCGGCGACGCGCCGGTGCCGATCGGCCCGACCGAATACCGCTTGTTGCACTTTTTCATGACACATCCCGAGCGCGTGTACACGCGCACCCAGTTGCTGGATCATGTCTGGGGCGGCAGCGTGTACGTGGAAGAGCGCACCATCGACGTGCATATCCGCCGCCTGCGCAAGACGCTGGAACCGTTCGGCCTGGAAAACATGGTGCAGACTGTGCGTGGCTCGGGCTACCGTTTCTCTTCGGCCGCCTGATGCCTGCCGCACAGGCCGGCCCGGCCGCTGACACCGGTCGGGCTGCGTGCCTACCCGACGCTCCGTGGTAACGCCTTCCATGCCTCAACATATTCGTTCCGCCTGGTTCAAGACGCTCGGTACCCTGGCGCTGTTGCTGGGCGCTGCCGTGCTGACCGGCGTGCTGATCGAGCATGTGTGGATGGCGCTGACGCTGACTGCACTGGGCGTACTGGCCTGGCATTACTGGCGGCTGCGTCAGGTGCTGCGGCGGCTCACTGCGCGCCAGCGTGCCGAGCCGGCGGCCGGCGTCGGTGCCTGGAACGAACTGGATCGGCTGCTCTATCGCAGCCAGGCCGAAATGCGCGGGCGCAAGCGTCGCCTGATCGACATGCTGCGCACCTACCGCGCCGCCGCACAGGCGTTGCCCGATGCGGTGGTAGTGGTGGATCGCAACAGCCAGCGCGTGCAGTGGTTCAACAAGGCGGCCGGCGGCCTGCTTGGCCTGCATCATCCCGGCGATATGGGCGTGTCGGTGGTGGAGCGGTTGCAGCCGTTGCCGTTGGCGCATTGGCTGGCGGCCGGTCGCAATGCAGAACCCATGCTCGATGCCGCCTCGCCGGTCGATCCGGATCTACGTTTGAATCTGCGCCTGATCCCGTATTCCGACGATTACTGGCTGCTGGTGGCGCGCGATGTCAGCAAGCTGCTGCGGCTGGAGCAGGTACGCCGCGACTTCGTGGCCAATGTCTCGCACGAATTGCGCACGCCGCTGACGGTGGTACACGGCTATCTGGACATGCTCGACCCGGAGGACTTCCCCGACTCGGGCCCGATGCTGGCGGAGATGCGCAAGCAATCGCAACGCATGGCGCAGCTGGTCGAAGATCTGCTGACGCTGTCGCGGCTGGAATCGCAGGAAGAACTCGGCGAGGAACACGTGGCGATGGCGCCGATGCTCTCCACGCTACGCCGCGAAGCAGAAGCGCATAGCCAGGGTCGCCACACGGTGGAAGTGTTCGACGAGGCCGGCGTGGATCTGCTTGGCTCCAACAAGGAACTGCATAGCGCGTTCTCCAATCTGGTCACCAACGCAGTGCGCTATACGCCGGGCGGTGGGAAGGTGACGATCCGCTTCATGCGCGATGGCGATGGCGCGGCACTGGCGGTGCGCGACACCGGCTACGGCATTCCCGCCTCGCATCTGCCGCGCATCACCGAGCGGTTTTATCGCGTCTCCAGCAGCCGCTCGCGCGAGAGCGGCGGTACCGGGTTGGGGTTGTCGATCGTCAAGCACATCCTGGGGCTGCATCAGGCGCGGCTAGAGATCGAAAGCGAAGTCGGGCGCGGCAGCGAATTCTCGTGTCATTTTGTGGCTGCACGCGTGGTACAGCGCGATCAGTCCCTGCCACTGTCACGCTCGGCGTGATATGTAGTGGGTGCGCGCCGCAGCGCGGTGCGATGCACCTGCGCAGCGCGCGCCAAGTCGCACCGTGCTGCATGTTGCGCGCGCTAACGACGCATTCCATTCCGTCTTGATGATCGACTCCATGGGCCACGCCAAACACTCCCACGACACTGCTTCTTCCGAAGAGATCGCCGCCGATCCGTTGCGCGAGCCGTCGCTGTATATCAACCGCGAACTGTCACAGCTGGATTTCAATTTCCGGGTGCTGGCGCAGGCGCTGGATGAGCAGGTCCCGTTGCTGGAACGGCTGCGCTTCCTGTGCATTTCCTGCACCAACCTGGACGAATTCTTCGAAATCCGCGCGGCCACCGTCCGGCACGCGCAGGAATTCGGATTGCCGCCGGCACCCGATGGGCTGAGCCCCACCGCCATCCTCAATGCCGTGCACGATCGCGCGGCGAAGCTGGTCGAGCAGCAGTACCACGCGTGGAACGAAGTGCTACGCCCGGCGATGGAAACTGCCGGGGTGGCGGTGCTGGGCCGCTCGACGTGGAACTCGCGCCAGAAGCGCTGGCTGCGCGCGTACTTCCGCAACGAGATCATGCCGGTGCTGTCGCCGCTCGGCCTGGACCCGGCGCATCCGTTCCCGAAGATTCTCAACAAGACCTTAAACATCGTGGTGGTGCTGGATGGCCAGGATGCGTTTGGCCGCGCCGGCCATCTGGCCATCGTGCGGGCGCCGCGTTCGTTGCCGCGCATCATCCAGTTGCCGGCCAGCCTGTCGCCGGAGGGAACGCAGAGCTTTGTGTTTCTGTCTTCGGTGCTGTCCGAGTTTGTGGATGAGCTGTTCCCGGGCATGCAGGTCAAGGGCTCGTATCAGTTCCGCGTGACCCGCAACTCCGAGTTGGTAGTGGACGAGGAAGAAGTCGAAAACCTGGCCTTGGCCTTGCGCGACGAATTGGTCACGCGCGGCTACCGACCGGCGGTGCGGCTGGAGATCGCGCACGACTGCCCGTCGCCGATCATGCGTACCCTGCTGCAGAACTTCGGCTTGAACGAAAACGCGGTGTACCGCATCGTCGGGCCGGTCAATCTGAGCCGTGTCACCCAGGTCTACGATCTGGTGCAGCGCCCGGAACTCAAGTACCCGTTGTTCAATCCGCGCACCTTGCGCGACAACGACGGCATCTTCGAGATCGTCAAGAAGGGCGATGTGTTGTTGCATCATCCCTTTGATGCGTTCACTGCGGTGCTGGACGTGATTCGCCAGGCCGCAGTCGACCCGAACGTGCTGGCGATCAAGCAGACGCTGTACCGCACCGGCAAGGATTCGTTGATTGTCGATGCGCTGATCCTGGCCGCGCGCAACGGCAAGGACGTCACTGTGGTGGTGGAACTGCGTGCGCGCTTCGACGAAGAAGCCAACCTGGGCCTGGCCGACAAGCTGCAGGAAGCCGGCGTGCAGGTGGTCTACGGCGTGGTCGGCTTCAAGACGCACGCCAAGATGCTGCTGATCGTGCGACGCGAGGGCCGCAAGCTCAAACGCTACGTACATCTGGGCACCGGCAATTACCACAGCGGCACCGCGCGTCTGTACACCGACATCAGCCTGATCACGGCGGATGTGGAAATCGGCAACGATGTGCACATGCTGTTTCAGCAATTGTCCGGTCTTGCACCGCGGATGAAGCTGGAGCAGCTGCTTCAATCGCCGTTTACCCTGCATACCGGCGTGCTGAAGCGGATCGAACGCGAAACCCGGCTGGCCCGCAATGGTCGCCCGGGCCGCATCATCGCCAAGATGAATGCACTCAACGAGCCGCAGGTGGTGCGCGCGTTGTACGCGGCGTCGCAAGCCGGTGTGCAGATCGATCTGATCGTACGCGGCGCCTGCACGCTGCGGCCGGGCGTGCCGGGCTTCTCCGACAACATCCGCGTGCGTTCGATCGTGGGGCGTTTTCTGGAGCACAGCCGCGTGTACTGGTTCGGCAACGATGGTGCGGCGGAACTGTATTGCGCCAGCGCCGACTGGCTGGAACGCAACCTGTTGCGGCGCGTGGAAACCTGCTTCCCGATCCTGGACCCGGACCTGGCCAAGCGGGTCTATCGCGAAGCGTTGCAGAACTACCTGGACGACAACGTCAACGCCTGGGAGCTGGATGCCGAGGGCGTCTATCACAAGCGCACGCCGGGCCCTGGCGAGCCGGCGCATTCGGCGCAGATGACCTTGCTCGATCGGGTCTAAAGAGCGGCTGACAACGCGTAGCGCGCAGTCGTGCGTTGGTGCCGGCGGCGCAGCGCAGCGCAGCCGCTTTGTGGTTGGTGCGCGACGCCACACACGCCTTGCCGGCGGTGTGCGCAGTCGTTTTGCCGGTGCCTCTCACGGGGCCAACCATCCATCGGCTACCATGCGGCCATGCCAACACCCTCCCCCACGATACCGCCACTGCGCGACGGCGATTACCTTGCCGCCATCGACTTAGGCTCCAACAGTTTCCACATGGTCATTGCGCGCTACCTGATGGGTCAGCTGCGCGTCGTTGATCGCCTGCGCGAGACCGTGCGTATGGCCGATGGCCTGGATGGCAAAGGTGGCATTTCCAACGAAGCGCGCCAACGTGCACTGGAATGTCTGGCGCGCTTCGGCCAGCGCATTCGTGAAGTGCCGTCGTTGCGCGTGCGTGCGCTGGCCACCAACACGGTGCGTCAGCTGCGTTCGCCACAAGCGTTCCTGATGCCGGCCGAAACCGCGCTCGGGCATGCGATCGAAGTGGTCAGCGGCCGCGAGGAAGCGCGCCTGATCTATCTGGGCGTTGCGCATGCGCAGCCGCCTAAGCCCGATCAGCGCCGGCTGGTGATCGATATCGGCGGCGGCTCGACCGAGTTCATCATCGGCCGCGGTTTTCAGACGCTGGAACGCGAAAGTCTGCAGGCCGGCTGCATTGCCAGCACACGACGTTTTTTTCCCGGCGGCAAGTTGTCGAAAAAGAAATGGAAGGACGCGCTGACCGAGATCGGCGCCGAGTTCCAGCAGTTCGCCAATCAGTACAAGGCGCTGGGCTGGCATGAGGCGATCGGTTCGTCCGGCACCCACAAGGCCATCGGCGAGATTTGCGCGGCGATGAAGCTCACCAAGGGCGCGATCACCGCCGAGGCGCTGCCGGCGCTGCGCGATGAACTGCTCAAGGCCAAGCGCATCGAAGACATCCAGTTGCCCGGATTGGCTGCCGAGCGGCGCCCCATTATTGCCGGCGGCATTCTGGTGCTCGAGGCCGCATTCCAGGCCCTGGGGCTGGAGAAGCTGATGGTCAGCAAGGCGGCGATGCGCGAAGGCATCCTCTACGACATGCTCGGCCGCGGCGGCGAGAACGATCCGCGCGACAGCTCGGTGGCCTCGTTGGTGCAGCGCTACGGGATCGACGAAGTGCAGGCCCAGCGCGTGGAAGCCACCGCCTGCCGCCTGTTCGATCAGGTCTGCGAATCCTGGCAACTGGATGGCGACGATGCGCAGGTGCTGCGCCGCGCCGCGCGGTTGCACGAGCTGGGTTTGATCATCGCGCACAGCCAATATCACGTGCACGGCAGCTACATCCTGGAGCATTCGGATATCGCTGGTTTCTCGCGGCAGGAGCAGCAGGTACTGGCGTCGCTGGTGCGCACGCACCGCCGCAACGTGCCCAAGACCGCGTTCGAGGCGCTGCCGGATCGTTTGTTGCTGCCAACCCGACGCAAGGCCGCATTGCTGCGGCTGGCAGTGCTGCTGCATCGCGCGCACGAGTCTGACCCGATTCCGACCCTGGAACTCACTGCCGATGACACCCGGCTGTCATTGATCCTGTCGCAAAGCTGGATCGACTCGCGCCCGTTGCTACGCGCCGACCTGATCGGCGAAGTCGAAAGCATGGCCGGGCTGGGAATCGCGTTCAAACCGTTTGTGACCTGAGGCCTGCGGCCTCAGGCGGGATTGGAGATTCGGGATTGGGGATTTGTTGATCCCGGCAGACCATGTGTTGCGGGCTTGCTGACGTTTGCACAGCCCCCTTCTGCGAATCTCCAATCCCGAATCCCAAATCCCCACTCCCGTCGCGCTTGTCACCGCCGCGACTTATCGTCGCAACATCCATGCCATCGCTCTCCCGGAAGCTAGACAAAACCGGAGAACGGGCATGCGCTACGCGATCGTTACCGAAACCTATCCCCCCGAAGTCAATGGTGTGGCGCTGACCGTGCACGGCCTGGAAACCGGCCTGCGCGCACGCGGACATCAGGTGGACGTGGTGCGCCCGCGTCAGAGCGGCGATACGGAACCGGCGACTGCATTGTTGGTGCGCGGCGCATCGCTGCCGCGCTATCCGGGGCTGAAATTCGGGCTACCGGCAACGCAGCGCCTCATCCGTCATTGGCGAATCACGCAACCGGATGCGATCTATGTGGCCACGGAAGGCCCCTTGGGCTGGTCGGCGATGCGTGCAGCGCGCCGGCTCGGCATCCCGGTCGCCACCGGCTTCCATACGCGTTTCGACGAATACCTGCCCGACTACGGCGCCGCCTGGCTGCAAGGCACCGCGTTGCGCTGGATGCGGCGCTTTCACAACCAGGCCGACGCCACCCTGGTGCCAACGCGCGAACTGCAGCAGTTCCTGCGCGAAGGCGGATTCGAGCGCGTGCAATTGCTGGCACGCGCGGTGGACAACCAGCAGTTCGATCCGGCGCGACGCGATCACGCGCTGCGTGCCGAATGGGGCATCGAAGGCGAAGGCTTCGCTGCAATCTACGTCGGACGCATCGCCAACGAAAAGAACCTGCCACTTGCCATCCATGCCTTTCGCAAGCTGCAGCAGATCCGCCCGAAAGCACGCTTCGTGTGGGTGGGCGATGGCCCAGCACGCGAAAAGATCGCGCACGAGAATCCCGATTTCATTTTCTGCGGCATCCAGCGCGGCGAGGCGCTGGCACGCCACTTCGCCAGCGGCGATCTGTTTCTGTTCCCCAGCCGCAGCGAGACCTTCGGCAACGTGACCCTCGAGGCGATGGCCAGCGGTGTGGCCACGGTCGCTTTCGATTACGGCGCCGCACGCGAGTATCTGCGCAGCGGTCACAGCGGCGCGGCAGTCGAGACCGACGCGGCGTTTATCCAGGCCGCCATCGCACTCACCGACGACGACGCGATGCGCCAGCGCATGGGCGCTGCGGCCGCGCAGGCGATGCAGAAACTGCACCCGGACAATGTGGTGTCCGACTTCGAAGCCTTGTTACTGGGCATCACCGCTGCACGGGGGCGTTATGTCGGCAACGCGGCTTGAGGTCTTACGCGGTCACGAAGCGCGCTGGTGCCGGCGCGCCAATCACTGGTGCCGACGCCACCCGGTGCGGCGCGCGTTCGCCACCATCAGCCGGCTCGGCGATGGGGTGTTCTGGTATGGCCTGATGGGCCTGTTGGTGCTGCTCGACGGCATGGACGGCGTGCGCGCATCTGCGCACATGGCGGCCACCGGCGTGCTCGCGCTGACCTTGTACAAGTCGCTCAAACGCTGGACGCGGCGGCCGCGCCCGTATGCAGCCGACGTGCGCATTCGCGCCTGGGTCGCGCCGCTGGACGAGTTCAGTTTTCCGTCCGGCCACACCTTGCACGCGGTGTCCTTCAGCATCGTGGCGCTGGCCTACTATCCGTGGCTGGCACCGTTGCTGGTGCCGTTTTCGGCGGGCGTGGCGCTGTCGCGGGTGGTGTTGGGGCTGCATTATCCAAGCGATGTGCTGGCCGCGACCGCGATCGGGGTGGTGCTGGCCAGTTTGTCGTTGTGGGGATTGCCGGTGTTGTTGGGGTGATGAATCAGGCCGGGTCGGCCCGAGTGATCCGCCCAGATAAGTAACGCGTCTCAGCACTCCCTTCTCCCCTCGGGAGAAGGTGCCCCGCAGGGGCGGATGAGGGTACGTGCGAAGCCTCGCGCACTCGCCGTAGAAGATCTCGCGCGAAGGTTGACAAAAAGCCAACACGCAGCAATTGCAACTTCAGCGTGTGGCTTCGCCCCGTACCCTCACCCCTACCCCTCTCCCACAGGGAGAGAGGATTTCGCTCCGTGCTTGTCCTGCTCACGCTGCCTACCCCAGCGTCCCGGTTCCCGTCCCGCGCTGCCGCCGTACAATGGCGCAATGACGACCCTGTTCATTTCCGACCTGCATCTGGATCCGGCCCGGCCGGCCATTACTGAGCTGTTTCTGGACTTCCTGCGCACGCAGGTACCCGGCAGCGACGCGCTCTACATCCTCGGCGATCTGTTCGAAGCCTGGATCGGCGATGACACCCCGTCGGCCGCCGCAGACGCGGTCGCCACTGCGCTGCATGCCGTCGCCGATAGCGGCGTACCGGTGTTCTTCATGGCGGGCAACCGCGATTTTCTGGTCGGCCAGACCTATGCGCAGCGTGCCGGCTTCCGCATCCTGCCCGACCCCACCGTCATCGAGCTGTACGGGCATCCGACGCTGCTGATGCACGGCGATCTGCTATGCACCGACGACACCGCCTATCAGGCGTTCCGTGCACAAACGCGCGACCCGGTGTTTCAGGCGCAGTTCCTGGCCCAACCGCTGGCCGCACGGGTGGCGTTCGCGCAGCAGGCGCGCAGCGCCAGCCAGGCGCGGCAATCGGAACTCAAGCAGGGCGATCAATCGCGCTTCGAAACCGTTACCGACGTGGCACCGGCCGAAGTGGAAGCGACTTTCGTACGTTACGGGGTGGATCGCTTGATCCACGGTCATACCCATCGCCCCAACGTGCACACGCTGCAGGCCGGTGGCCACACCTGCACGCGCATCGTGCTGGGCGACTGGTACGAACAAGGCTCGGTACTGCGTGTGGATGCCGATAGCATCGCGCTGGAGCAGTTGGCGCTTTAGCGTGGCTTAGAGAACCTAGCGAGCAAAGGCATCACTGCACGCTACGTGCATGCTCGGCGTAGTCGACAAAATCGGCATTGACCACGTCGTACCAGAGTACTGTGCCGTCGGCCTGGACGCGGAAGCGGTCACGTACCGGGCTGGTCTGCGGGTCGCCAGGGCAGTCGTTGCCATGGCGCTCGTGCACTGCGAATTCGAAGGCACCCGGAGTGGGCGCGTCGCCCTGTTCGGACAGGATGCTGATGCAGTTGTCCGGATAAAAATGATCGCTCTGCAAGCGCGCTTCCAGCACATGCAGCGCGCGCGCTTCGGCATCGTTGCCGGTGGGCGTTGCCGTCGCCACAGCAGCGGGCTTGGGTTGCGAGGGAGCTGGCTCGGCGGGCTGCTGTTTGCAGCCGGCAACCGCAAGTACGGCCAGGCACAGCGCCGCATAACGCAAGGACTTGGACATGAGTGCTCCGCTCCACAAGACAAGGCCGGCAGTTGCCGACGGTGCGCCTAGTCTGCGCTACACCCGCACGCGGGTGTAGCGGCAAAAGCCCGGCACATGGAGTGCCGGGCCGACAGCGAAACGCTCAACGTCAACCTCAGCGGAAGCCGGCAATCGTGGCCTTGGTGTTGACCAGCACGCGCTGATTGTCGGCGGTGCTGGCATTGCCCATCGGGATGCCGTTGTAGTTGATGTTGGGGTTGGACCAATAGTTCAGGCGCGGGCAACCGCTGCTGCAGTCGTAGGCCATGATGGTGCGCCAGCTATTGCCGTAGCGATAGCCGTGACCGTAGGCATACGGCGAGGTGCTCGGGTCGTTGGTGGCGTCGTGGCGTGCGCTCTGCAGGTGCCCGATTTCATGCGCAAAGCTGTAGTAGCCGGTGGCGCAATCCCAGTACACCGATGCAAACGCGGTTGCGGCGGTCGAACCAATACCCGATGCCAGTCCGCAGTAAGTGGCGTTGTTCAACACGATCACGCCCACATCGGCGGTATACGTGTTGCGGCTGGTGTGGATGCTGTCCATGTAACCGTCGTTGGTCACGCGGAAGCGCTGCAGGTCGGTGGTGAAGTTGCCGGTTTCGCTGTAGCTGGTGGTCTCGTAACGCGCCAGCTGCAGGGTGATGCCGACGTTGCTGTTGGTGTAGCCCTGGTTGGCCTCGGCCACCGCCAGCTGCACCAGCGCTTGCATGTTGCCGCCGTACGCAGTCACCGCCTGATTGGTGGCGACCACCAGCACGCGAATGGTCGCCGGGCTGCCGGACGAGGCGGCCGCTGCGGTGACACGACCTTCGCCGGGCATGTCGAACTTGGGCAGCAGGCTGTATTCGGCCGGATGCTCCTGCGGCATGCGCTGCTCATCCACCTGCACCAGCACGTGGCGACCATCGGCCAGCGGACGCAGGCGATAGAGTTTGCCGGCGTAGCGAATGGTGCCGGTGACGGTGTCGCCGCTACGCACCAGAATGGCCGAGTTCAGCGGATCCACACCCGACAGCGTGCGTGCACGCGTGCCAGCGCGTGGGCCCAGGTTGCCGTACCACACGCTATCGCCGCCTTCCAGGGCATCGACCTTGGCCTGGGTGGCGGTGATGGTCTGGCCGTCCAGTTGCAGTTCCAGCAGCTTTTCCGACGCGGTGACTGCGCCGGCATCGAGCTGGACCACCTGCGCGGTGGCTGTGGACGGTGAGCTCAACACCCGTTGCAGCGAGGGTTCGGTGGTGGCAGTGGCGGCTGCACTGCGGCTCAGCGCAGGACCGGATTGATACAGCGGTTTGCCGGCAGCGGCGGCCGAACCGGCCAGACACATGGCAATCAGACCCACCGTGGTGCACATCGACTTCGACTTCATCGTCTCTCTCTCCTTAGACATGGAAGTAACGGATGTGAAACACCGGGCCCCTGCCCCCGGGACGCCATTAAGGCCGGAGTGACAGTACACATTGCAAGTAGTTGCAAAGGAAAATTACAGTTCTGTGATGCTCGCCTTGAATGCATGCGATTCCGGCGGCTGCGCAGAGGGAACCCGCGCACATTTTTTCAGCCAGCCTGCTCCACCAGACTGGCCAACTCATCCTCATCGAAACCGGCAAGCAGCCGCGCTTCGATATTGAATGGTCCATGCAGATAGCCGCCGGCGTATTCGCGCAGTAGCGCCTTGAAACGCGCGCGCGGCTCGATGCCGGCCTGCGCGCAATACCAGCGATACCAGCGCGAGCCGGCCGCTACATGCGCCACTTCTTCGCGCAGGATGGTTTCCAGCACCTGCGCAGTGGCGATATCGCCGAGCGAGCGCAGCTTGACGATCATGGCCGGTGTCACGTCCAGACCACGCGCTTCCAGCACGCGTGGCACCAGGGCCATGCGTGCGAGGCCGTCATGCGCGGTTTTCTCGCACATTTCCCACAGGCCGTTATGCGCGGGGAAATCGCCGTAGTCGTGGTCGTGCGCCTGCAATCGCGCGCGCAGCAGCATGAAGTGACGCGATTCGTCGTCGGCCACCGCTACCCAATCCGCATAGAACGCATCCGGCAACCCGCGGAAGCGATACACCGCATCCCAGGCCAGATCGATGGCGTTGAGTTCGATATGCGCGATGGCGTGGATGAAGGCGGCGCGCCCTTCCGGCGTGCCCAATCCACGCCGTGGCACCTCGCGCGGATGCACCAGCACCGGCGTTGCAGGCCGGCCAGGCATGCAGATCGGCGCGGGGGGCGCGGCCTGCGGCGATGGCAACGACAGCGTGCCGGCGCGGAAGGCGGCCGCATGTCGCTGGGTCAGCGCGACCTTCTCCAGCGGATCGGCCGTTTGCAGGCAGGCGTGTGCGGCCTGCAAGAGATCCATCGTCACGTCAGCGCTCCGTCATTCGCCGGCAGCGCAACTCCACGACGCTGCCGCACCACCATCACGCGCGACGTTTGCGCTTGGCTTCGTCGGAGCGCAACTGCTGGATCCGCTGGAAATAACCCGGCTCGATCCCGGTGATGTACTCGCCGTTGAAGCACGAGGAATCGAACTGCTTGATATCCGGGTTGCCTTCGCGCACCGCCACTTCCAGGTCTTCCAGATCCTGATAGATCAGCCAGTCGCAGCCGAGGAATTCCTGGATCTCGTGCTCGCTGCGGCCATGCGCAATGAGCTCTTCGGCGGCTGGCATGTCGATGCCGTAGATGTTGGGGTAACGCACCGGCGGTGCGGCCGAGGCCAGATACACCTTGCGCGCACCGGCATCGCGCGCCATCTGCACGATCTGCCGGCTGGTGGTGCCGCGCACGATCGAGTCGTCGACCAGCAGCACCACGCGATTGCGGAATTCCAGGTGGATCGGGTTGAGCTTGCGGCGCACCGATTTCTGCCGCTCGCCCTGCCCCGGCATGATGAAGGTGCGGCCCACATAGCGATTCTTGACGAAGCCTTCGCGGTATTTCACGCCGAGCACGTTGGACATCTCCAGCGCCACATCGCGCGAGGTGTCCGGGATCGGAATGATGGTGTCGATATCGTGGTCCGGGCGCAGGCGCAGGATCTTCTCGCCCAGCTTCAGGCCCATGCGCATGCGCGCCTTGTGCACCGAAATGTTGTCGATCATCGAATCGGGACGCGCGAAATACACGTACTCGAAGATGCATGGCGCATGGTCGGTGGGCGCGGCGCAGATTTCCGAAAACAGCTCACCGCGCGCGGTGATCACCAGCGCTTCGCCGGGGCGCACATCGCGCACGCGCTGATAGCCGAGGATGTCCAGCGCCGCCGATTCGGAGGACACGATGTATTCGGTGCCTTCGGCGTGATCGCGCTTGCCCAGCACCAGCGGACGAATGCCATGCGGGTCGCGGAACGCCACCAGGCCCAGGCCCAGCACCACGCTGACCACCGCATAGCCGCCCTTGCAGCGGCGGTGCACGCCGGCCACCGCGCGGATCGCCGCCTCGGGGGTGAGCATGCGCTGCGCGTCCAGCTCGTAGGCGAACACGTTCAGCAGCACTTCGCTGTCCGAATCGGTGTTGATGTTGCGGCGGTCGGCCTCGAACACCTGCTGGCGCAAGGCCTCGGTGTTGATCAGGTTGCCGTTGTGCGCCAGCGCGATGCCGTAGGGCGAGTTGACGTAGAACGGCTGCGCCTCGTCCATGCCCTCCGAGCCGGCGGTCGGGTAGCGGCAATGCGCGATGCCGACGCGGCCTTCCAGCACCGCCATCTTCTTTTCGTCGAAGACATCGCGCACCAGGCCGTTGGCCTTTTGCACACGCAGGCGCGTGCCATCGGCGGTGGCGATGCCTGCGGCGTCCTGCCCACGATGCTGCAGGACGGTCAGGCCGTCATAAAGCTGCCCGGCGACGTTTTGGTTGCCGACAATACCGACGATGCCACACATGGTGCGCGTTCTCCGCTGCGGCTTGCGCCGTTACTGTGAAGGTGGCCGTGCCTGGCCTTGAGACTCGACCCGAGCCGGGTCGCTTTCTCCGCCGCGAATCTGCGCCGGATCGATATTGGCCGGCATCGCCTGCGTCGGATCGCGTCCGTCGCTGGCGGCTTGGCCGGGTTGCCCAAGCGCACGCGTGATGGTGTCGCTCAGACCGGACCCGGACAGCGCCTTGCCCAGATCCGTATTATTGCCTGCCGAGGGCAACTTCCCCAACTCCGTTGGCAAGTTGCCGAGTTCCATCGATGGCATGTCCATCGACGGCATCCGCCAGGCCGGCAGTTGCGCCCGCATCCAGCCCGCACCCGGCGACAGCATCGGCATCAGCACCGATTGCCGCCACGCCGGCTCGCGCGGCAATGGGGTGAAGCTCATCAGCAGCACCAGCACGCTGGCCAGAAAGCCGCCGCGCACCACCCCCAGGCCGAAGCCGAGCATGCGGTCCATCCCGCCGAGCCGCACCGCATCGACGCCGGCACGGATCACCATGCCGATCACCGCTACGGTGATCAGCACGCCGACGAACACCATCGCGTAGCCGCCGAACGACTCGGTGGCCGACGGATGCTTGCCGTCGGCGATCCAGCGCGCGGCCGAGCCGCCGAACTGGAATGTGGCCCAGCCCGCCAGCAACCACGACAGCGTGCCGACCACGATTGCGACAAAGCCGCGCAGCAAGCCCAACAGGGCCGACACCAGAATGATGACGCCCAGCACCATGTCGATCATTGCCCACTTCTCCGCGCGGTGCGCGCGCCGTTGCTGCAACCTGGCTCGGTGTTCATTGCGCTCCCCTCCATGGGTGTGAGGCGATCGGGAATCTGAAAGCCACCGACGACATGTCGTGAGTGGCTGTCAGGCTTGATGCGGACGGCCTGCAGCACGCGCAGTGTACGAAGGGTCGCGCCGATGCAGATATCTGATACCGGCAACGCCCACCCAATGGCGGCGCAGCCGTTTTACGGATGCGGACGCACCATGCCGGAAATGCCGACCTTGGCCGCCACCTGCGCACGCAGCTGTTCGGCATCGCCACGGTTGGCCACCGGGCCGACACGCACGCGGTTGAGCGCGCCCTTGTCGGTGCGGACCTGTTCGACGAACGCACTGAAGCCGGCGGCACGCACGCGGTCGCGCAAGGCATTGGCCTCTTCGGCGCGGCCAAACGCACCCAACTGCACCGCAAAACCGACCGAACTGGCCGCAGGCGCTGCCGGCGCGGTAGGCGCAGCCACGACCGGCTTGGCCGGTTCGGGCTTGGCCACTTCCGGCTTGGCCGGCACAGGCTTGGGCACTTCGGCCGGCTTGGGCGCGGCGGCTACCGGTTTGGCGGGTTCCGGCGGCAGGCTTTCGGTCTTGGTCGGCGCGGTGGTGCTGGCGGCTGCCACACTGCTGCTGGGCTTTGCGGCCGGTGCAGGCGTTGGTGCAGCTGCAGGCGCTGGCGCGGCGGCATTGGCATCCAGCGTCACCACCTGCGCGTTGACGTCGCCGCGCACCTTCACTGCCTGCAGGCGGGCCGATTCGGCCTGGGCCTGATCCACATACGGCCCCACGCGCACGCGCCAGGCCGGGCGGCCGTTGATCTGGGTCTTTTCGCTGAAGCCCGGCAGTTGCGCCTGCTTGAGCCGTGCGATCACCGCATCGGCATCGGCACTGGTGGCATAGGCACCGAAATTCACCGCGTAGTTGCCGGCGGCCACATCAGGGGCCGATGGCGCGCTGGAGGGCTCGGCCAGGTCGGCCGCATCCGGGTTGTCCTGCACCGCTGCCGGCGCCGTGGCGGCACCGCGCATGCCCAGTGCACCGCCGGCCGGCGCATCGCCCGGGGTGACCAGCGGCAATTCGCGGGTTTCGAACTCGCCATTGGCAGGCGCTGCGGGTGCCTCGAGCGGCACATCGGCCACGCCGCTCGACGGCGCAGGGCCCTTCACCAGCATCGGCAGGAAGATCACGGCAAGCGCCACCAGAACGATGGCGCCAATCAATCGCTGTTTCAGAGCAGTATCCACGTAAAGAGACGAGAGGCGGCGTGGCGGGTTGCCGCGGCGATTATAAGGCCGCAGCCGGCCTACCGACCTTGGTGGCCTGAATGAAGTGCGTGCAGCGCGTCGGCGACGGTATGAAACGAGCCGAACACCAGCACGCGATCACCTGGTTTGGCCGCCGCGAGTACCGCGCGCAGTGCGCTTGCGACGTCACGATGGCACGGCGCCTGCGCCGCGGCGGTGCCCTGCAGGCGTTGCTGCAATGCCTCGGCCGACTGCCCACGTGCGCCGGCCAGCCCGGCCAGCACCCAGTGGTCGATCTGCGTGGCTACCGCCTCCACCACGCCCGGCACGTCCTTGTCTGCCAATGCGGCGTAGATCGCATACGTGCTGCCTGGGTGCGCTTGCGCGCCGAGTGCGTCGGCCAGCGCGCGCGCCGCCTGCGGGTTGTGGCCGACATCCAGCACCACCTGCACGCCAGCGACATCGATGCGCTGCAGGCGCCCGGCCACTTGCGCGTTGGTGATGCCCTGCGCCCAGGCCGCATGGGGTACCTCGACCGGCAATGCCTGCAGCGCGGCGATTGCGGCGGCGGCGTTGGCCAGTTGCACCGGCGCGTGCAGGGCCGGCATCGGGAGTTCCAGGGTCACTGCGACATCGCGCCAGCGCCAATGCTGCGGGTTGGAATGCTGTGCGTTGGATTGTTGTGCATCGGTTTGCTGCGCGGCGATCCGCTCGAAGAAGTAATCGCTGCCAGCGCGGATTGCATTGGCACCCAGCTGATAAGCACGCCGCAACACGCTCGACGGCGGATCGATTTCGCCCAGCACCACTGGTTTCCAGGCGCGGATGATGCCGGCCTTCTCGGTGCCGATCGCCTCGCGGTCTTCGCCCAGCCAATCGGTGTGGTCGATATCCACGGTGGTGATCACTGCCACATCCGAATCGATGATGTTCACCGCATCCAGACGCCCGCCCAGGCCGATTTCCAGCACCGCCAGGTCCAGCGCGGAGCGCTGCAACAGCCACAGCGCCGCCAGCGTGCCGTACTCGAAATAGGTCAGTGCGGTCTGGCCGCGCGCCGCTTCGACGGCTGCAAAGGCGTCGACCAGTTGTGCATCGCTGGCCTCGTCTCCATCGATGCGCACGCGCTCGTTGTAGCGCAGCAGATGCGGCGAAGTGTAGGTACCCACCTTCCAGCCGGCCGCGCGCCCGATCGCCTCGATAAAGGCCACGGTCGACCCTTTGCCATTGGTGCCGCCGACGACGATGACGTGGGTGGCCGGCGCTGCAAGGTGCAGACGCGCAGCGACCTCGCGCACCCGCTCCAGGCCCATGGCGATGTTCTGCGGATGCTGTTGCTCGATGTAGGCGAGCCAGTCGGAGAGAGAGTTGGTTGCGTTCACGGCGAGGACTGCGCAGGAAGAACTGCATTATCGCGAATTTCCAGGCCGCGACGTGCTCGGACAAAAGACGACGGCGTGCTCAGGCACATGCGCTTGTCGTTGCCAAATCCAATTATCTGTGTCGAGACGTCCTCGCTCACGGAACGTCTTCGATCGCTGCAATCCTCATTCCCAGCACCGAGCGCTGACCGGTCAACACCACGGTCATCTGCTGATCGGGATGCCGACGATACAGCGCCTCACTGATGCACAGATGGCTGGGAAACCGATCTTCCAGCGGCCCGCCACTCAATCGGTATTTGCACGAACGCCCGCTTTGAAAGTACTCAGTCTGCATGACATGGGTTTCTTGAAAACTGACACCGGCGATGCGCGTGTACACCCACGGCGCACCTCGGGCCAGCATCAGCCAGCACACGCAGCCCAGCAACGGCGGCGCCACGACGATTGCCAGCAACGTATTGAACACGCCCTTGCTGACAACTGCCTTAAGTCGCCCGTAGCGGTAGGCATGCAGAAAAGGCAGGACCGTCAGAATGGCTCCTGTCAGCAGCATCGGCGCTACCCATTGCCGACCAGATAGAAAGGTGGCGGGGATGAAATTGCCGAAGACTCCCAGCACCAGCAGGCCTAAGAGTCCGAGCACCAGTGCCAGCTTGATGGGCTTTGTACGCTTGGAGGTTGCTCCACTGTTGCGCGCCACCGAACTGCTTACCCCCTTCCAATCGAAGCCTTACAACGCCCGATGCTTGGCTTCACCGAAAAACGGCGTGTGATGCGCGCAATCGTTCAGACGCACCACTTCCAGGTGATCCACGTCCTCGCCTTCGAGCAGGTTGAGCGTGGTCGGTGCCTGGCGGAAGGTCCACAGCTTGGACAACGGCAGGCCCAGAATCTTGCACAGGATCACGCGGTTGACTGCATCGTGCGCCACCACCAGCAAGGTATCGTCGGCGCCCAGGCCATCGGCGGCGCGTACCAGCCCGCGCCAGCTGCGGTCCAGTACCTGACGCAGGGATTCGCCACCGGGCATCAGCACGGTATCGGGTTCTTCGCGCCAGGCACGCAAGCGCGCCGGATCTTTGTCGTTGATCTCGCTGGCCAGCAAGCCTTCCCATTCGCCATGCGCGATTTCCTGCAGGTCCGCATCGGTCTGCAGCAAGCTCTCGCGTGCGCTGCCCAGCGCCAGCTTCGCAGTGGCCTGCGCACGCGACAGCGGCGATGCCACCGCGCGGGTGATCTCCAGCGACTGCAGGCGCGCGCCAAGGGCAGCGGCCTGGCCTTCGCCGACCGGCGACAGCGGGATATCGATCTGGCCCTGGTAACGGCCTTCGGCGTTCCACGGCGTCTCGCCGTGACGAGCAAGCAGGATGCGCATGCGCGAGAGATTCCTTGGGGGAGGGTCCGGCTCGCCGCAGCGAAACGGGAGCGCATCATAACCCCTCCCGCCCCCGTGCCGGCCGGCCGCCTCAGCGCACGCCGAGTTCCTTCAACAGCTGCGGCGCCGGGGCGACTTCGGTCATGACCCAGCGCAGATACCGGCTATCCACGGCGATCATCCGGGTCATGGACGGATCGAAGATCCAGTTGCTGCTCACCGACTCCCAGTTCCCATCGAACGCCAGCCCGACCAGCTTGCCGTGGGCATCCATCACCGGCGAACCGGAGTTGCCGCCGGTGATGTCCAGATCCGACAGGAAGTTGACCGGCACCGAGCCCAGCCGCTTGTCCTCGAGCCCGGCATAGCGCTTGGCCTTGACCGCCTCCAGCAACGCCTTGGGCGAATCGAACGGATCGGCGCCGGTGTCCTTGGCGGCCACACCTTCCAGAGTGGTGAACGGGGTATAGGCCACGCCATCCTTGGGCGTGTAACCCTTGACGTTGCCGAAGGTGATGCGCAGCGACAGGTTGGCGTCCGGATACACCGACTCGCCCTTGCTCTTTTTGTAATCGGCCAGGGCCTGCAAATACACCGGCCGCGCCTTGAGCTGCTCGCCGGTGTGCAGCTTGGTTTCGCGCTCGATCTGCAACAGCGCCGGAGTCACCGCCACGGCATATTGGATCGCCGGATCGGTACTAGCCTCGAACGCAGCACGATCGGCGGCCAGCCACTTCAGGCGGGCCTCGGTGCTGCCCAACGTGGTGGCATCGAGCTTGCCCAACGCGGCCTGCACGGCGGCCGCATCGCCGCCGCCCAGCCATTGGTCCAGTGCGGCAATGCGCTGGTTGGCGGGCAGCTTCAGATACTGGCTGAGCCAGTACTGCTGGAGCTGCCGATCCATGGCCGGCACGTAGCGGCGCTCCATCTGCTTCATCGTCCCTTCGATGGCCGGCAGGTCGCGGTCCTGGTACCCGGATTCGCGCTCGGCATTGGGCTTGGCGCGTTCCAGCGCGAGCCGGTATAGCGTCACTGCAGCCCCCACCGTGCCGGTGGCGTCGAACTGCCGCAGCACGAAGTCGCGCTGCTGGGTGGCCTGGTCGCTTTTGAGCAGTTTGACCAGGGTGTCGTGCGCCGCGAGCGCCTGCCGCCCGCCTGCGCCACGACCCTTCAGCCAGGCCAGCACCGCGGCTTCGTCGGCCTGCTTCTGCGCCTGCGCCCCGATGCGCTTGAAGCCTTCCAGTTGCCCATCGTAGTTCTTGGCGGCGTTATTGAGGCCGGCCACGGTGCTAGCGTATTTCACCTGGATGTCGGGATTCTGCTTGCCGGCCTGTTCGATCAGAGCGATCACGTCTTTGTAATGTCTGCCCACCACCGGATAGGTCCAGCCGGCGGTGTTGTCGAATTCGGCGGCCAGCGCGTAACGATTGGTACGGCCCGGGTAACCGGCCACCATCACGAAGTCGCCTGCGCCCAGCGGCTGGTCGGCGAACTTCAGATAGTGCTTGGGCTGGTACGGCACGTTGTCCTTGGCATAGGCGGCCGGCTTGCCGTCCTTGCCCACGTAGGCGCGGTAGAACGAAAAATCGCCGGTGTGGCGCGGCCACATCCAGTTGTCGATATCGCCACCGAACTTGCCCACGCTGCCTGGCGGCGCATAGGCCAAACGTACGTCCTTGATCTCCAGATTCTTGAACAGCCGGTAGGCATTTCCGCCGGCAAAGCTGAAGAACTGACAGCGGTAACCAGGCTGCGCCTCGCAGGCGGCGATCTGCTGCTTGCTGAAATCCTCCAGGGCCAGTGTGCGCTTGAGCGGATCATCGCCGGCTGTCGCCATCGCGGCCTTGGCAGGCGCGGTCACGTCGGTGATGGCATCGAGCACGTAGATGCGCGCGGTGGGGCCTGCGCTCAGTTCGTCTGCAGGTGTGGCGGCGCTGAAACCGTCCTTGATCAAATTCTTTTGCGCTGTGGAATTGAGCTGGATCGCGCCATAAGCACAATGGTGATTGGTCACCACCAGGCCCTGCGGCGACACGAAGCTGGCAGTGCAGCCACCCAGTGCGACCACCGCGCCCATCGGATCGCCGGTCAGGTCGGCCAGTTGCTGCGGCGACAGGCGCAAGCCAGCCTGCTGCAGCGGGCCGGCGATGTCGGGCAGTTGCTGCGGAACCCACATCCCCTCGCCTGCCTGTGCGGATGCCGCGAGCGCGAGTGTTGTCAGCATAGAAACGGCAAGCAGGTTCGGACGCATCGCACAGCCCCGGAAAGGTGAGCGTTACAGTGTAACCCTCACATCTGCAGCGGACCCCATGACCAACGGCAGGGTCCGCCCCTGATCCAGCGCTCCTGCCGGTGTGCTCGCTGCGCGCCGCCCCGCCTGCCGGGCAGGCGTCGTTCCAACCGTGGCCGGGCGCCGGCTCAGGCGCGACCGAACGCCGGGTCGCTGCGGCTGGGCTTGCCGGTTTCCAGATGCCCGGCCAGGCGCCGGCGGAATGCCCCACCCGGCTGCTCCACGACAACGTCATACCAGTGATCGCTTGCTGCCAACGGCAGGCGGATGGTTTGCCGCTGGCCTGCGGCCAGCTGCACGGCGCGCGCGGTCGGGTCTGCGTAATCCAGTGCGCGCAGTTGCAGCGTGCACGGTTGGCGCCCGGCATTGCCGAGTTCCAGCACCAGCATTTCGCCGTCCTGCCTGGCTTCCAACCACGGCGCTGCCGATTGCGTCACAGCAGCTGCGAGTTCGCCAGCGAACTCGCGCAGGAATCCATTCGGCCCATGCACGCTCAAGGCATAGGCACCGTTGTATGTAGCGCCAAGCGGTACATCGTCGAGCTGCGTGCCGGGCAGCACGGTGTAGTACCACGGGCCGCCATTTGCAGCGCTGGTGTAGACGTTGAACGCGGCTGCAGCAGCGCCGCTGTTGACGAACTGCAGTTGCACGCCAGTGTCGTTCTGCACGCGTGCATGCACCTGCAAGGCGTACGGCAGCGCGCGCGCCGGACGTTGTCCCGGCTCCTGTCGCGGCATGCGCGCGGTGGTCGGCGGTACCGGCAGCGGTTTTCCGCTCACCGCAGCAGTGCGTGCGCGATAGTCGCCGATCGCCGGCAACGCGCTCAACGCCGAATCGTCCGGCTTGCGGAAATCGAACACGCTGGTCAGATCGCCGCTCACCGCACGCCGCCACGGGCTGATGTTGGGCTCGGCCACGCCGAAACGGCGCTCCAGCAAGCGCAGTACCGAGGTGTGATCGAACACCTGCGAATTGACCCAGCCGCCGCGCGTCCACGGCGAGATCACCAGCATCGGCACGCGGATGCCAAGGCCGATCGGCAGCCCCTCGTAGACTTCGCCACGCGTGTCGACATTGCTGCGCCCCATGCGCGCATCCAGCGCCGGCAATGGCGCGGGCACATGATCGAAGAAGCCGTCGTTCTCGTCGTAATTGATGATCAGCGCAGTCTTCGCCCAGACCTCCGGATTGGCGGTGAGCGCATCGATCAAACGCGCCACCAGCGATTCGCCGTAGGCCGGCGGTGCCTCCGGATGTTCGCAATAGGCAGTGGGCGGAACGACCCACGACACCTGCGGCAAACGATTGGCCTGCACGTCGGCGGCGATCGCGGCGACCAGATGCTCGGCCTGCGTGGTGGCGGCGTTTTCCGCGGTGGAACCGGGCACGCACGCACGCGCGCGCCGATAGCGTTCGTCGCCGGGCTGCAGATCGCGATAGTGCGAAAAATACGCCAGCGAGTTGCAGCCGAAGTTGTCGTATTCCTGATACACGCGCCAATCCACGCCCGCGGCCTGCAGGCGCTGCGCGTAGGTGGTCCAGTCCATCGCCGCGTAACCGGGTTTGTCGCGCGCCATGTCGGCGGTCCAGTTGCCGTCGTCGGCATTGGTCACCGCTTGCGCACCGACATTGCCCACGCTGGGGCCGCTGGTGCCGGTGAACAGATACATGCGATTGGGATTGGTCGGCCCGTGCAGCGAACAGAAATAGCCGTCGCAAATGGTGAACGCGTCGGCGAGCGCGTGGTAGTACGGAATGTCATGACGCTGGAAATACCCCATCGTCAATTCGCCCTTGTACGGCACCCAGGCGTCGTACTCGGCCCAGCGTGCCGGGTCCTGCCCGTGGCCGGCTTTCCAGGAGTGATCCAGGCTCTTGATCAACGGCGCGGAGGTGTTTTGTGAATCGAAGGCGAACGGCAGCAAGCGACGACCGTCCTTTGCCGGCTGGCTCCATACCGGATGCCCATCGCGCAATTGAAGCGGACGCGGATCGCCGAACCCGCGCACGCCGCGCAGCGCACCGAAGTAATGATCGAACGAGCGATTTTCCTGCATCAGGATCACCACGTGTTCGATGTCGCGCAGCGTGCCGGTGCGTGAGTTGGCCGGCAGCGCGAGTGCGCGGCCGATCGAAGACGGCAAGGCGCCGGCGGCGGTCAGCGCGGCGACGCGCTTGAGGAAATCACGGCGCGAGGGGGAAGACGTCATGGATGCGAAACCTGGCAGAAATACGGGTGCATGGCCGCAGGTGGCGGCTGGACACGACACGTATAGCGGGCGAGCGCGACAGTTTTAAGACAGCGACCGTCATCAATGTTTCATGAGTCGTTGACACCCTGCGTCGCGAAACGTCGGTCTTGCACCGTGCGTCCGCCCTCAGCCGTGCCCGAACAGGATTCCCCCATGACTTGCACTCGTCGTTTTCATGTCACTCCGCTGGCGCTCGCCCTGGCAGCGCTGCTTCCCGTCATGGCATCTGCCGCCACAACGGCTACCGATCCGGCTGCCGTTGCAGACGCACCGGTCGCGGATGCGCCGGTCACCACCGCCGATACCGCAACCAATGCCACCCAGCTGGATGCGATCAACGTGGTCTCGCAAGGCAGCACGCGCCAGGTGCAGCGCATCAGCCGGCAGGACATCGAGCAGTTGACACCGGGCAGCAGCGCCTTCAAGGCAGTGGAAAAATTGCCGGGCGTGCAGTTCCAATCGGCCGACCCGTTCGGCACCTATGAATGGTCCACGCAGGTGACCTTGCATGGCTTCGATCAAAGCCGGCTCGGTTACACGCTAGATGGCATTCCGCTCGGCAACATGAGCTACGGCGTCACCAACGGCCTGCACATTACTCGCGCGATCATTTCGGAAAACCTCGGCTCGGTGGAAATCGCGCAAGGCGCCGGCGCACTCGGTACTGCGTCCAACACCAATCTCGGCGGCACCATGCAGTTCTATTCGGCCGACCCGCAGACCACGCCCGGCCTGCGGCTGGTGCAGACAGTGGGTAGCGATGCGACGCGTCGCACCTTCGTGCGCGGCGACACCGGCGATCGCAATGGGTTGTCGGCATATCTGTCCTATGCCAATGCCACCACCGACAAGTGGAAGGGCTTTGGCGACCAGCAGTCCGAGCAGGCCAACCTCAAGACCGTGTATCAATGGGGCGACGGCAATCGTCTGAGCCTGTTTGTGGATACTTCGCGGCGCAAGGAATACGACTACATGGATCTGTCGTTGACCAGCCAGCGCGCGCTGGGCTGGGACTACGATTATCTGCAGCCGGATTGGGCCACTGCGGTGCAGATGGCGCGTGCGTATCAAAACACCGGTGCCACCAGCGGCGTGGCCAACGGCTACCCGCAATCGCTGGCGGGGCTGCCCGATGATTACAGTTGGTTGGATGCCAGCTACTACGCAGGCGGTGGTCTGCGTCGCGACAACCTGGCAGGCTTGTCGGGCACGTTCGTGTTCGGCGGTGCAACCCTGGATGCTGCCGGCTACTACCACGCCAATCGCGGCGAGGGGCAATGGGTGACGCCGTATGTCGTCACCTCGGCGCAGATCCCGGTGTCGATGCGCACCACCGACTATGGCCTGGACCGTTTCGGCGGTACCAGCGCACTGAAGTGGTCGTGGGGCAATCACGATCTGGAAGCCGGCGTGTGGGCCGAGAATGCACGCACCACGCAAGGGCGCAATTACTTCGCGCTGGGCAACGAGGGCTACACCTCTCTGTACAACGTGTACGAAGCGCAGACCCCATTCCGTCGCGACTTTTTGCAGCGCTATACCACCCAGACCCGCATGCTGTACCTGCAGGACACCGTGCGCCTGCTCGACGATCGCCTGACCCTCAACTACGGCGCAAAGGCGCTCAGCACCACCACGCGTGCGCAATCGCTGGTGCCGACAACCGCGCTTGCACAGGGACGCATCCGCGCTGAAGACAACTTCCTGCCGCAGGTTGGCGTGAACTACAAGCTCGACGAGCGCCAGGACATCTACGCCTCCTACAGCAAGAATATCGCCGCCTTCGGTTTCACCCCGTTCGGCACCTCGCAAGCCGCGTTCGACCGCAGCCGCTCGACGCTGGAGCCGGAAGAATCGCAGACCGTGCAGGTGGGCTACCGCGTGCAGGATGCGCAGTTCCAGCTGTCGGCCGACGCCTACTTCACCAAGTTCTCCAACCGCTTGTTGACCACCTCGCCGTGCACCGCGGTGCAGACCTGCGCGGCGATCCTGAGCAATGTCGGTGCAGTGCATAGCGCCGGTGCCGACCTGGCGTTGATGTGGCGCCCGATGGAAGGCCTGAGCTGGTTGAACTCGCTGTCGTGGAATCGCTCGCGTTATCAGGACGACTACCTCAACAACGGCGTGGTCGCCACCTCCGGCAAGGACGTGGTCGGCATCCCGGCGTTGATGTTCTCCTCCAGCGCCAGCTACCAACTCGGCAACCTGCGCCTGGATCTGGACGGCAAGTACGTCGACAAGCGCTACATCACTTTCCTCAACGATTCGCAGGTGCCCTCGTACTGGCTGTTCAACGCCGGCGCGCGTTACGACTTCGGTCGTGTGGGCGGAGTGGCCGATGTGGCGCTGGCGCTCAACATCACCAACCTCACCGACAAGCGCTACTTCGCCAGCACCGGCACCAACGGCTACGTCGCCTCCGATCCGGATGGCTACAACCAGACCATGGTCGTCGGCGCGCCGCGGCAATACTTCATGAGTCTGGATGTGAAGTTCTGAGTTGCCGGCGTTCCTTCCCCCTCTCCCTGCGGGAGAGGGGTTGGGGTGAGGGTACGGGCGAAGCTCTCGTGTGGTTCCAGTGCACGAGGCTTCGCTCGTACCCTCATCCGGCGCTGCGCGCCACCTTCTCCCGATGGGAGAAGGGCTCCATCGATCACTATCCCGCCATGATCCGGGTAAGCCAACACCGCCCATTACCGCACCGCCGCATGGCGCAAACCTCGCGACGCCTATAATCGCCGCCTTACTTTCACTCAGCAGGTCCCGCCAGATGGCGCAGACGATGAAGGCGCTGGTCAAGCGCGAAGCGAACAAGGGCATCTGGCTGGAACAGGTTCCCGTCCCCAGCCCGGGCCCCAACGAGGTGCTGATCAAGCTGGAAAAAACCGCAATCTGCGGCACCGATCTGCACATCTACCTGTGGGACGAGTGGAGCCAGCGCACCATCACACCCGGCCTGACCATCGGCCATGAGTTCGTCGGCCGTGTGGCCGAGCTCGGTTCGGCCGTGACCGGATACCAGGTCGGCCAGCGCGTCTCGGCCGAAGGCCACATCGTCTGCGGCCATTGCCGCAACTGCCGCGGTGGCCGCCCACATCTATGCCCCAACACGGTCGGCATCGGCGTCAACGTCAATGGCGCATTTGCCGAATACATGGTGATGCCGGCCAGCAACCTGTGGCCGATCCCCGACCAGATTCCCTCCGAGCTGGCCGCGTTCTTCGACCCCTACGGCAACGCCGCGCACTGCGCGCTGGAATTCGACGTCATTGGCGAGGACGTGTTGATCACCGGTGCCGGCCCGATCGGCATCATTGCCGCCGGCATCTGCAAGCACATCGGTGCGCGCAACGTGGTGGTCACCGACGTCAACGATTTCCGCCTCAAGTTGGCCGCCGACATGGGCGCCACCCGCGTGGTCAACGTCTCCAAGACCTCGCTCAAGGACGTCATGGCCGACCTGCACATGGAGGGCTTCGACGTGGGCCTGGAAATGAGCGGCAACCCGCGTGCCTTCAACGACATGCTCGACTGCATGTATCACGGCGGCAAGATCGCCATGCTCGGCATCATGCCGCGCGGCGCCGGCTGCGACTGGGACAAGATCATCTTCAAGGGCCTCACCGTACAGGGCATCTACGGCCGCAAGATGTACGAGACCTGGTACAAGATGACCCAATTGGTGCTGTCGGGTTTCCCGCTGCACAAGGTGCTGACCCATCAACTGCCGATCGACGACTTCCAGAAGGGCTTCGACCTGATGGAAGAAGGCAAGGCCGGCAAGGTCGTGTTGAGCTGGAACTGATCGGCCAATACGCTTGAACGCAAAAGGCGCCGCGAGGCGCCTTTTGCGTGTCCATCTTCAGAGTGCTGACAAACGCAGCGGGCAATCCTCAGGTGCGAGCGGAGCGCTTCAAGAACGCAGGGTCGGCGAGGATTGCAGGCAAAGGCTCAGTGGGTCGAGGGCGCGGTGCCCTTACCGCTCGCGGGACACGCCGCAAGTACGTCCGTGTAGGCTCGGTGGCGGCATCCATGCCGCCACACGGTCCCGCAATCGGTGAGGACACCGCACCAGACAGTTTGCTGGTTGCTTGGAAAAGAGCTACGCGCACCGACTATCTCGACTGGTCCTTGCCCGCCCACCGTCGCGGGACCTTACGCGGCATGGATGCCGCGTAAGAGCCTACACGGACGTACTTGCGGCGTGTCCCGCGATGGTGGACGGACAAGGGCCCTGCAACCAAGCCGCAGATCAGCCGCTCTACAAGCGACTTGTCTGCACTGTGCAAGCACTCCAAAACAAGCCAGCCGAAATCTAGATTCCTAAGCATCCCTTAGATGTAGATGCTGAAGCATCCGAGCATCAACTCTTCCCGCCTCACAACTACACAACCAATTGGTCAGAGCGGCTATTTAGTCGATCGCCATCAAGGCCAGGTGACCGTGGCAGTCGCCACCAGATGGTTCTGCGAATTCTGCCGACCGAAGCCGAATTCGGCCGCTTCGCTGGTGTCGTAATAGCCCACGCTCAAACCCAGCGGACCGAATGCCTTGCCGACATTCACGCCGAAGTCGTTGTAGTCGTGATCCACCTGACTGAGCGCCGAGGTGTAAACGCTGTGCCCGGCGTGCGCGCCGAACGTGAAGTCGTACGGCAACGTCCAGTTGGCATCGAGTGCGTAGTAATAGCCGTCGGTCTTCGACCCATACAGATCGTTGGTATAGGCAACGGTCAAGCTATAGGTCTTCAAAAATGTGGTTTTGGTGATCAGTTCGGCGTAGTTGGACGCGCCCGCTCCCAGGTACTGGTAGCGGTTGACCATCACATCGAAATTCCAGTTAGTGCCCAGATCGGTGTTGTAGCCGACAAAGCCATCCACTTCCCAATCCGGATCGCCGGCACCGTAATCGACATTGGAGGTCCAGGTGCCGATGTACACGCCGAACGGCGTCGTGTACGTGAGTCCAGCCTGGAAGGCGGGCTCTTCATTGGTCTGCGAGATACCACGGAACAGATAATCGCTGGTGACCGCAAAGGTGCCACTGAAGGGCGACGCTGGCGCTTCTTCATCCTGCGCATGCGCCAACGGCACGACACCGAGCAGCAACAACGACAGACAACACGCGAGGGGGGACGGCTTCATGGAGCATCTCCTGGGACGATGGGCGGTCGGATGACGCGAAGCGAGGTTGCAGTGACTTTATTAGTCCAACTGTCATTGCAGCGCAACATCAACGTCGTGCGCCTTTGAACCAGCACACAGGCCTTAACCACCGATGGTGCTAATCAGGATGCCCATCTCATCGACTGAATGCGCAGGATCTTGAGATTGGGGAGTGGGGATTCGTAACGCCAAAGCAAAGGCGGATCCCGCTCTGCGAATCCCGAATCCCTACTCCCAAATCCCCATTCAATACCGGCCCCAGCCGGCGTTGAATCACGCCGGAAACACCCCGTAATGCCGCGCCGCCAGCCTTAGCTGCTGCCCTGGCTGAAAACTCCCCGCCGAGGCCGGCAGTTCCACTTCCACCTCGTTGCCTGCCGGCTCAAGCGTTGCGCGCAGACGCAGACGCGCCCCGCTGCGCTGCGACCAGGCCACTGTCGCCGGCCAACCGGCGTCATCGGGCACCAGATCTTCCGGTCGCACATACACCTCGACCGGGCCGGCTGCCAACGCGGCATTGGCCGCCGGCAATGCATGCCCGGCCACCTGGATCCGACCTTCCGCCAGCACACCAGGAATGCGGTTCACCGCGCCCACGAACGAATACACGAACGGCGAGGCAGGCTTGTCGTAGATCATCGCCGGGGTGTCGAGCTGCTCGATGCGGCCGCGGTTGAGGATCGCCACCCGGTCGGCCAGTTCCAGCGCCTCTTCCTGGTCGTGAGTCACGAACACCGTGGTCAGACCGGTACGTTCGTGCAGCTCGCGCAGCCAGCGGCGCAGGTCGCGGCGCACCTGCGCATCCAGCGCCCCGAATGGCTCGTCCAGCAGCAGCACGCGTGGCTCGATCGCCAACGCACGCGCCAGTGCCACGCGCTGCCGCTGACCACCGGACAGCTGGGTGGGATAGCGCTGCTCCAGGCCATGCAACTGCACCAGCGCCAGCAATTCTTCAACGCGTGCGCGAATACGCGCTTCAGCCCAACGCTCGTTACCGCGCCGCACCCGCAGACCGAAGGCGATGTTCTCGAACACGTCCATATGCTTGAACAACGCGTAGTGCTGGAACACGAAGCCGACCCGGCGCGACTGCACGCTCATGCGCGTGGCATCTTCATCGCCGAACAGCACCTGCCCGCCATCGGCATGCTCCAGCCCGGCCATGATGCGCAACAACGTGGTCTTGCCTGAGCCCGACGGCCCCAACAGTGCCAGCAACTCACCCTGGCGCACGTCCAGGGTGATGTCGTCCAACGCGGTGAACGTGTCGAACTGCTTGCGCAGGCGGTGGATGCGGATGCCCATGTTCACCTCAATGTCGGTGGTTGGCGGCGAGCGAATCGCCATGCCGCCATTCCAGATACGTCTTCAGCGCCAGCGTCAGCAGCGCGGTCAATGCCAGCAGCGAGGCACACGCAAACGCGGCGCTGTAGGCGTATTCGTTGTAGAGAATTTCCACATGCAACGGCAGCGTATTGGTGCGCCCACGGATGTGCCCGGACACCACCGACACCGCACCGAACTCGCCCATCGCGCGCGCCGCGCACAGCAGCACGCCGTACATCAGGCCCCAACGGATATTGGGCAGGGTCACCCGCCAGAACATCTGCCAGCCGCTCGCGCCCAGGCTCAATGCCGCCAATTCTTCATCGCTGCCTTGCTGCTCCATCAACGGCATCAGCTCGCGCGCGATAAACGGAAACGTGACAAAGGTCGTCGCCAGTACGATGCCCGGCAGCGCGAATACGATGCGCGGCAGCTGAATCAGCATCTCGCCAAAAAACGGCAGCTGCAGCTGCCAACCTTCGTCGATCAACGGCCACGCCCAACCGCTGCGCCCGAAGATCAGCACGAAGATCAAACCCGCCACCACCGGCGACACCGAGAACGGCAGATCGATCAGGCTGATCAGCAAGCGCTTGCCGGGAAAGCGATGCTTGCTCACCGCCCACGCCGCAGCCACCCCGAATACCAGATTCAGCGGCAGCACGATCGCAGTCACGACCAAGGTCAGCTTGATCGCTGACAACGCATCCGGATCGACCACCGCGCGCAGGAAAGTTTCCCAACCACCCCGCAGCGCCTCGGCAAACACCAGCACCAGCGGCAGCAGCAAAAACGCCAGCAGGAACAGCAGCGCGCCCAGAATCATCAGCCACTGCACCCAGCGGGGCTCGTTGGTGGCCGAGTCGGTGATGCGGCGCGCCTGTTCGGTCATTGTGCGGTTCTGCAGCATGGAGGGCAGCGACGAAACAGCATCGTTCATGCAGGCCTCCGTTGATAGCGCAGCAGGCGTGCCTGCAGCGTATTGACCACCAGCAGGATCACGAACGACAGCAGCAGCATTGCCGCCGCAATCGCGGTGGCGCCGGCATAATCGAATTCTTCCAGCCGGATGGTGATCAGCAGCGGCGCGATCTCGGTGGAATTGGGCAGATTGCCGGCGATGAAGATCACCGAGCCGTACTCACCCACGCCGCGTGCGAAGGCCAGCGCAAACCCGGTCAGGACCGCTGGCCACAGACCCGGCAACACCACCCGCCAGACCGTCTGCCAGCGCGACGCACCAAGCGTGGCGGCGGCCGCTTCCAGTTCACGCTCGCTCTCGGCCAGCACTGGCTGCACCACCCGCACCACGAACGGCAGGCCGACAAACACCAGCGCCAGCACGATCCCCAACTGCGTATAGGCGACCTTGATACCGATCGCCTCCAGCCAGCGCCCGACCCAGCCGTTGCCGCCATACAACGCAGTCAGCGCAATACCGGCCACTGCGGTGGGCAACGCGAATGGCAGATCGATCACCGCGTCGAAGAAGCGCTTACCCGGGAAGTTGTAGCGCACAAACACCCACGCCACCCAGGTGCCCATTAGCGCGTTGAAGGCGCCGGCCACAAATGCCGTACCGAAGCTCACCCGCAACGCCGACAACACCCGTGGCTCGCTCCACACCCGCCACAGGCCGTCCCAACCCAATCCGCTGGTTTTGATGAAGATGCCCAGCAGCGGGATCAACACAATCAATCCCAGCCAGGTCAGCGTAATTCCAAGACTCAAGCCCAACCCCGGCATCACGCGTCGGCGCGATGACGGCGCTGGATGGGGAGCAACCGACATCTGCATTGCCTACTTTTTTGCCTGGATCTGATCGAACACACCACCGTCGGCAAAGTGTTCCTGCTGCGCCTTGTCCCACGACCCGAACGCTTCCTGGATGGTCACCAGCTTGATGTCCGGGAAACGCGCCAGATCGGCCGGGTCGGCAAATTCCGGGTGACGCGGGCGATAGAAATGCTTGGCTGCCAGCTTCTGCCCTTCCGGCGCGTACAGATAACGCAGGTAGGCCTCGGCTACATCGCGCGTGCCGTGTTTGTCGACGTTCTTGTCGACCAGCGCCACCGACGGCTCGGCCAGGATCGACAACTTCGGCACCACGATCTCGAACTTGTCCTTGCCCAGTTCATCGCGCGCCAGCAGCGCTTCGTTTTCCCAGGCCAGCAGCACATCGCCGATACCACGCTGCACGAAGGTCGTCGTGGCACCGCGCGCGCCCGTATCCAGCACCGGCACGTTGCGGAACAGCGCCTGCATGTAGCGCACGATGCGCTCGCGGTCGCCCTTGAAGATGCGGTCGGCATACGCCCAGGCGGCCAGGTAGTTCCAGCGCGCGCCGCCGGAGGTCTTGGGGTTGGGCGTCACCACCGCCACGCCGGAGCGCAGCAGATCCGGCCAATCGTGGATGTTCTTCGGGTTGCCCTTGCGCACCAGGAACACGATCGTCGAGGTGTACGGGGCGCTATTGTCGGGCAGGCGTTTTTCCCAATCGCTGTCGATCAGCTTGGCCTTCTCGGCGATTGCGTCCACGTCGTAGGCCAGCGCCAACGTGACCACATCGGCCTCGATGCCGTCGATCACTGCGCGCGCCTGTTTGCCGGAGCCGCCGTGCGAGGTTTCCACCGTCACCGTGTCCTGCGGATGTTGCTGCTTCCAATGCGCGGCGAACGCGCTGTTGTAGTCGCGATAGAACTCGCGGGTGGGGTCATAGCTCACATTGAGCAGACCGATGTCGCGCGCGCCAGCCGGGCCGGCCAGGGCCAGCAAGCTGCACAACAGGATCGACACGAAGCGGTAGCGGGGGTGGGTCACAGCAATCTCCTGGCCGGTTGGGCGCAGCTGAACAGCAAGCATGCCATGCTGCGCAGCGCTACGCGGGCGGTGAAATGACATACACGCCTGCGCTTATACCGATTTTGCATGACGTAGTGGTATGCCGCCGTGATCGTTAAAATCGCGCTTCTTTCTGCCACTGCGATCGCCATGACCAACGCTCCCGCCGCGCTGACCGCCCATTACGCCGCCGAACTGGAGGCGATCCAGGCCCAGGGCCTGTTCAAGTCCGAGCGCATCATCACCGGCCCGCAGTCGGCGCAGATCACCCTCGCCGACGGCCGCAGCGTGCTCAACTTCTGCGCCAACAACTATCTGGGCCTGGCCGACCATCCGGACATCATCCAGGCCGCCAAGGACGCACTGGACACGCACGGCTTCGGCATGGCCTCGGTGCGCTTCATCTGCGGCACCCAGGATTTGCATAAGCAACTCGAGCGCACCATCGCCGACTTCTTCGGCACCGAGGACACCATCCTCTATGCCGCCTGTTTCGATGCCAACGGTGGCCTGTTCGAACCGTTGCTCGGCGAGCACGACGCCATCATCTCCGACGCGCTCAACCACGCCTCGATCATCGACGGCGTGCGCCTGTGCAAGGCCAAGCGCTTCCGCTACGCCAACTGCGACATGGCCGACCTGGAAGCGCAGCTGCAGGCCGCCGATGCCGCCGGTTGCAAGACCAAGCTGATCACCAGCGACGGCGTATTCTCGATGGACGGCTTCATCGCCCCGCTGGACGAGATCACCGCCCTCGCCCGCAAGTACAACGCGCTGGTGCATATTGACGAATGCCACGCCACCGGCTTTTTGGGCGCTACCGGCCGCGGCTCGGCCGAGGTCAAGGGCGTGCTGGACCAGATCGATATCTTCACCGGCACGCTGGGCAAGGCGATGGGCGGCGCACTGGGCGGCTTCACCACCGCCAAGCGTGAAGTCATCGAACTGCTGCGCCAGCGCTCGCGTCCTTATCTTTTTTCCAATTCACTGCCGCCGCACGTGGTGGCCGCAGGCATCAAGGCGTTCGACATGCTGGATGCCGCCGGCGAGCTGCGCACGCAGTTGGTCGAAAACACGCGTTACTTCCGTGAGCGCATGACCGCCGCTGGCTTCGACGTCAAACCTGGCGTGCATCCGATCAGCCCGGTGATGCTCTACGACGCACCGCTGGCGCAGAAATTCGCCGAGCGCCTGCTGGAAGAAGGCATCTACGCCATCGGCTTCTTCTTCCCGGTGGTGCCCAAGGGCCAGGCGCGCATCCGCACCCAGATCAGCGCCGCGCACACCCGCGAGCAGCTGGATCAGGCGATCGCAGCATTCATCAAGATCGGCCGCGAACTCGACGTCATCAAAGACTGATGCGCACGGTGCTGCGCCAACGGCTGTTGCTGGCGGCGCACACCGATGCCCAGGCGCATTTACTGGACGGCAGCTGGGAAACCCGCTGCCTGCATTGCCGTCGGCGCTTGCAGCTGCGCGCCGATGGCGAGCCGCTCGGCCACACCACCCTGGAACACGTAATTCCGCAGGCCTGGTTCGGCCGTCGCGCAGCGGCCGCGCTGTGCGCGATGGTCGGCGACGATGCGAATGCGGCGCGCAACCTTGCCCTGGCCTGTGCCAGCTGCAATCACGCCAAGGGTCGCCGTCACGATGCCAACGGCGCCGGCGACGCACGTGCTTTTGAGGTCGTCAGCGCCTTGCTCAGCGCGCGTCTGGCGCGCTGGCGGGAGCCGCCGTCAGCGCCCTGACTTCCTCGGCGCTGAGCATGCGCCACGCACCCTTGCCCAACTCACCCATCGCCAGCGCACCGATCGCCACCCGCACCAGCCGCAGCACCCCGATCTCCAGCGCCGCCAACAAACGACGGATCTGCCGATTGCGGCCCTCGTCCAGCACGATCTCCAGCCACGCATTGCGCTCGCCTTCGCGCAGCACGCCAACGTGCTTGGCGCGCAGCAGCGCACCATCGCTCTCAGGATCGGGATCGACCACACCGGCCCGCAACTGCGCCAATTGCTCGGCACTCGGGCGGCAATCGATCTGTACGTGATAGGTCTTGTCCGGCCCGGTCGCAGGGTCGGTCAGCGCCGCCGCCCATTGCGAGTCGTTACTGAAGAGCAGCAGCCCTTCGCTGGCCTTGTCCAATCGCCCGACCGGCGCGATCCACGGCAATCCGGCACCATCGAAGCAGCGATACACCGTGTCCCTGCCCTGCTCGTCGCGCACGGTCGTGACCACGCCGCGCGGCTTGTTGAGCATCAGATAGCAGCGCGCCGGCCCGGCCAACGGCTGCCCGTCGACGGTGATGCTCGACTGCTGATCGGCGTGGATTGGATATTCGGGGTCGTGCACCACACGCGCAGCCACGCTGACCCGCCCTTCGGCGATCCAGCGTGCCGCTTCGGTACGCGAACACACGCCCAATTTGGACAGCACGCGCGCCAGCCCGTGGCGCGGTGCGCTGGTCGCAGTGGCCGTCGCGGAGGCGCGCGAAGCACCAGCCGGACCACGCTTGCGTTGCCGGGACGTCGCCGGCGGAGGCCGCCGGGTCATGCCGTCCCGACCGTGCCGCTTACTTGTTTTCGACCGACTTGACGTCGGCCGCAGGCGTTGCAGTTGCCGCAGCGGCCGGAGCCGGCGCAGCCACCGGACGCGCCTTGACCACACGCACACCGCGCGCCTTCATCCAGGCATCGAATTCTTCGGCGGTCATGCGCTTGCCGTTCTGACTCATGTCAAAGCGCCACGGCGTGTTGTCGAATGCAGTGGTGGCCTTGTAGGCGGCCGGATCGTTCGAATTGACGGTGCCGCCGGGCGGAATCACCTTGGCCAGATCCTGGCAGCCTTCCACACGCAACCGCAGCAGCACGCGGTCCACCGATTGCTCGCTGGTATAGGGCTGGGCCAACACGCCGGTAGGCATGCCCAGCTGGACGCTACGGGTGTAGAACTCGGCGGCCGCCGGCGCAATCACCGTGGCAGGCAACGGCAGCGGCTGGGACACCGTGCTGCCGGCGCAGTTCGGGGCGGCGTAAGCGGCAGGAATCAAAGCGAGACAGAGCAAACCTGCCGTGGCGGTACGCAGCATCGGGTTCTTCCAATTATGAGTTTGGTGTTGACGCGGCGAGTGTAGGCAGCGATGAACGCTGTTTCAACCGGAACCGTGCCTGGATGGCAACACAGACAGGTTTGGCGGCGACTCGACGCACTTTTCCTGGTCCTACAAAGACAAAACCCGGCACAAGGCCGGGTTTTGTATGTAACAGCTAGCGGTCCAATTAGTTCTGGACGTTCAGCTCGGTACGACGGTTCTTCGCACGGCCTTCCGGATTGTCGGAACCATCCGGGTTGGCGTTCGGAGCAATCGGACGGCTCTCGCCGTAGCCGATCGGGCCGACCAGACGCGACGCATCAACGCCGTTCTTGGTCAGGTAGTCATACACGGTGGTCGCACGACGCTCGGACAGCTTCTGGTTGTACGCGTCGGTACCCTTCGAGTCGGTGTGACCGGCAACCTCGACCTTCAGGTCGGGGTAACGCTTCAGGATCTCGGTCGCTTCGCTCAGGATGGACTGTGCGTCCGGACGCAGGGTCGACTTGTTGAAGTCGAAGTTCACGCCCTTCAGGTCGATCGACACAGGAACCGGGCAACCGTCCGGACCGATGGTCTGGCCAGGCTGCGAAGCCGGGCACTTGTCGTCGCAGTTGTTGACGCCGTCACCGTCGTCATCCAGGTCTGCGCAGCTCGGAGCAACCGGAGCCGGAGCCGGCGGCGGAGCGGTCGACGGAGCCGGTCCCAACGGGATCACGACGCCGACCGAAGCCAGCACGTCGCCGAACCAGTCTTCCTGCGGAGCAGCAACGCTCTGGTCGTTGAAGTCAGCGCGGTAGGCCAACTCGGCACGCACGGCAACGCGCTTGTCGAAGGTGGTCTGCAGACCGACACCAGCCTTGGCGGCAAAGTTGCCGTCTTTCTGCTGGCCCGGCGAAACCGGGTTCGGGGTTGCGTCGAACTCTTCTTCCGAACGCTGGTAGCCCAGGCCGAACAGGAGGTAGGGGTTCCAGCCGCGGCCTTCAGCGATGAAGTGGCGACGCAGGTCGAACGAGATGCCGTACTGGCTCCAGTTCTGGTCCTGGTTGGCATCGAAATTCGGGTTCTGATAGTTCAGCTCGCCGTCGATCGACCAGTTCGGGCTGACAAACTTGCCCAGACCCAGGGTCACGAACGGAGCATCATTGGTCAGACGATCGCTGTCCTGGAAGTTGAAGCCAGCGCTACCGGTCAGGTACCAACGGTCATCGAATTCCTGCGCGGAAGCAGCCTGGGCAAACGCCAGGCCGCCAAGCAACGCGGCAGTGAGAATTTTCTTGTTCATGTATACAGCTCCTTCTTTGGGAGATAAACCGATAGAGGCATTGTTCTTGGTAAAGATGCTCGTCACATCCAGAGCCATCGGGGCGCAGATTAAGCCGGCTTCAGTGAAGATCGCGTTAACGGACATATAACATGTGAAAGCAATCAACAGAGACGGCGATCCCACTCAATACTACGTATACAGCTTCATGAAGGAAAGGACCGGGCGCTCAGTTAGCACAATTGCCCCGCATGAACGGCAGCCCAATTAAGCCAGTTGAATACGCTTGCGGTCTGACCTCCGGGGGACAGGCGGCACGACTCCGCGACCACATTGGTGAATGCGAGCCCTAGTCCGAGCTGAATTGTGGGCTTGGTGGTTGCGGGCCAACAGCATCACAACGCACCCTGAACTCCCCCAAAGGAGCGCCTCGATGAAAGCCATCGCCATCACTCGCCATCTTCCAATCGACGATCCCGAGTCGCTGCTTGACATGGAGCTTCCGACGCCTGCGTCGCCATCCGGGTATGACTTATTAGTGCGTGTGGAGGCGATCTCGGTGAATCCGGTCGACACCAAGGTGCGTGCGCCCAAGCCGCAGACGCTGGATGCGCCGAAAATTCTCGGCTACGACGCCGCTGGCGTGGTCGAAGCAGTGGGCCCGGAGGTCACTGCATTCGTGGTGGGCGACGAGGTCTATTACGCAGGAGATATCGGAAGGCCGGGCAGCAACGCGCAGTACCAGTTGGTCGATGCGCGCATCGCCGGCTGCAAGCCGACCTCGCTCAGCTTCGCCGAGGCGGCTGCGTTGCCGCTGACCACGCTGACCGCGTGGGAGTTGTTGTTCCAGCGCATGCCGTTCGCCTTCGACGGCGCACGCAATCGCGGCAAGCACTTATTGATCATCGGGGGTGCCGGTGGCGTGGGCTCCATTGCGATCCAGCTGGCGCGGCATGCCGGCTTCACGGTCATCGCCACGGCATCGCGGCCGGAGACGATTGAATGGGTGCGCCAGATGGGCGCGCAGCATGTGATCGATCACCACCAACCGTTGCACCCGCAATTGCAGGCGCTAGGCCTGCAGAGTGTGGATGCGGCGCTCAATCTGGCCGACACCGACCGCTACTGGCAGCAGTTGGGCGAGATCCTGGCACCACAGGGACACGTGGGCTTGATCGTGGAGCCGCGCGGCCCGCTATCGATTGGCGACCCCTACAAATCCAAGTGCATCGGCATCCACTGGGAACTGATGTTCACCCGCGCCCGTTATGCAACAGAAGACATGGTCGAGCAGCACCGCATCCTCAATCGTGCCGCCAGCCTGATCGATGCCGGCGAACTGCGCACCACGCAGACCGAGACGCTGTCGCCGATCAATGCCCAGCAATTGCGCGAGGCGCATCGGCGGCTGGAAAGCGGCAGCACGATCGGCAAGTTGGTGCTGGCGGGCTGGTGATCGGCGTCACTGGTTGAGTTTGCCCGCTGCGTTTGCGCGGGCTTGCGGGTCCGGCCCTCTCCAGCAGACTGCCGCCAGCACGGGCCGCGTGCGTCAAGACTTGCCGATACGCCCGTTTGCCTGCATCGTGCGCACTCCGTACGCCAGCGTATCCATATCATGTCGCCCGCCACCGGCCTGCCTGACTCGCCCTACCCGCACCTGTTCACCCCGCTCGATCTGGGTTTCACGCAATTGCGCAATCGCGTCCTGATGGGCTCGATGCACACCGGCCTTGAAGACCGTGCGCGCGATTTCCCCAAATTGGCGGCGTATTTCGCCGAGCGCGCGGCCGGCGGCGTCGGGCTGATCGTCACCGGTGGGTTTTCGCCGAATGTGGTGGGCTGGCTCAAACCGTTCGGCGGCAAGCTGTCGTGGCCGTGGGAAGTGCGTCCGCACCGTCAGGTCACCCGTGCGGTGCACGCACACGGCGCCAAGATCTGCCTGCAGCTGCTGCATGCCGGGCGCTACGCCTATCACCCGTTGTCGGTGGCGCCGTCCAGGCTCAAGGCGCCGATCAATCCATTCACTCCGCGTGCGTTGTCGGCGCGTGCGGTAGATCGGCAGATCGCGGCCTATGCGCGCGCGGCGCGGCTGGCGCGCGAGGCCGGTTACGACGGCGTGGAAGTGATGGGGTCGGAAGGCTATCTGATCAACGAATTCACCGCCGCGCGCACCAACCAGCGCAGCGATGCCTGGGGCGGCGATGCAACCAAGCGCATGCGCTTTGCGGTGGAGATCGTTCGGCGCATCCGCGAGGCCTGCGGGCCGGACTTCATCATCATCTACCGGCTGTCGCTGGTGGATCTGGTCGATGACGGCAACCAGTGGCAGGAGATCCTGGCGCAGGCGCAGGCAATCGAGGCAGCCGGCGCCACCATCATCAATTCCGGCATTGGCTGGCACGAGGCGCGCATTCCGACCATCGCCACATCGGTACCTCGCGCGGCGTTTGCAGGTGTCACCGCCAAGCTCAAGCCGCACCTGCGCATTCCGGTGGTGGCAACCAACCGCATCAACATGCCGGAAGTGGCCGAGCGCATTCTGGCCGACGGCGCAGCCGACATGGTGTCGCTGGCGCGCCCACTGTTGGCCGACCCGCAATGGGCCAACAAGGCCAGCGCCGGCCAATCGCACACGATCAATACGTGCATCGCCTGCAACCAGGCCTGCCTGGATCATGTGTTCGACAACAAGTTGGCCAGCTGCCTAGTCAACCCACGCGCAGTGCACGAAACCGAGCTGATCTACACACCGACCACCACGCCAAAGCGCATCGCGGTGGTCGGTGCAGGCCCTGCCGGACTGGCCTGCGCAACGGTGGCGGCCGAGCGCGGCCACCAGGTGACCTTGTTCGATGCAAGCGATGAAATCGGCGGGCAATTCAATGTCGCCAAGCGCATCCCGGGCAAGGAAGAATTCAACGAGACGCTGCGCTATTTCGGCCACCGTATCGAAGCCACCGGCGTAGCGCTGCGGTTGCAGACACGCGTGCAGGCGGACGACCTCAAGGCCTTCGATGAGATTGTGCTGGCCACCGGCATCGAGCCGCGCAAGGTGGACTTCCCCGGTGCCGATCATCCGATGGTGGTCAATTACCTGGACGTGGTACTGGGCCGCCATGTAGCGGCCGACAAGGTCGCCATCATCGGCGCCGGCGGGATCGGTTTCGATGTCGGCGAATTTCTGGTGCACGAAGGCGTCTCGCCAGCGCTGGATCCGGCGCGCTGGATGGCCGAATGGGGCGTGGACCCCAGCTTCGAAACGCGCGGCGCGTTGGCCAAACCGCAACCCGAGCGCCCTGCCCGTCAGGTCTGGCTGCTGCAGCGCAGCCCCGGCAAACCCGGCGCACGTCTGGGCAAGACCACCGGCTGGATCCACCGCGCCACGCTCAAGGCCAAGGGCGTCAAGATGCTCGGCGGCGTGGAGTATCTGGGCGTTGACGATGCCGGTCTGCGGATCCGCGTGGAAGGCACCGAGCAACTGCTCGATGTCGGCACGGTGGTGGTCTGCGCCGGGCAGGAACCGCGTCGCGAGCTGCTGGCCGCGCTGCAGGCAAACGGACAGCAACCGCATCTGATCGGCGGTGCGGATGTTGCCGCCGAACTGGATGCCAAGCGTGCGATCAATCAGGCGTGCCGGTTGGCGGCAACCTTGTAACGCGCTTGCATGCGATGTCGTAGAAGCTACAGCCGTTCTTCATTACGACGCCAGAGCGGGTTTGTGCGTCTGCAAGAGAGCCGCATTGGTTTCACTTCGATGCTGATATCGGCGGTCTTTAAGGCAACCGCCGGCCTGCTCGGCAGACGCTTGCGCAAGTGCACGCGCGGGCGCCTTAAAGCGGCTAACAAAACGTAGCGAGCAGTCGTCAGGTGGGCGTGGATGGCGCGCTCAGAACCGCAGTGTACGAGTGGTACATGCCGATTCCGAGCACCGGCCGCACCCACGTGGCGGTGAGCGCAGTCGCTTTGTTAGCCGCTCTTAGATAGAGACAGATCGGCGCCGGCGTCGACGCTGCCATCAATGGCGCGACACCACCGGGTACGCCGCTGGTCGGAGCATGCTCGGTACATTCTTTTTTCTGTCGCGCGACTCGGCTATAAACCCGGCATGCCATCGACCCGGACTGCATCGCCGCCGCCTAAACTCCCGCTCGCAGCGTTGCTGGCCTACGCTGCGGCGCATTTCGGCAAGAGCCTGCTCTGGTACACCGCAGAATTACTGCTGATTTTTGCGTTGACCGAATACGTCGGACTGGGCGCGATTGCGGCTGGCGTCTCGGTCGCTGGCGGCCTGGTCGTGAGCGCAGTGATGGGCATGTTCGCAGCGAAGCGCTGGAGTGCCGGCGCCAGCCTGGCGTGGGCTGGGCGGTCGCAATGGCGCGGCATTGCGCTGGCAGCTGTCGCCTTGTCGTTGGTCTTTGTCACGCCGGCATTTCCACCCGATATCCGCTTGATCAGCGTACTGCTACTCAGCCTGCCGTTCCGCGCCGCATATGCGATCGGCGACGTGGCTCAGAACACCTTGTTGGGAATGGGACACTGGCCTTGGCATGGCGCGCGCGGCGTCAGTGCGCTGCGTCTGATCGGGAGCGGGCTGGCCGCGTTGCTGGTCAGCGCAGCGATCGGCCTGCTACTGAAAGACGGCACTAACACCGCCGCATCAACTGCACTGATGATCGTCGCGCTGTCCGGCAGCATCGCACTGCTATCGGCGTGGTGGTTACGGCAGACGCTGCAGCGCCACGTACACGTGCTTGCAAGCGCTGCAACACCGCCATCCGCGCCACGATGGCAGCGCGATCAGTTGCTGCCCTTGGCTGTCATCGCAGCACTGGCGTTGGCGCTGCCGACATTTACCAAATTGGCGCCGTATCTTGCGCAGTCGCGTATGGGCTCGGCGGGATGGGGTAGCGCTGTGTTGATTGCCTATGCGCTTGGCAGCGTCTTCGTGCAGCCCTTGGCTGCCCGCTGGCCGACTGTGGCAATGCGTCGACTAGGCGTCAGCGGAGCGGCGTTGGCCGCACTTGGGCTGGTGTTCGCCATGGCTGTCTCTCGCCACACCGTGCTGGATGCCAGCCTGGCCTTCGGCATGGGTCTGGCGGCGGGCAGTGCCGGGCAATGGGTCTGGGCACGGCATGCAGAACTCGCCTCGCGCCACGGCCCAGCACAGCAGGCGCGCGGATTTGCCGCACTCACCGCCACCGCCCAACTTGCATTGGCAGCAGGCAGTGCATTGATCGGATTGCTACTTGGCGCATCCGACTATCGCTCTGGTCACAACGCACATCTGGCGTGGGCAATGGCATTGGGTCCGATGATTTGCGGTGTGCTGTGCGTGTTGATCGCCTGGGCCGGCAGCGCCTTTGTGATGTCTGGAAAACGCCGATCTGTCGCAGCAGCGCTGCCTTCGCGCCACGTGTAATCGTCTCGATAACGCAGCAAGAACTTCAGCGATTGCGTCTGACGTTTTTCGCTGCTTGCAATGATGCGCACCAGCAATCACAGTGCATGCAGTACATGCACAAAAATCTTCTGCGCCACGCTGAATTGAAGCGTCTCATTCAATACGCACGATGAGTTCAAAACTGCAGCAACTTAGAGCGGCTAACAAAACATCGTCGTCCGTTGCCGACACTGATACATCTGCGCGAAGCTATCAATGCAAGCAATGTGCGGACCATTGCGTTAAGCACACCGGTCTGCACATCTCGATATGTCATCAACGCGCCTGAAGTCGGCGTTCAAGCACACTAGCAAGTGATGATGGCGTGTAGCGCAGAATACTTTTGGTGCGGCATACGCACTTTTCATGCATGCAACGCAAGACAATCACCCTGCACACTTGCCACACATCGCATGCGTATCGCGCAGTTCTAAATTTCAATATGTGCAGTCGCTACATCGATGCGACGCATCTCAATGTTGCATCGCAAAGCTCTCATCCAGCGAAGCACTAGACACAGCAGGCAATCACGCGCGTCAACCCTGCCCATTCAGCAGGGATTATGTGATCGCCGCCTACCTTGCGCCAACTTTTTGACCCACCGCATTTGGTGGGCACCTTCGGCAGATGTGTCTTTCGCCGGAGACTTGGCGGCCCTTGGCAGGTCGCCTCCCCATGACGCCAAGCCCTTCGCACTGGTGCATCCACTTTGGATGGCCTGCGGATCGGCCCATACGGAGCAAGGAGTTCTATGAAACTGGCTTGGATACTTTGGCTGTCGCAATTATTGCCGCAGCCGGCTGCAGATTCGTTGTGTTTGAGTACCACCGTCTACCTGGAAGCGCGCGACCAGACCTTGCGTGGCCAACAAGCCGTTGCAGAAGTCGCGTTGCGTCGTCTGGACAGTGGTTTGTGGGGCGATTCGATGTGTCAGGTAGTCACCGCGCGCAAGCAGTTCGCGCCGACCATCGTGTCACCGGGAACTCAGCTCAAGAATGACGATGCCTGGAACAAGGCATTGGATGTGGCATTGGCCGCAGAGCGCAACTGGGCGTTACCGGTAGGTCAACGCAAAGAGATCGTGCCAGGCGCGAGCCACTTTGCCGCCAGCGCGATTGCGAGCCCCAGCTGGCGCAATGCGTATCAGGTTGCCACCATCGGCGATCACACGTTCTATCGCGTGCAGAAGCTGCGTCCACGCACTGCATCCTGACGCTTTCCACGCACGCGCGCATGCGTTGCCGCTAAGCTTGCGCCTTCGTTCTTGCGTGGAATTCCTATGAAGCTGTACACCAAGCCCGGCGCGTGCTCGCTGGCAGATCACATCGTGTTGCGCTGGTCGGGCCTGCCGTTCGAGCTGACCGTTGTCGATGCCGCTACGATGAAGTCCCCCGAGTATCTGCGCCTGAATCCGGCCGGCGCGGTTCCGCTGTTGGTGGTCGACGATTGGGCGTTGAATCAGAACGCGGCCATCCTCAACTACATCGCCGACATCGCACCGCTTACCGGTCTGTCCGGCGACGGCACTGCGCGCAGCCGCGCCGAGATCAATCGCTGGATCGCTTTCGCCAATGCCGATGTGCATCCGACGTTCAAGCCAATCTTCGGCAGCACTGCGTATCTGCAGGACGAGGCACTGCTTGCGCGCAGCCACGACGACGCACGCAGCAAGTTGCGCACCTTGTACGAACGTGCCAACACGCATCTGCAGGATCGTACCTGGCTGGCCAGCGACACCCATACCGGTGCCGATGCGTATCTGTTCGTGACCTTGTTGTGGGCGCAGAAGGTCGGCGTGGATTTGAGTGGCTTGAATGCACTGGATGCGTTCGTGCAGCGCATGCTGGCCGATGCCGATGTGCAGGCCGCATTGAAAGCCGAAGGTCTGGCGTAAGCCGATCGCATCGCGCGAGTTGATCAGAGTGCGGCGGCAGCACCTACCGCACGAGAGTCCCACATCGACGTGCGTGATTGATTTTTGGCGCCACAACGCAACGCATCACTTACGCGACGCATAAAAAACGCCGGGCACTGCCCGGCGTTTTCGTTACAACCTGAAGCAAAACTCAGCCCAGCAGATGCGACACGCCGCTGCGCTCTTCTTCCAGCTCGGCCAGGGTCTTGTCGATGTACTTCTGGCTGAAGTCGTCGATCGGCAGATCCTTGACCAGGGTGTACTCGCCATTGGCGGTGATCACCGGGAAGCCGAAGATCACGCCTTCGGGAATGCCGTAGGAGCCGTCGGACGGCACGCCCATCGTCACCCACTTGCCGTCGCTGCCCAGCACCCAATCACGCACGTGATCGATGGCGGCATTGGCAGCCGACGCAGCCGAGGACAGGCCGCGTGCTTCGATGATCGCCGCGCCGCGCTTGCCCACGGTCGGGATGAAGGTGGACGCGTTCCATTCCTGGTCGTTGATCGCATCGCCGATGGAGGCGCCATCGGAGGTGGCGAAACGGTAGTCCGGGTACATGGTCGGGCTGTGGTTGCCCCACACCACCAGCTTCTCGATACCGCCGACCGGCTTGCCGAGCTTTTGCGACAGCTGGCTCAGCGCGCGGTTGTGGTCCAGACGCAGCATGGCGGTGAAGTTCTTCGGGTTCAGATCCGGCGCCGACTTCATTGCGATGTAGGCATTGGTGTTGGCCGGGTTGCCGACCACCAGCACCTTGACCTCACGCTTGGCGACCTTGTTCAGGGCAGCGCCCTGCGCGGTGAAGATCTTGGCGTTCTCCAGCAGCAGGTCCTTGCGCTCCATGCCCGGGCCGCGCGGACGCGCGCCAACCAGCAGCGCAACGTCGATGTCCTTGAACGCCACTTCGGCGTCGTCGGTGCCGACCACGCCGGCCAGCAGCGGGAATGCGCAGTCTTCCAGCTCCATGATCACGCCCTTGAGCGCGGCCTGGGCCTTTTCATTTGACAGTTCCAGCAATTGCAGGATCACCGGCTGATCCTTGCCCAGCATTTCGCCGGAGGCGATGCGGAACAGCAGGGCATAGCCGATCTGGCCGGCAGCGCCGGTCACGGCAACACGAACAGGTGCTTTCATGGGGAGTTTCCTCTGCTAAAAAACGTGGGTGGAGGTGCACGCTGGCGTGGCGCAAGGCCTGGCGGCGCGCAATGACAAGCGAACGGCCGCACTTGGCGGCCGTTCGGGGAAAGACATCAGGCGGCGAGGATCTTGTTCCACTCCGCGACGCGGTCGGCCTTGGCGGCCAGCACGGCGTCGGTATCGCCTTCGATCGTCACCTTGTTGATCACATCGCCCTGGGCGACCGCATCGACCACGTCCAGGCCCTGGGTGACCTTGCCGAACACGGTGTGCTTGCCGTCCAGCCAGTTGGTGGCGACATGGGTGATGAAGAACTGGCTGCCGTTGGTGTTGGGGCCGGCATTGGCCATGGACAGCACGCCGCGGTCGTGACCGACGCCGTTGTTGGCTTCATCTTCGAAACGATAGCCCGGGCCGCCGCGGCCGGAGCCTTCCGGGCAGCCGCCCTGGATCATGAAGTCGGCGATGACGCGGTGGAAGCTCAGGCCGTCGTAGAAGCCGCGCTGGACCAGGTTGACGAAGTTGGCAACGGTCAGCGGGGCCTTGTCGGCGAACAGCTCAACCACGATTGGGCCGCGGGTGGTGTCGAAATGGGCAATCAGGGACATGGAAATCCTTGCAGGTTTCAGGGTGTATGACAGCCCATTAGAATACACCCGGGCGTGCAGCCGGCCGTGCAGACGTACGACCATTGTCGGGGGGTGCACAGCAAGCTGAATGGGCGTTTTGAACCATCTGACGGCCGGGCGCAACGGCACGGCAACGAAACCGCTATAATGTCGGGCTTACCTTCTCAAGACTGGCGCCAGACAGGGGCCCTTTCCGCATGTCCATCGAAAAACTCCGCAATATCGCCATCGTCGCGCACGTCGACCACGGCAAGACCACCCTCGTCGACTGCCTGCTGAAGCAGTCCGGCACCCTGTCCGAACGCACCGTGTTGGCTGAGCGCGTGATGGACAGCAACGATCAGGAAAAGGAACGTGGTATCACGATCCTGGCCAAGAACACGGCCATCACCTGGAACGGCAACCGCATCAACATCGTCGACACCCCGGGACACGCCGACTTCGGTGGCGAAGTCGAGCGCGTGCTGTCGATGGTGGACTCGGTGCTGATCCTGGTCGACGCGATGGACGGCCCGATGCCGCAGACGCGCTTCGTGACCCAGAAGGCCTTTGCGATGGGCTTCAAGCCGATCGTGGTGGTCAACAAGATCGACCGTCCCGGCGCGCGCCCGGACTGGGTGATCGACCAGGTGTTCGACCTGTTCGACAAGCTCGGCGCAACCGACGAACAGCTGGACTTCCCGATCGTCTACACCTCCGCATTGAACGGCTACGCCAGCCTGGATTCGAGCGTGCGCGACGGCGACATGACCCCGCTGTACGAAGCGATCATGCAGCACGTGTCGGCACCGGACGTGGATCCGGACGGCCCGTTCCAGATGCGCATCAGCCAGCTCGATTACAACAACTTCGTCGGCGTGATCGGCATCGGCCGCATCCAGCGCGGCGTGTTGAAGAAGAACATGCCGGTCAGCGTGATCGACCGCGAAGGCAAGAAGCGTCAGGGCAAGGTGCTGCAGGTACTGGGCTTCCTGGGCCTTGAGCGCATCGAGCAGGACACCGCCGAGGCCGGCGACATCGTGGCCATTTCCGGCGTGTCCGAGCTGACCATTTCCGACACCGTGTGCGCGCTCGACGCGCCGGAAGGCCTGCCGCCACTCACCGTGGACGAGCCGACCATCTCGATGACCTTCCAGGTCAACAACTCGCCGTTCGCCGGCAACAAGGACCTGTCTGGCGGCAAGTTCCTGACCAGCCGCCAGCTGCGCGACCGTCTGGACCGCGAGAAGGTGCACAACGTGGCGCTGAAGGTCGAAGAAGGTTCCGACGCCGACAAGTTCCTGGTCTCCGGCCGTGGCGAACTGCATCTGTCGGTGCTGATCGAAAACATGCGTCGTGAAGGCTACGAGCTGGCCGTGTCGCGTCCGGAAGTGATCATCAAGGAAATCGACGGCAAGCAGATGGAGCCGATCGAACAGCTTGTGGTCGATATCGAAGAGCAGCACCAGGGCGGCGTGATGGAAAAGCTGGGCAGCCGCAAGGGTCAGCTGAAGAACATGGAGTCCGACGGCAAGGGCCGCGTGCGTCTGGATTACATGATCCCGGCGCGTGGTCTGATCGGCTTCCAGAACGAGTTCCGCACCCTGACCCAGGGCTCGGGCCTGCTGTTCCACGTGTTCGACCATTACGGTCCGAAGGAACAGGGCGCGATCGCCAAGCGCCAGAACGGCGTGATGATTGCCAACGCTGCAGGCGCCACCCCGGCCTATGCGCTGGGGCCGTTGGAAGAGCGTGGTCGTCTGTTCGCTGCCGAAGGCGACAACGTGTACGAAGGTCAGCTGGTCGGTATCCACTCCAAGGACAACGATCTGACCGTCAATGCGATCAAGACCAAGCCGCTGACCAACATGCGCGCCTCGGGCAAGGACGATGCCATCAAGCTGACCCCGGCGATCAAGTACACGCTGGAGCAGGCACTGGACTTCATCGAGGACGACGAGCTGGTTGAAGTCACCCCGAAGGAAATCCGCTTGCGCAAGAAGGGCCTGACCGAAAGTGATCGTAAGCGCTCCGGCCGTTCGGGCTGAGTTGCTGGTTAGCCCACGGTCGTGAGCAACAAACCCTACAGCCCGGATCCGCGTGCGCATCCGGGGCTGCATGTGATCGCCTTGCTAGAGGCGGTCAAAGGGACGCTTGCGCTGTTGGCGGCGACGGGCCTGGAAATTCTGGGCCCGCTCCCGCTGCAAAACGCGGTCAGTACGCTGATCCGCCGGTTTAGTCTGGATCCCGACCACGGCGCACTGCCGTCGTTGCTTAAGACCATCAGTCCCGACGCTGTCCATCTGGCCGCTGCCGCCATGCTGGCCTACGGCCTGCTGCATGTCGTGGAAGCCTGGGGGTTGTGGCGTGCCAAGGCATGGGCCTCGCTATTGGGCTGCCTGTCGGCGGCCATCTATCTGCCATTCGATATCTACGCCATCGTCCGCCATCCCGGCTGGACCGCCTGGGGCGTACTGGCAATCAATCTGATCGTGGTCGGTGTGCTGGCACGCGATCTGCTCAAGCGCCGGCGTCGCTGACGCACCCTGCCCGTCTGCGGGCACGTCCTACACGTTGTCACCCCGACGCAGCGCCGTTAGCCTGCGAACAGTCCCCCGGGGAAGACCATCAATGCGATCCACCACCTTGCCCTTTGCGCTATTGCTTGCGCTATGCGGCTGTGCGCATGCCGATGGCCCTGCGCCCGTTGATGGCCTGACACAGGTCGATGCGAACGTACCGACCGCCGAGCAACTGGATCTGACCGATGCCGACATCGCCGGCCTGCAGGCGCGGATGGCTTCCAGCAAGACCAGCAGCCTGGAACTCACGCGCGCATACCTGCAGCGCATCGCCACGCTCGATCGCGCCGGCCCCAAACTCAACTCGGTGATCGAACTCAATCCGCAGGCCGAAGCGGACGCCCGCGCATTGGACGCAGAACGCCGCGCCGGCCGCGTGCGCGGGCCCTTGCATGGCATTCCCGTCTTGCTCAAGGACAACATCGATGCTGTGCCGATGGTCAACAGCGCAGGCTCGCTGGCCCTGGCCGATTTCACGCCCAGCCACGATGCGTTTCTGGTGCAGCGCCTGCGCACGGCCGGCGCAGTGATCCTGGGCAAGACCAACCTGAGCGAATGGGCCAATTTCCGCTCCACCAAGTCCAGTTCCGGCTGGAGCGCGCGTGGCGGCCTGACCCGCAATCCTTACGCGCTGGATCGCAATCCCTGCGGCTCCAGTGCCGGCACGGGCGCGGCGATCGCCGCCAGCCTGGCCACCGTCGGCATCGGCACCGAAACCGACGGCAGCATCACCTGCCCGGCCTCGGTAAATGGATTGGTCGGACTCAAACCAACCGTGGGCCTGATCAGCCGCGACGGCATCATCCCGATCTCGGCCAGCCAGGATACCGCCGGCCCGATGACGCGCAGCGTTGCCGATGCTGCCGCGTTGCTGCAGGCGATCGCCGCACCCGATCCGCAGGATCCGGCCACACGCGATGCGCCGTCTTCAACACCGGACTATCTCGCGCACCTCAAACCCGATGGCTTGCGCGGCGCGCGCCTGGGCCTGTTGCGCAACCCGCTGCGCGAAGATCCCGCCATTGCCGCAGCACTGGATCGCGCCGTGCAGAGCCTGCGTGCAGCGGGTGCCACGGTCATCGAAACCAGCCTGGCCACCGATGGCAAGTGGGATGCCGCTGAACAGACGGTTTTGTTGGTCGAATTCAAAGCGGGGTTGAATGCCTATCTGCGCAGCCACGCCGCACCGGTGTCGAGCCTGGAACAGCTGATCGCCTTCAATCGCACGCATGCGCAGCGCGAGATGCCCTACTTCGCGCAAGAGCTGTTCGAGCAGGCGCAGGCGGCACCCGGCCTGGAAGACCCCGCGTATCTCACTGCGCGCGCCACCGCCAAACGGCTGGCCGGGCCCGAAGGCATCGACGCCGCACTGAAGGCCCATCGCCTGGAGGCGCTGATCGTACCGACCACCGGCGCCGCCTGGGTCACCGATCTGGTCAAGGGCGATACCTTTCCCGGCGCCGGTTACGGTGCCGCCGCGGTGGCCGGTTATCCCAGCCTGAGCGTGCCGATGGGGCAGACCCAGGGCCTGCCGCTCGGCCTGCTGTTCATGGGCAGCGCCTGGAGCGAGCCGCGCTTGATCGAACTGGCCTACGCCTACGAGCAACGCAGCAAGGCGCGCTTTGCGCCCAGCTATGCGCCGAGCGCACCGGCAGCGGCGTTACCTGTGCCTAAACCGTAGTCGCAGGCTCGCCGTCTTCGGCACCGGGCGAGCGCACGCTCTCCTGGGCGATCGGCTCGGCTGCGTGCACCGGCGGCTTTTCCTGCGCCGCGATCTCGGCGCGGATCCTGGGCAGCGCGTAAGCGTGCTCACGGGTGAGGAAGTCGATCATGCGCTCGCGCGCGATGCAGCGCAGATCGAACGCATCGCCGGAATTACGTGCGCTCACCAGCAGACGCACCTGGATCGTGCTCTCGCTGGTTTCGGTCACCTGGGTCACGCACACGCGTCCATCCCAGAGCGGCTCGCTTTTGCAGATGCGCTCCAGCTCCGCGCGCACCGCCGCGATCGGGGTGCGGTAATCCAGCCACAGGAACGCAGTACCGAGCAGATCGGCGCTGCTGCGCGTCCAATTCTGGAACGGGTGCTCGATCCACCAGGTCAACGGCACCACCATGCGCCGCTCGTCCCAGATCCGCACCACCACATACGAGCTGCCGATCTCCTCGATGCGACCCCACTCGCCTTCCACAATCACCACATCGTCCAGCCGGATCGGCTGCGTCAACGCGATCTGCAGACCGGCGATCAAGTTGCCGAATACCGGCTTGGCCGCGATACCGGCCACGAGCCCGATGATGCCTGCCGAGGCCAGCAGCGTCTTGCCGATCTGGCGCACCTGCGGAAACGTCAGCAACACGACCGAGATGCCGAGCAGGATCACCGCACCCATCACCACCCGGCTCAGCACACGGGTCTGGGTCTGGATACGCCGTGCAGTGAGGTTGTCGGACACCTCGATCGGGTTGCTGCGCAGAATTGCCATCTCGCCGGCGGCGACCGCGCGTACCAATAACCAGGTCACGCAACCGACGATGCCGACATGCAACAGATGCTGCACCGCTGCCAGGCCTTTGCCCGATAGCGGCGTCGCCTCGGTGGCGATGCCCAGAAACAGCAACGGCAGGATGAAGGCAGCCGGCAGGGTGACCACGCGAATGATGCGTGCGCGGCGATAGTCGCGGCCTTGCATGCGGCGAAACAGCCACAGCATCAACGACCAGACGACGATGCCTGCCAAGAGCGAGGCACCAAGAGGGATTGCGTATTCGCGGATGACGTTCCAATCGGCAGTCAAACCGTTCCTCCTGTGGGGGGAAAGAGGGATGGCTGCAGGATCATGCCGCAAGCGGCATGAGCATCACGTCATACGCACATTGAAATCACGCGCCCAGCGGTTGCGCCACCACCTGTTGTTGCTTGCGTACGATCGCCATCGCAATTTCCAGCGACTGCTCATAGTTCAAGCGCGGATCCACGCTGGAACGATAGGCGCGCTCCAGATCGCGCTCGGTCAACTCGCGCGCGCCACCGGTGCACTCGGTGACGTCTTCGCCGGTCAATTCCAGATGCACGCCGCCCAGCCGCGTCCCGGCCGCCGCGTGCAGATCGAACGACAACTCCACCTCGCTGCGGATATTGTCGAAACGCCTTGTTTTGTAGCCATTTCCGGTACTTTCGGTATTGCCGTGCATCGCATCGCACACCCACAGCACACGCCGCCCATCGCGCTTGACCGCATCCAGCAGCGGCGGCAACTTTTCGGCGATCTGCGCCGCGCCCATGCGGTGGATGAAACTCAAGCGGCCGGGCTCGTCTTCCGGATTGAGCACGTCGATCAGACGCAGCAACTGGTCCGGCTGCACCGACGGCCCCACCTTGATCGCGATCGGATTGCGCACGCCACGCAAGTACTCAACATGCGCGCCATCAAGCGCAGCGGTGCGCATGCCGATCCACGGGTAATGCGTGCTCAGGTTGAACCAGCCCCACTGGCGCGGCACCTGACGGGTCAGGCCTTCCTCGTACGGCAGCAACAGCGCCTCGTGCGAGGTGTAGAAATCGATGCGATTGAGGTTGTACACCTCCGCCCCGGACAGGGTTTCCATGAAGCGCACCGCATCGCCGATCGAGGACACCATCTTCTGGTAGTCGGCCGCCAGCGGCGAATAGCCCACCCAATCCAGATTCCAGTATTCGGGGTGGTGCAGGTCGGCAAAGCCACCGTCGATCAAGGCGCGCACGAAATTCATCGTCATTGCCGAGCGCGAATGCGCGGTGATCATGCGGCGCGGATCCGGTATGCGCGCCGCTTCGGTGAACGCCGGCGCATTGATCACATCGCCGCGATAACTCGGCAAGGTCACCCCGTCGCGGGTTTCGGTGTCGGCCGAACGCGGCTTGGCGTACTGCCCGGCAAAGCGGCCTACGCGCACCACCGGTAGGTGCAGGCCATGCACCAGCACCAGGCTCATTTGCAGCAACACTTTCAAGCGGTTGGAGATCGTGCCCGATTCGCAATCGCTGAAATTCTCCGCGCAATCGCCACCTTGCAGAAGAAAACGCTTGCCTTCCTGGGCCTCGGCCAGCTGGCGCTTGAGCGCAAAGATTTCCCACGAGGTCACCAGCGGCGGCAACTGCCGCAACTCGTCCAAGGTGTGCTCCAACGCAGCTGCGTCCGGGTAGGTTGGCATCTGCAGCGCCGGACGCTGGCGCCAACTCTGCGGCGACCACTGGTCTGCCTCGTTGACGGACGGATGAAGGGAAGCGGACATCGTGAACTCCAGAAATCTCGGGCGCCGGCCATTGCCGGAACGGAACGATCAGAACAATTTACGCGGACCACGCTGCTTGAACCCGGCATACAGCGCCCACAGCGCCAAGCCAACGAACCACAGCATGCTCCACATCGGCATGCTCAGGCCCAGAAAGCGCCAATCGATATTGCCGCAATCGCCGGTGCCGGTCAGCACGGTGCGGAACACTTCGAACGGCCCCATTGTCTCGCTCAGAAAGCTCAGCGGCGGCCCGCACGAAGACATCATGTCCTTGGGCCGGACCTGCACCCAGACATGCCGCGCCGCGATACCCATGCCCACGCCGGCAGCGATGAAACTCAGCACACCATAGAGCTTGCGGGTGCCCGCAGCGCGTGGCCCATGCAACGCACCCAGCAGGAAAAACACCGCCAGTGCCGCAAATGCGATGCGCTGGAAAATGCACAGCGGGCATGGTTCAAGCCCAAGATGCAGCTGCACGTAGATCGCATAGGCAAGCAATCCTGCGCATGCAAGAAAGCCCAGCAGAAATTGCGCCCGGAAACCCCAACGAAATGGATTCATCGTTACCGCTTGCCTAGGATCGAGTCGTCGATTATCTGCCATCGCCGCCGCCATGACCACGCAAGCCTGCGTCTACCGGCTCGGAGGGCGCCAAGCACACAGCGCGTATCTGCCTGACAGCATCAAGACAACACCCGCCCGTGATCGCATCCAGCAGCAAAGCAGCACCGACCCGGCATCTGGCGACTGCGCGACGCTGTCATTACGCCGCCATACGCGCCGCTGTCGTCAACGCAATCACGTTCGACGCACCAATGAAAAAGCCCGGCGCTAGCCGGGCTTTTTCAAGAATCTTTACGAAGAGCGATCCGATTACTCGGCCACTTCCTCGGCGACGACCGGACGGTCGACCAATTCGACATACGCCATCGGCGCATTGTCACCGGCACGGAAGCCGGCCTTCAGGATACGCAGGTAGCCGCCGGGACGGGTCGCGTAACGCGGGCCCAGCTCGACGAACAGCTTGCCCACTGCTTCCTTGTCGCGCAGGCGAGCGAACGCCAGACGACGATTGGCAACGCCATCGACCTTACCGATGGTGATCAGCGGCTCGGCGACGCGACGCAGTTCCTTGGCCTTCGGCAAGGTGGTCTTGATCAGCTCGTGCTTGAACAACGAAGCGGCCATATTGCGGAACATGGCTTCGCGGTGCGCGCTGGTACGGTTGAACTTACGACCGGATTTCTGGTGACGCATGAGTGTGATTTCCTAAGAATATTGAGACTGCTTGAGAGACGTTGTCGCCATCCTGGCGCTGTTGAATGGACTGCGGTTGGTCCGAGCCGGCCGTCCTTTGACCGGATGTCACCGCGGGCTTTGGCCCGTCGATGTGGAAAAAACAAACATGGGCGCCCGAAGACGCCCATGCCTTGACACATTAACCAAGCATGCCGTGCTGAGCGACACCGGCCGGCGGCCAGTTCTCCAGCTTCATGCCCAGTGCAAGGCCGCGCTGTGCCAGCACTTCCTTGATTTCGGTGAGCGACTTCTTGCCCAGATTCGGGGTCTTGAGCAGCTCCACTTCGGTCTTCTGGATCAGATCGCCGATGTAGTAGATGCTTTCGGCCTTCAGGCAGTTGGCCGAACGCACGGTCAGCTCGAGGTCGTCGATCGGGCGCAGCAGCACCGGATCCACGCCGCTGGCAGCCGGCTTGGCCGCACCGCGATCGCGGTGGGTGAAATCGCCGAATACCGACAGCTGATCGCTAAGGATGTCGGCGGCGGTGCGCACGGCTTCCTCGGCATCGATCGTGCCGTTGGTTTCGATATCGATCACCAACTTGTCGAGGTCGGTGCGCTGTTCCACACGCGCAGCTTCCACGGCATAGGCAACGCGACGCACCGGCGAGAACGACGCATCCAGCATCAGACGACCGATGGTACGGGTCTCTTCGTCCGGACGACGACGTGCGGCAGCCGGCTGATAGCCGAAGCCACGCTCGATCTTCAGGCGCATGTTCAGCGCCGTGTCCTTGGTCAGGTGGCAGATCACATGGTCGCCGTTGACGATCTCGACGTTGTGATCGGTCCTGATGTCGGCCGCAGTGACCGTACCCGGACCCTGCTTGGACAGCGACAGCGTGGCGCTATCGCCACTGTGCATACGAATCGCCACGTCTTTCAGGTTGAGCAGGACGTCAAGCACGTCTTCCTGCAGCCCTTCGACCGTGGTGTACTCGTGCAGCACGCCATCGATCTCGACCTCGGTGATCGCAAAACCCGGGATCGACGACAACAGCACACGACGCAGGGCATTGCCCAGCGTGTGCCCGTAACCGCGCTCCAAGGGCTCGATCACGACCTTTGCGCGATTGTCGGTAAGACGTTCGATCTGCGGACCACGGGGGCGCAGAACCTGGTTGGCGGTAACCGTCATGTTGCGGGGTCTCCTGCGAACCTCCGGCGGTGCCGGAGGCTCTCCAATGTGAATTACTTCGAATACAACTCGACGATCAGCGCTTCGTTGATATCCGAAGGCAGGTCGGCACGATCCGGAACAGCCTTGAACACGCCGCTGAACTTCTTCGAATCGACTTCGACCCACGACGGCGTCATGTCGTGCTGCTCAGCCACGGTCAGGGCTTCCTGCACGCGGAGCTGCTTCTGTGCTTTTTCCGACAACGTGATCGCATCGCCAGCCTTGATCTGGTACGAAGCCAGATTCACCGACTTGCCATTGACCAGCACGCCACGGTGCGACACCAGCTGGCGCGCGGCCGGACGGGTGACGGCAAAGCCCATGCGATAGCAGACGTTGTCCAGACGGGTTTCCAACAACTGCAGCAGGTTCTCGCCGGTGTTGCCCTTCTTGGTCGAGGCCTTCTTGTAGTAGTTGCGGAACTGACGTTCCAGCAAACCGTAGATGCGCTTGACCTTCTGCTTTTCACGCAGCTGGGTAGCGTAGTCGGAGAGCTTGCCTTTGCGAGCCGCGCCGTGTTGGCCGGGCTTTTGCTCAAGCTTGCACTTGGAGTCCAGCGCACGCGCGGGGCTCTTGAGGGAAAGGTCGGCGCCTTCGCGGCGGGCGAGCTTACAGGTAGGACCGATATAACGAGCCATTTCTTATCGCTCCCTTAGACGCGACGCTTCTTCGGCGGACGGCACCCGTTGTGCGGGATTGGCGTCACGTCGATGATGTTGGTGATCTTGTAGCCCACGTTGTTCAAAGAACGCACGGCCGACTCACGGCCCGGACCCGGACCCTTGATACGCACTTCCAGCGACTTCACGCCGTAATCGAGCGCAGCGCGGCCAGCCTTTTCGGCGGCAACCTGAGCAGCGAACGGGGTCGACTTACGCGAACCACGGAACCCGGCGCCGCCGGACGTGGCCCACGACAGCGCATTGCCCTGGCGATCGGTGATGGTGATGATGGTGTTGTTGAACGAAGCGTGGACATGGGCGACGCCATCAGTGATGACGCGCTTGATCTTCTTCTTCGTTTTCTTTTCTGCTGGCTTTGCCATGATCTATCCCTTACTTCCTGATCGCCTTGCGCGGACCCTTACGGGTGCGGGCGTTGGTACGGGTACGCTGACCACGCAGCGGGAGACCACGACGATGACGCAGACCGCGGTAACAGCCCAGATCCATCAGTCGCTTGATCGCGATACCGATTTCACGGCGCAGGTCGCCTTCGACGACATACTTGCCAACTTCGGCGCGCAAACGCTCGATTTCGGGTTCGGACAGATCACGAATCTTCGTGGTCGAGGTAACGCCTGCGGATTCGCAGAGCTTCTTCGAACGGGTACGGCCGATGCCGTAGATGCTTTGCAACCCGACCCAGACGTGCTTCTGGGCTGGCAGGTTGACGCCTGCAATACGCGCCATGACGCGATTCTCCAACTGAGTGATGGCCCGACAGCGCCCAGGCGCCATCCGGCAGGATGGATCAAAAGTTAACTCGGAATTGTAGCAAGGCCTCGGATTGCTTTGAAGCCCGTGGAACCAGAAAGTTCCATGGACCCGGCGTGGGGAGTGTGCCCTCGCTCCGGCGCCGGACGATGTTGATCCAGAAAACTTCTCCGAATCGCCTGTACTACTCCCGCACAGGACCACCTCGTCACACCCGCGCGCGAGACGTCGCGCGAGCCGCCCTTCTGATCGGAAGATCGTGGCCCGGGAACCAGGCCGTCTTCACGTAATGAAGTTCTAGTGTACCACTTAACCGCGCGCCAGACCGCCGCGCGAGCCGCCCTTGAGGTTGGCTTTCTTCAGCAAACTCTCATACTGGTGCGACATCAGATGCGCCTGGATCTGCGCAATGAAATCCATCACCACCACCACCGCAATCAGCAGCGAGGTGCCACCGAAGTGGAACGAGGTGCCGAGCTGCGTGCGCATGATTTCCGGCAGCAGGCAGACGATCACCAGGTACAACGAACCTGCGGCAGTCAAACGCGTCAGCACGCCGTCTACATAATCCGCAGTAGCTTTGCCCGGACGAATACCCGGAATCAATGCACCGGACTTCTTGAGGTTATCGGCAGTTTCCTGCGAGTTGAACACCAGCGCGGTATAGAAGAACGCGAAGCCGATGATCAGTGCAGCGAATACCAGCATGTGCACTGGCTCACCAGGTCCAAGTGCGTTGGCGATCTTCTGCAGCCACGAACCCACACCACTGCCCGATGCTGCCTGACCCGACCACATCGACAACGTCGCCGGGAATGCCAGGATGCTGGATGCGAAGATCGGCGGAATCACGCCTGCCATGTTGAGCTTCAACGGCAGGAACGAGGTCTGATTCATGTAGGCATTGCGGCCGCCTTGGCGACGCGCGTAATTGACCGTGATACGCCGCTGTCCGCGTTCGACAAACACCACAAACAGCGTAAACGCCAGGATGGTGATGACGATCAGCAACAGCGAGATGAAGCTCAGATTGCCTTCGCGGAACGCCTCGACAGTCTGGATTGCGCCCGACGGAAGCCCTGCGACGATGCCGGCGAAGATGATCAGCGACACACCGTTACCGATGCCGCGCTCAGTGACCTGCTCGCCAACCCACATCAAGAAGATGGTGCCGGCTGTCAGTGCAATCACTGCAGTCAGCACAAAACCCATGCCCGGCGCATACACCACCGGAGCGCCACCCGGCGCGGTCTGATTCTGCAGCGCCAACGCGATACTGCCGCCCTGCACCACTGCCAGAAGCACCGCACCGATACGCGAATACTGGGTGATCTTGCGTCGGCCGGATTCGCCTTCTTTCTGCATCGCCTTGAGGGCGGGAAAGATGTGCGTGGCCAACTGGATCACGATCGATGCCGAAATATACGGCATCACGTTCAACGCAAAAATACTGAAACGGTGCAGGGCGCCGCCCGAGAACATGTTGAACATGTCCACGATACCGCCACCCTGCGCCTGCATCAACGAAAGCATGGCATCGGGATTCACGCCAGGCACCGGCACATAGCAGCCGATGCGATAGACGATCAATGCCCCGAGGACGAACAACAGCCGCTGGCGAAGTTCCGTGAACTTGCCAAGCCCGCCACCGAGGTTACCAATGCCAGCCTGCGCCATCTGCCGATTACTCCTCTACGCTGCCGCCGGCAGCTTCGATTGCTGCCTTGGCGCCTGCAGTCGCAGCGACACCCTTCAGCACGAACTTCTTGCTCAGCTCGCCCTTCAGCACGATCTTCGCCTTCTTGGCGCGGCTCGGGACCAGATTGGCCGCACGCAACGCTGCAAAGTCGATCTCACCGGCTTCCAGCTTATCCAGCTGGTAGGACAACACTTCAGCGCTGTCACGCGCCATCTTCGAGCGGAAACCGATCTTCGGCAGACGACGCTGCATCGGGGTCTGGCCGCCTTCGAAGCCCGCCTTGATCTTGCCGCCACCCTTGCGAGCGAACGAGCCCTTGTGGCCGCGGCCGCAGGTCTTGCCAAGGCCGGAGCCGATGCCGCGACCGACGCGCGTGCGCTCGGTACGGGCGCCGTCAGCGGGCTTGAGGTCATTGAGATGCATAGTCATGGGATTAGTCCTCAACCTTGACGAGGTAGTGAACCGTATTGATCAGGCCACGCACCTGCGGGCTGTCCTTGAGTTCACGCACATCGTTGATCTTATTCAGGCCCAACGCATGCACCGACAGGCGGTGACGCGACTGGGTACCACGCAGGCCACGCACCAGGCGCACCCTCACAGTCTTGCCAGTGTCCTTAGCCATGGTTGAGCTCCTCCACCTTTTTGCCGCGCTTGGCCGCAACGCGCGCCGGCGACTGCACTTCCGACAGACCCTTCAGCGTTGCACGCACCAGGTTGATCGGATTACGCGAACCAACCGCCTTGGCCAGCACGTTCTTCACGCCGACCGCTTCAAGCACAGCGCGCATGGCGCCGCCAGCGATGACGCCGGTACCTTCCGAAGCAGGCTGCATGTAAACGCGAGCTGCGCCATGACCGGACTTGACGGCGTGCCACAAAGTGCCGTTGTTCAGATCGACAGTCGCCAGATTCTTGCGCGCCTGCTCCATCGACTTCTGGATGGCAACCGGCACTTCGCGCGCCTTGCCGTAACCGAAACCAACCTTGCCCAGACCATCGCCGACCACGGTCAACGCGGTGAAGGTGAACTGGCGACCGCCCTTGACAGTCTTGCTGACGCGATTGACCGCGACCAGCTTTTCGATCATGCCATCGTCGACTTTCTCTTCGCGGTTACGGTCGCGATCACGACCCCGCGGTGCACGTTCTTCTGCCATCTTGATTCCTTGATTGATTGAGTATGTACGGCTCGGGGCCGCTTATGGTTGTGGAATGGAACTGTGTTCCCGGCACCGTTGCAAAAGAACGGGACGGTCCGGCATCTCCCTGCCGGCGGTAACGCGACTGTGGCCGCTGGCCACAGTCGCAGCAGTGCTTAGAACTTCAAGCCGCCTTCGCGAGCTGCGTCAGCCAGCGCCTTGATACGGCCGTGGTAGCGGTAGCCCGAGCGATCGAATGCGACCTTCTCGATACCCGCAGCCTTGGCGCGCTCGGCGATCAGCTTGCCGACCTTGACGGCCGCATCGCTGTTCTTGCCGTTCTTCAGACCTTCCTTGACGTCGGCCTGCAGCGTGTTCGCAGCAGCGATCACCTTGGAGCCGTCGGCAGTGAAGACCTGCGCATACAGATGCTGGCCGGTGCGCAGCACCGACAAGCGGGCGACGCCCAGCTCACGAATGTGCGAACGGGTGGACTTGGCGCGACGCAGACGGGCGATGTTCTTGTTGATGCTCATGATATTTATCCTACGGAAGCTGAAGGAAAACAGGCTTTTGCATTGAGAAGTCCGGCCATGGATGGCCGGGCTCCTAGCAGAGGGACCTGTCTTACGCCTTCTTGGCTTCCTTGCGAATGATGACTTCACCGGCGTACTTCACACCCTTGCCCTTGTAGGGCTCCGGCGGACGGAAACCGCGAATCTTGGCGGCGACTTCGCCGACGCGCTGCTTGTCGGCACCCTGGACCAGAATTTCGGTCTGGGTCGGGGTGGACAGCGTGATGCCTTCCGGCGCCACGAACACCAGCGGGTGCGAGAAACCGAGCGCCAGGCTCAGATCCTTACCTTGCATGGCGGCGCGGTAACCGACGCCGACCAGCTCAAGCTTGCGCTCGAAGCCGTCGGACACACCCTTGACCATATTGGCCAGGATGGCGCGCACGGTGCCGGTGATGGCCAGCTGCGACGGATCGTTGGCCGACAGGGTTGCAACATCGCCGTCGATGGCGATTTCGACGCCAACCGGCTTCGGCAGGGTCAGGGTGCCTTTCGGGCCCTTGACGCTGACCAGCTCGGGCTGGACGTTGAGCTCAACACCCTTCGGAAGGGACACAGGCTTCTTGGCTACACGGGACATGTTCGATTCCTTCCCTTAGGCCACGAAGCACAGGACTTCACCACCAACGCCGGCTTCGCGAGCCTGCGCATCGGTCATGATGCCTTTCGACGTGGAGATGATGGCGACGCCCAGTCCACCCAGGACCTTGGGCAGCTCGGTCTTGCCGCGGTACTGGCGCAGACCCGAGCGCGAGAAACGCTTCAGGGTCTCGATGACCGGACGGCCCTCGAAATACTTCAGCACGATTTCCAGCTCCGACTTGTTGTTCTCGGTCGCTGTCACGCGCAGGTCGGTGATGTAACCCTCGTCCTTCAGGACTTGGGCGATCGCAACCTTGATCTTGGACGACGGCAATTTCACCGTCTGCTTACCAACCGCGGCCGCATTCTTGATGCGTACCAGCAGGTCGGCGATGGGATCAGTCATGCTCATATGAGTACCTTTGAGTGCACCGATATCCGCTTTCGCGAAAATCTTGTGTTTTCCTGGGGATGGGCCAGGACCCTTTACGCCATGCCAAGCCTGTACAGGCAAGACAGAAGCGGAAGTATACGACAAAAGAGCCCGACTTGCGTCGGACTCCCTTGTTGAACAGAACAATCCTGTTCAAACCGGCCGCGAACGGCCGGAAAGCTGTTACCAGCTTGCCTTACGCAGACCCGGAACGTCGCCGTTCATCGTGGCCTTGCGCAGCATGTTGCGACCCAGACCGAACTTGCGGTAGACACCGCGCGGACGACCGGAAAGTTCGCAACGGTTGCGGTGGCGGCTCGGCGACGAATCGCGCGGCAGCTTCTGCAACTTGGTCGAGGCATCGATCTTCTCTTCGTAGGACGCATCCTGACTGGAGAGGATCTTCTTCAGCGCATCACGCTTGCCGGCAAATTTCTTCGCCAACTTTGCACGCTTGATGTCGCGGTGGATCATGGAGGTCTTTGCCATTTCGGATGTCCTCTACGGTCAGTTACGGAACGGGAACTTGAACGCTGCCAGCAGCGCCTTCGCTTCCGCATCCGTCTTGGCGGTGGTGGTGATGGCGATATCCATACCGCGGATCGCGTCGACAGCGTCGAAATCGATTTCCGGGAAGATGATCTGTTCCTTCACACCCATGTTGAAATTGCCACGACCGTCAAAGGAACGACCGGAAACACCACGGAAGTCGCGCACGCGCGGCAGCGAGATGTTGATCAGACGATCCAGGAACTCGTACATCTTGGCGCGACGCAACGTGGTCTTGCAGCCGATCGGCCAACCGTCACGGATCTTGAACGATGCGACCGAAACGCGCGACTTGGTGACCACCGGCTTTTGACCGGAGATCTTGGACATGTCGCCGACTGCATTTTCCAGAATCTTCTTGTTGGTTGCCGCCTCGCCCACGCCCATGTTGAGCGTGACCTTGACCAGCCTCGGCACCTGCATCGGATTGGTGTAGCCGAACTCCTTCATCAGGGCCGGCACCACGTTTTCCTTGTAAAACTTTTCGAGACGAGTGTTCATGATCGCATTCCTCAGGCGTCGAGCGCCTCACCGCTGGAGCGGAACACACGCAATTTGCGTCCATCCTCCAGCACCTTGAAGCCAACGCGCTCGCCCTTGCCCGTTGCCGGGTTGACGATATTGACGTTGGAGATATGGATCGACGCTTCACGCTCGACCACGCCGCCGGCGACACCCGCCTGCGGATTCGGCTTGGTGTGGCGCTTGATGATGTTGGCATTGGAGACGATCACGCGATCGCCATCCACACGCACAACTTCACCCTGCTTACCCTTGTCCTTGCCGGTGTTGATGACGACCTGGTCGCCCTTCTTGATACGGTTAGCCATGTATATGTCCTCCGCTCACAGCACTTCGGGAGCGAGCGAGACGATCTTCATGAACTTCTCGGAACGCAGCTCGCGCGTCACCGGCCCGAAGATGCGGGTCCCGATCGGCTCCTGCTTATTGTTCAACAGCACAGCGGCGTTGCCATCGAAGCGAATCAGCGAACCGTCGGGACGGCGCACACCCTTACGGGTACGCACCACGACGGCGTCGTAGACTTCGCCTTTCTTGACCTTGCCACGCGGAATGGCGTCCTTGACGGTCACCTTGATGATGTCACCAATGTGTGCGTAGCGGCGCTTCGAGCCGCCCAGCACCTTGATGCACATCACTTCCTTGGCACCCGAATTGTCGGCCACATCGAGGTAGCTCTGCATCTGGATCATGATTCAGATCTCCCTTAGCCGGCCGAACGGGTGACGATTTCAACCACCCGCCAGTTCTTGGTCTTGGACATTGGAGCAATCTCGGTCACACGCACGACGTCGCCTTCATTACAGGCATTGTCGGCGTCGTGTGCGTGCAGCTTGGTCGAGCGCTTGATGTACTTGCCGTACAGAGCATGCTTGACCTGGCGCTCCACCAACACGGTGACCGTCTTGTCCATCTTGTTGCTGACGACACGGCCTTCGACCGTGCGCAGCGCTTGCTTTTCGTTGTTATCGCTCATCGCGGCCGTCCTTACTTGGTGCTGCCGAGCAGGTACTTGACGCGAGCAATCTCGCGGCGTACCCGGCGGGTATCGTGGGTCTTCGGCAGCTGGCCGGTGACCTGCTGCATACGGAGCGAGAACTGCTCCTTACGCAAATCGGTCAGGTGGGCCTTCAGTTCGTCAGCCGACTTCTCGCGGAGTTGTTTGATGTCCATCAGCGCACCGTCCGGGTCACGAAAGTGGTAGTCACCGACAGCTTCGCGGCGGCAAGGCGGAATGCCTCACGTGCGACATCTTCGGGAATACCTTCGATTTCATAGATCATGCGACCCGGCTGAATCTGCGCGACCCAGTACTCCACGTTGCCCTTACCGGAGCCCATGCGGACTTCGATCGGCTTCTTGGTGATCGGCTTGTCGGGGAACACACGAATCCACATCTTGCCGCCCTTTTTGACGTGGCGGCTGATCGTACGACGTGCTGCTTCAATCTGACGCGCGGTCAGCTGACCGTGCGCGGTTGCCTTGAGGCCGTACTCGCCGAAGCTGACGGCGTTTCCGCTCCATGCCAGGCCGTCGTTACGGCCCTTGTGCATCTTGCGATATTTGGTTCGCTTGGGTTGCAACATTGCCGTTACCTCGCTTCACGAGCCGGGCGCGAAGGACGGTCACCACGGTCGCCGCGATCGTTACGATCGTTGCGCGGGCTGTCGTCCTGCTTCTCCTGGCCAACCTGGGAGAAGTCAAAGACCTCACCCTTATAGATCCAGACCTTGATACCGATGATGCCGTACGTCGTGGACGCCTCGGCAAAACCGTAATCAATGTCGGCACGTAGCGTGTGCAGCGGCACGCGGCCTTCGCGGTACCACTCCGAACGGGCGATTTCTGCACCGTTGAGGCGGCCAGCCACGTTGACCTTGATGCCCAGGGCACCCAGGCGCATCGCGTTACCGACCGAGCGCTTCATTGCACGGCGGAACATGATGCGACGCTCAAGCTGCTGCGCGATCGACTCGGCGACCAGCTGCGCATCCAGCTCCGGCTTGCGCACTTCGGTGACGTTGATGTGGGCAGGAACACCCATCATCGCGCTCACTTCCTTACGCAGCTTTTCGATGTCCTCACCACGCTTGCCGATCACCACGCCCGGACGGGCAGTGTGGATCGTCACGCGGGCGGTTTTGGCAGGGCGCTCGATCAAGATCTTGCTGATACCTGCCTGCGCGAGCTTCTTGCGCAGCATTTCACGCACTTTCAGGTCGGCTGCCAGATAACCGGCGAAGTCGGCCTTGTTTGCGTACCACTTGGAATTCCAGTCCTTGGCGATGCCAAGACGGATTCCAGTCGGATGAACTTTATGACCCATGGTCTTTTCCTTTCCGCTTACTTGGCGGCGCCAACAATCACAGTGATGTGACTGGTGCGCTTGAGGATGCGGGTACCGCGGCCTTTCGCCCGCGCCATGAAACGCTTCAGGGAGGGACCTTCATCAACCATGATGGTCTTGACCTTCAGCTCGTCGACATCCGCGCCCTGATTGTTCTCGGCATTGGCAATAGCCGACTCCACTACCTTTTTGATCAGGTGTGCAGCCTTCTTGTCCGAGAACTTCAGCAGATTGACCGCACGTTCGGCGGACAGTCCACGCACCTGGTCAGCGACCAGGCGGGCCTTCTGCGGGGAGATGCGCGCGGTGCGCAGGATTGCTTTCGCTTCCATCGTCATCTCTCCTTACCTGCTCGACTTCTTGTCGCCACCGTGACCCTTGAAGGTCCGGGTGACGGCAAATTCGCCGAGCTTGTGGCCGACCATATTCTCGTTGACGAGCACCGGAATGTGGTTCTTGCCGTTATGCACGGCGATGGTGATGCCTACCATTTCGGGCAGGATCATCGAACGGCGCGACCAGGTCTTGATCGGCTTCTTGCTACCCGCAGCGGACTCCACCTTCTTTGCAAGGTGGTGATCGACGAACGGGCCCTTCTTAAGTGAACGTGCCATGGTCGATTAGCCCCTACGATCGCGGACGATGAATTGCTGGGTGCGCTTGTTCTTGCGCGTCTTGTAACCCTTGGTCGGAACACCCCACGGGGTGACCGGATGTGGATTACCCTGACCAGCCTTCGCTTCACCACCACCGTGCGGATGGTCGACCGGGTTCATGGCCGCACCGCGAACGGTCGGACGAACACCGCGCCAGCGCTTGGCGCCAGCCTTGCCCAGCTTCTCGAGGTTGTGCTCGTCGTTGCCGACTTCACCGATGGTGGCGCGGCACTCGACCGGCACCTTGCGCATTTCACCCGAGCGCAGACGCAGCGTGGCATAGATGCCTTCGCGAGCGACCAGCTGGACGGCAGCACCGGCAGCACGTGCGATCTGAGCGCCCTTACCCGGCTTCAGCTCGATACCGTGAACCGTCGTACCGACCGGGATGTTGCGCAGCGGCAGCGTGTTGCCGGTCTTGATCGGTGCGTTGGCACCGGCAATGACCTGATCGCCAGCCTTCAAGCCCTTGGGGGCAATGATGTAGCGACGCTCGCCGTCGACATAGCACAGCAGGGCGATATGAGCGGTACGGTTCGGATCGTATTCGATCCGCTCCACACGCGCCGGAATGCCTTCCTTGTTGCGCTTGAAGTCGATGATGCGGTAGTGCTGCTTATGACCACCACCGACGTGACGCACGGTGATGCGGCCATGGTGGTTACGACCACCGGACTTGCTCTGCGAATCGAGCAGCGCCGCGTGCGGTGCGCCCTTGTGCAGATCGGGAGTAACCACACGCACGGCGGAACGACGGCCGGGAGAGGTGGGTTTGAACTTCATCAATGGCATGGGATGGACCTCAGGCCTTAGCCGTTACGTCGATGGACTGACCATCAACCAGGCGGACGTACGCCTTGCGCCAATTGCCGCGGCTACCAGCACGGTTACGGAAGGACTTGCTCTTGCCCTTGACGTTGACCACGTTGACAGCCTTGACCTTGACGTCGAACAGCTGCTCAACCGCGGCCTTTACATCGGCTTTGGTGGCTTCGTTCGAAACTTCGAAGACATACTGGTTGGAGATTTCCTGCAGGCGCGCGGTCTTTTCAGAGACTCGCGGAGCACGCAGCACGCTGAAGATTTTTTCGTTGCTGCTCATGCCAGCCACTCCTCGATCTTCTTGACCGCATCGGCGGTGATCACGACCGTATCGGCCCCGACCAGAGCGACCGGATCCAGACCCTGCACATCACGCACCTGCACATACGGCAGATTGCGAGCGGACAGGTACAGGTGCTCGGAAGCTTCTTCGGTAACGATCAGCGGGCGCTTGCCCACATCCAGTCCCTTCAGCTTCTCGATCAGACCCTGGGTCTTGGTTGCTTCGACGTCGAACGCTTCGACGATCATCAGGCGACCCTGGCGGTTAAGCTCAGAGAAGATCGCGCAGATGGCCGCACGGTACATCTTGCGGTTGACTTTCTGTTCGAAGCTGCGCGGCTTGGCCGCGAAGGTCACGCCGCCACCGACGAAGATCGGAGCCGTCAGCGCGCCATGACGCGCACCGCCGCCCTTCTGCTTCTTCGACTTCTTGGTCGTGCCCGCAACTTCCGAACGCGTCTTCTGAGCCTTGGTACCAGCGCGACCGGCATTGCGATAAGCGACGACGACCTGGTGAACCAGATCTTCGCTGAATTCGCGACCGAACACGGCATCGGAGACCGAGACCTTGTTGTTACTACCCGTGATAACGAGTTCCATCGTCATCTCTCCTTATGCCTTGCTCGCCGGACGGACGATCACGTCGCCACCAGCTGCGCCAGGCACGGCGCCGCGGATAGCAATCAGACCACGCTCGACGTCGACCTTGACCACTTCCAGGTTCTGCGTGCTTTGCTGCACGGCGCCCATGTGGCCCGACATCTTCTTGCCCGGGAAAACACGACCCGGGGTCTGGCGCTGACCCAACGAACCCGGCGCGCGATGCGACAGCGAGTTACCGTGAGTTGCATCGCCCATACGGAAGTTGTAGCGCTTGATGGTGCCCTGGAAACCCTTACCCTTGGTGACGCCCTGGACATCGACCTTCTGGCCGACCTCGAAGATGTCCGCCTTGATTTCGCCGCCGACGGCGAAATCGCCGAGCTGCGCATCTTCAACGCGGAATTCCCACAGGCCGCGACCCGCTTCCACCTTCGCCTTGGCGAAGTGACCAGCAGCTGGCTTGTTGACCAGTGCGGCGCGACGGGCACCAACGGTAATCTGCACTGCGCTATAGCCGTCAGCTTCGACGGTCTTGATCTGCGCGATGCGGTTTGGAGTTGCTTCGATCAGCGTGACCGGTACCGAGCGGCCGTCCTCAGTAAAGACGCGGCTCATACCAGCCTTGCGGCCTACGAAGCCCAACGAATATTTCTTCGTCATGGTCGTAGTCCTCAGGTCAGCTTGATCTGGACGTCGACGCCAGCCGCGAGTTCGAGCTTCATCAGCGCGTCCACGGTCTTGTCGTTCGGGTCGACGATATCGAGCACACGCTTGTGCGTGCGGGTTTCGTATTGGTCACGCGCATCCTTGTCGGCATGCGGGGATACGAGGATGGTGTAACGTTCGATCTTGGTCGGCAACGGGATCGGGCCACGCACTTGCGCGCCGGTCCGTTTAGCCGTTTCGACGATCTCGCTGGCCGAACGGTCGATCAATCGATGATCGAACGCCTTCAACCGAATCCGGATCTTTTGTTCCGACATGACGGAAGCTTCCTTCGTTAAAAGAGCGACGGGCAAGGCCTCTGGGATACCTGCCCCGATATTCCTGCGTAGATGAAATCGCCGTGCGTCCTGCCAGCGAGGGCATTTCCTCCGCCCAAAAACTGAGGCAGGCCGGTAAACCGGTCTGCCCAGACGGAAAAGTATAGTGCGCAACGAGAGCACCGTCAACAACACGTGAGTTGTTGAGTGCTCCATGCAACGCGACCTTCCCGGTCTGGCGAACACGAGCGGCATCCTGCCGTTCTTTTCGCTGTAACTCTGCGCCCTACCCAGGGACACCGAGCCGCGCATTATAGCGAGGTGTTTTTACTGGCGCAAGCGCTCTACCCTGCGAATTGCATTGCACGCGCATATTTCCGCTCAACAAAAAGGCCGGCTTGCGCCGACCCTTTGCATTACTTACGTGCTGATCCGGCGACGAGGCGTCGCCGGATCGCAGGCACTTACTTGATGATCTTGGCAACCACGCCGGCGCCGACGGTGCGGCCACCTTCACGAATCGCGAAGCGCAGACCTTCATCCATCGCGACCGGGTTGATCAGGGTCACGACCATCTTCACGTTGTCGCCCGGCATCACCATTTCCACGCCTTCCGGCAGCTGGCAGGCGCCAGTGATGTCAGTGGTGCGGAAGTAGAACTGCGGACGGTAGCCCTTGAAGAACGGGGTATGACGACCACCCTCATCCTTGGACAGCACGTAGACTTCGGCTTCGAACTCGGTGTGCGGCTTGATCGAACCCGGCTTGCACAGCACCTGGCCGCGCTCCACGTCGTCACGCTTGGTGCCGCGCAGCAGCAGACCGGCGTTGTCGCCTGCCTGACCCTGGTCCAGCAACTTGCGGAACATTTCCACGCCGGTGACGGTGGTCTTCTGCGTGTCGCGGATACCGACGATTTCGATTTCGTCGCCGACCTTGATGATGCCGCGCTCGATACGACCGGTCACCACGGTGCCACGGCCCGAGATCGAGAACACGTCTTCGACCGGCATCAGGAACGGACGGTCAACGTCGCGGGTCGGATCCGGAATAAAGGTATCCAGCGCTTCGACCAACTTCAGGATCGCCGGCACACCGATTTCGCTCTGATCGCCGTCAAGCGCCAGACGAGCCGAACCGTGAATGATCGGAGTGTCGTCGCCCGGGAAGTCGTACTTGCTCAGGAGCTCACGCACTTCCATCTCGACCAGCTCAAGCAGCTCGGCGTCGTCGACCATATCGGCCTTGTTCAGGAACACGACGATGTGCGGCACACCGACCTGACGCGAGAGCAGGATGTGCTCACGGGTCTGCGGCATCGGGCCGTCAGCGGCCGAACACACCAGGATCGCGCCGTCCATCTGCGCTGCACCGGTGATCATGTTCTTGACGTAGTCAGCGTGGCCGGGGCAATCGACGTGCGCGTAATGGCGCACTGCGGACTCATACTCAACGTGTGCGGTCGAGATCGTGATACCACGCGCCTTCTCTTCCGGCGCTGCGTCGATCGCGTCGTACGCCTTGAACTCGCCACCGAAACGCTCGGCACCGATCTTGGTCAGCGCAGCGGTCAACGTGGTCTTGCCATGGTCGACGTGACCAATGGTGCCGACGTTAACGTGCAGCTTTTCGCGAAGAAATTTAGCTTTTGCCATGACTCACTAACCTCTAATTGGAAAATTTTGTTTGAAGCGGCTGAGCGAACTCAGCCCTTCTTGGTGACAGCGTCGGCGATGTTGGTCGGCGCTTCTTCGTAATGGTCGAATTCCATCGAGAACGTTGCGCGACCCTGGCTCATCGAGCGCAGCGAAGTCGCGTAACCGAACATTTCACCCAGCGGAATCATCGCATTGATGATCTTGCCCGACGGGCTGTCGTCCTGACCCTGCAACACGCCACGACGGCGGCTCACGTCGCCCATCACGTCACCCAGGTAATCCTCCGGGCTGACGATCTCGACCTTCATGATCGGCTCAAGCAACACCGGGCTGGCTTTCGCAAAGCCCTGCTTGAACGCCATCGACGCGGCCAGCTTGAACGCCATTTCCGAGGAGTCGACGTCATGGTACGAGCCGAACACCAGCTTGACCTTGACACCCACCACCGGGAAGCCGGCGATCGGACCACTGGTGATCGTTTCGCGCAAACCCTTTTCGACCGAGGGGATGAATTCCTTCGGAATGATGCCGCCGGTGATGTCGTTGATGAAGAGGAAATCGTCTTTGACGTTGTCGTTCTTACGATCTTCTTCGGTCATCGGCGACAGCTCGATCACCACGTGACCGTACTGACCCTTACCACCGGACTGCTTGGCGTGCTTGTAGTCGGACTTGACGTCGGTCTTGCGGATCGTTTCGCGATACGCAACCTGCGGCTTGCCAACGTTGGCCTCGACATTGAACTCGCGACGCATGCGGTCGACGATGATGTCCAGGTGCAACTCGCCCATGCCGGAGATGATGGTCTGGCCGGATTCTTCGTCGGTCTTGACGCGGAACGAGGGATCTTCCTGCGCCAGACGACCCAGCGCCGTACCCATCTTTTCCTGGTCCGACTTGGTCTTCGGCTCCACCGCCATCGAGATCACCGGCTCCGGGAAAATCATGCGCTCCAGGGTGATGATCTTGTCCTGCGCACACAGCGTATCGCCGGTGGTGACGTCCTTCAGACCCACGGCTGCGGCGATGTCACCAGCGCGCACTTCCTTGATCTCTTCGCGATTGTTGGAGTGCATCTGCAGGATGCGGCCCACGCGCTCTTTCTTCGACTTGACCGGGTTATAGACCTGGTCGCCGGAGTTCAGCGTGCCCGAATAGACACGGAAGAACGTCAGCGAGCCCACGAACGGGTCGGTCATGATCTTGAACGCCAACGCCGAGAACGGCGCGGTATCGGTCGCCGGACGGGTGTCTTCCTTCTCGTCTTCGTCGATGCCCTGGACCGGCGGACGGTCGGCCGGCGACGGCAACAGGTGCACGACGCCGTCGAGCATGGCCTGCACGCCCTTGTTCTTGAACGCCGAGCCACAGAACACCGGCACGATCTCGACCTTCAGGGTGCGCTCGCGCAAACCCACCAGGATCTCTTCTTCGGTCAGGTCGCCTTCGTTGAGGTACTTGTCCATCAGGTCTTCGCTGGCTTCTGCAGCCGCCTCAACCATGAACGAACGCGCCTCGGTCGCAATCTCGACCAGATCGGCCGGGATGTCACCGTATTCGAAGGTAGTGCCCTGCGAGGCAACATCCCAATGGATCGCCTTCATCTTCAGCAGGTCGACCACGCCCTCGAAACCGTCTTCAGCACCGATCGGCACCTGCATCGGCACGGCGTAGGCTCCCAGACGGGCCTTCAGCTGCTCGACGACCTTGTCGAAGTTGGCACCGGTACGGTCCATCTTGTTGACGAAGGCCATGCGCGGCACGGAATACTTGTTGGCCTGGCGCCACACGGTTTCGGACTGCGGCTGTACGCCGCCTACGGCGCACAGCACGAACACCGCACCGTCGAGCACGCGCAAGGAGCGCTCCACTTCGATGGTGAAGTCGACGTGCCCGGGGGTGTCGATGATGTTGAGGCGATGCTGCGGCATGGACTTGTCCATACCCGACCAGAACGCGGTGGTGGCAGCGGAGGTGATGGTGATACCACGCTCCTGCTCCTGCTCCATCCAGTCCATCACCGCGGCGCCGTCATGGACTTCGCCGATCTTGTGACTGACGCCGGTGTAAAACAGGATGCGCTCGGAGGTGGTGGTCTTGCCGGCATCGATGTGAGCCATGATGCCGAAGTTGCGGTAACGCTCGATAGGGGTGGTGCGGGCCACGGGGAGCCTCTCAATTTCTTGGATTTCGGATGGCCGAACGCCGCCTTTCGGCGGCCTTCGGATTTAGATGCGACGCTAATCGCGCGTCGCAAACAGCACTCAGATGGTGCTGAAGGGCCCCGTTACCAAGGCCCACGAGGTCACCAGCGGTAGTGTGCGAACGCCTTGTTCGCCTCCGCCATACGGTGCGTCTCTTCGCGCTTCTTGATCGCGCCGCCACGGCTTTCCGAGGCGTCCAGCAGTTCTGCAGCCAGCTTGCGCGGCATGGTGTTTTCGCCACGCTTGCGCGCGGAATCGATCAACCAGCGCATTGCCAGCGCCGTGCGACGGGAGGAGCGCACTTCGACGGGCACCTGATAGGTAGCACCACCGACGCGACGCGATTTAACTTCGACAGCCGGGGCCACGTTGTCCAGTGCTTTCTGCACCAGCTCGACGGCATTCGGATTCTTTTCGCCAATGACGTCCATCGCGCCATAGACAATTTTCTCAGCAACCGACTTCTTGCCACTTTGCATCACCATATTGATGAAGCGGGCAATGGTTTCGCTGCCATGCTTTGGATCAGGCAGGACGGTGCGCTGCGGAGTAGAACCTTTACGGGACATTGGAGTATTTCCTTAGCTCTTCGGGCGCTTGGCGCCGTACTTGGAACGACCTTGACGGCGCTTTGCGACGCCGGCGGCGTCCAGCGAACCACGGACGGTGTGATAACGCACACCGGGAAGATCCTTGACGCGGCCACCGCGAATCAGGACCACGGAGTGCTCCTGCAGGTTGTGGCCTTCACCACCGATGTAGCTGATGATCTCTTCCTGATTCGTCAGGCGCACTTTGGCAACCTTACGCAGGGCCGAGTTCGGCTTCTTCGGGGTAGTGGTGTAGACGCGTGTGCAGACGCCGCGGCGCTGCGGACACTTGTCCAGTGCCGGGGAGGCACTCTTGTAGGTGGTCGCTTGCCGAGGCTTGCGGACCAGCTGATTGATCGTCGTCATCAGTTGATTCTTCTGATAGAGAGGCCGAGACGGCCTTGCACGAAAACAAAGGCAGGCCGAAAAACGGCCCACCGAGACAGAGAAGTATAGCTGGCAGGACGAAACTCCGTCAACTTCACGGAAATCTAACCCTGCTGGCCCATCCAAAGGCCGGAAAACGGAGGGCCTCCTGCCCTCCTTTTCGCTTGGCTTACGGCGATCTTGCGACCGCCGTCGGAGCGCTTACTCCTCGTCCGCGCCAGCGTCGGCCACCGTGGCGACCGGTTCGGCCACTGCCGGCTTGCCCGACAGCGTTTCCATTTCCGAGTCGGTCAGACCCGAAGACTTGCGACGTCCGGCATGGTAGGCCAGACCGGTACCGGCCGGGATCAGACGACCCACGATCACGTTTTCCTTCAGACCGCGCAGGTTGTCGCGGGTACCGCGCACGGCAGCCTCGGTCAACACGCGGGTGGTCTCCTGGAACGAAGCCGCCGAGATGAACGACTCGGTGGCCAGCGAGGCCTTGGTGATACCCAGCAGCACCGGATCGTACTTGGCCGGCAATTCGTTGCGCTTGACCAGGCGGACATTTTCCTCGATGACGCGCTGGCGCTCGACCTGCTCGCCGTTGAGGAACTTGCTGGTGCCCTGATCGGTGATCTCGACCTTACGCAACATCTGGCGCGTGATCACCTCGATGTGCTTGTCGTTGATCTTCACGCCCTGCAGGCGATACACGTCCTGGATTTCCTTGACCAGATAGGCGGCCAGCGGCTCGACACCCAGCAGACGCAGGATGTCCTGCGGACTCGGCTCGCCGTCCACCACGGTCTCGCCCTTGGTCACGTGCTCGCCTTCGAACACGATGATCTGGCGATACTTCGGGATCAGCTCTTCGTGTTCCGAACCATCGGTGTCCTTGATGATCAGGCGCTGCTTACCCTTGGTGTCCTTGCCGAAGCTGATGATGCCCGAACGCTCGGCCAGGATCGCCGGATCCTTCGGCTTGCGTGCTTCGAACAGATCGGCAACGCGCGGCAGACCACCGGTGATGTCGCGGGTCTTGGACGCTTCCTGCGGGATCTTGGCGACCACGTCGCCCACGCCAACGGCGGCGCCGTCCTGCAGGTTGACGATGGAGCGCGGCGGCAACAGGTACTGGGCCGGCAGATCCGTGTTCGGGATCGTCAGATCATTGCCCTTGCCATCGACGATGCGCACGATCGGGCGCAGTTCCTTGGCATGTGCACCGCGACGCTTCGGGTCGGTGATTTCGCGCGAGGCCAGACCGGTCAGTTCGTCGGTCTTCTCGATGACGGTGACGCCGTCGACGAAGTCGATGAAGCGAATGAAACCGGCCACTTCCGACACGATCGGATGGTTATGCGGATCCCAGTTGGCAACGCCCTGCCCGGCCTTGACCGCATCGCCGTCTTTGGCGGTGATGGTGGCGCCGTACGGCAGCTTGTAACGCTCGCGCTCGCGGCCATGGCCATCGAGCACGGACAGTTCGCCCGAACGCGAGACCGCAACCAACGCGCCGCTGGCGTGCGCCACCGACTTGAGGTTGTTGAACTTCACCGAACCGGTGGTCTTGACGGTGATGTTGTCCACCGCAGCCGCACGCGATGCCGCACCACCGATGTGGAACGTACGCATGGTGAGCTGGGTACCCGGCTCACCGATGGACTGTGCGGCAATGACGCCGACCGCTTCACCGATGTTGACCTGGTGACCACGTGCAAGATCGCGACCGTAGCAACGTGCGCACACGCCGAACGAGGACTCGCAGCTGATGGTCGAACGCACCTTCACCGACTGCACGCTGGCCTCTTCCAACTTGGCAACCCAGGCTTCGTCGAGCAGCGTGTTGCGGGTGACGATCGGTTCTTCGTCGTTGCCCGGCAGGTACACGTCCTCGGCCACCACACGGCCCAGCACGCGCTCCTTCAACGGCTCCACCACATCGCCGCCTTCCACGATCGGGGTCATGATCAACCCTTCGGTGGTGCCGCAGTCGACTTCGGTGATGACCACGTCCTGCGCCACGTCGACCAGACGACGGGTTAGGTAACCCGAGTTGGCGGTCTTCAGCGCGGTATCGGCCAGACCCTTACGGGCACCGTGGGTGGAGTTGAAGTACTCCTGCACGTTCAGGCCTTCGCGGAAGTTCGCCTTGATCGGCGTCTCGATGATCGAGCCATCCGGACGCGCCATCAGGCCGCGCATACCGGCCAGCTGACGGATCTGCGCCTGGCTACCACGCGCACCGGAGTCGGCCATGATGTACAGCGAGTTCATCGACTTCTGGTCGATGGTCTCGCCCTTGGCGTTTTCGACCTTCTCGGTACCGATGGTGTCCATCATCGCCTTGGCGATGCGCTCGCTGGTACGCGACCAGATGTCCACGACCTTGTTGTAGCGCTCGCCGGCGGTGACCAGACCGGACTGGTACTGCTCCTGGATTTCCAGCACTTCGGCTTCTGCCTCGGTGAGGATGCCCTTCTTCTCGTCCGGGATCAGCATGTCGTCGATGCCGATCGACACGCCTGCACGGGTGGCGTAGGCATAGCCGGTGTACATCAGCTTGTCGGCGAACACGACGGTGTCCTTCAAGCCCAGCAGACGGTAGCTGGAATTGATCAGACGCGAGATGTTTTTCTTGGTCATCTCGGTGTTGGCCAGCTGGAACGGCAGGCCTTCGGGCAGGATTTCGCTCAGCAGAGCACGACCGACCGTGGTGTCCACAATCGAGGTACCGCTGGTGCGCTTTCCATCGACCGCGTCCACGTCCACCTGGGTGATACGGACCTTGACCTTGGCGTGCAGTTCCACCACGCGGTTGTCGTAGGCGCGCTTCACTTCGCTGGTGTTGGCGAACACCATGCCCTCGCCCTTCTTGTTCTCCAGGGCGCGGCTCATGTAGTACAGGCCCAACACCACGTCCTGCGACGGCACGATGATCGGCTCGCCGTTGGCCGGCGACAGGATGTTGTTGGTGGACATCATCAGCGCACGCGCTTCCAGCTGGGCTTCCAGCGAGAGCGGCACGTGGACGGCCATCTGGTCACCGTCGAAGTCGGCGTTGAACGCGGTACAGACCAGCGGGTGCAGCTGGATGGCCTTACCTTCGATCAACACCGGCTCGAACGCCTGGATACCCAGGCGGTGCAGGGTCGGCGCACGGTTCAACAACACCGGATGCTCGCGGATCACTTCTTCCAGGATGTCCCAGACTTCAGCTTCTTCGCGCTCGACCAGCTTCTTGGCGGCCTTGATGGTGGTGGCCAGGCCGCGACGCTGCAGCTTGGCGAACACGAACGGCTTGAACAGCTCCAGCGCCATCTTCTTCGGCAGGCCGCACTGGTGCAGCTTGAGGTACGGACCGACGGTGATGACCGAACGACCGGAGTAGTCCACGCGCTTGCCGAGCAGGTTCTGACGGAACCGGCCCTGCTTGCCCTTGATCATGTCGGCCAGCGACTTCAGCGGACGCTTGTTGGTGCCGGTGATGGCACGGCCGCGACGGCCGTTGTCCAGCAGCGCATCGACCGATTCCTGCAACATGCGCTTTTCGTTGCGCACGATGATATCCGGCGCATTGAGCTCGAGCAGGCGACGCAGGCGGTTGTTGCGGTTGATCACGCGGCGGTACAGATCGTTCAGATCCGAGGTCGCGAAGCGGCCACCATCCAGCGGCACCAGCGGACGCAGGTCCGGCGGCAGCACGGGAAGCACGGTCATGACCATCCACTCCGGACGGTTACCCGATTCCAGGAAGGCTTCGATCAGCTTGATGCGCTTGGTCAGACGCTTGAGCTTGGTCTCCGAACCGGTGCTGGCGATTTCTTCGCGCAGACGGGTCATTTCCGACTGCAGCTCGATCGTGCGCAGCAGTTCGTACACGGCCTCGGCGCCCATGGCGGCGTCGAAGTCGTCGTTGTACTCCTGGCGTGCGGTCAGGTACTGCTCTTCGGTCAGCAGCTGGCGGCGCTCGAGGGGGGTCAGGCCCGGCTCGGTGACCACGTAGGCTTCGAAGTACAGCACGCGCTCGATGTCGCGCAGGGTCATGTCCAGCATCAAACCGATGCGCGAGGGCAGCGACTTGAGGAACCAGATGTGCGCGACCGGCGAAGCCAGGTCGATGTGACCCATGCGCTCACGACGCACCTTGGCCAGGGTGACTTCGGTGCCACACTTTTCGCAGACCACGCCACGGTGCTTCATGCGCTTGTACTTGCCGCACAGGCATTCGTAGTCCTTGATCGGACCAAAGATGGCAGCACAGAACAGGCCGTCACGCTCGGGCTTGAAGGTGCGGTAGTTGATGGTTTCGGGCTTCTTCACTTCGCCGTAGGACCACGAACGGATCAGGTCAGGCGAGGCCAGCGCGATCTTGATCGCGTCGAAATCCAGCGTCTGGCGCTGTTGATTGAAGAGGTTGAGCAGGTCTTTCATTGGATATCTCCGGGTCGGAGGAATTTCGTATCTGAGATGAAACCGAGGGCATTACGTTCCGGATCCAGGCACCGCATTACGGCGCCTGGATCCAGCTCGATCACTCTTCCAGTTCCATGTTGATCGCCAGCGAGCGGATTTCCTTCACCAACACGTTGAAGGATTCCGGCATGCCCGCGACCATCTCGTGCTCACCATCGACGATGTTCTTGTACATCTGGTTGCGGCCCTGCACGTCGTCGGACTTCACCGTCAGCATTTCCTGCAGGGTGTAGGCCGCGCCGTAGGCTTCCAGCGCCCAGACTTCCATCTCACCGAAGCGCTGACCACCGAACTGCGCCTTACCGCCCAGCGGCTGCTGGGTGACGAGCGAGTACGGGCCAGTCGAACGTGCATGCATCTTGTCGTCGACCAAGTGGTTCAACTTCAGGTAGTGCATGTAGCCGACCGTGGTCTTGCGATCGAACGCTTCGCCGGTACGACCGTCGTACAACTGGGTCTGACCGCTCTGCGGCAGTTCGGCCAATTCCAGCATGCGCTTGATTTCCGCTTCGCTGGCGCCGTCGAACACCGGGGTGGCCATCGGCACGCCGTCGATCAGGTTCTTGCCCAGGTTGAGCAATTCCTCATCGCTGAACTGCGACAGATCCACGCGCTGTGCATTGATCGCGCTGTCGTGGTTGTAGATGTCGTCCAGGAACTTGCGCAGCTCGCTGACCGCCGCCTGGGCTTCCAGCATGCGCTGGATCTTGCGACCCAGGCCCTTGGCGGCCCAGCCCAGATGCACTTCCAGAATCTGGCCGATGTTCATACGCGACGGCACGCCGAGCGGGTTCAGCACGATGTCGACCGGCTCGCCGGTGGCCATGTACGGCATGTCCTCGACCGGCACGACGTTGGAGACCACACCCTTGTTGCCGTGGCGGCCCGCCATCTTGTCACCCGGCTGGATGCGGCGCTTCACTGCCAGGAACACCTTGACCATCTTCAGCACGCCCGGTGCGAGGTCGTCGCCCTGAGTGATCTTGCCGCGCTTGTCGGCGAAGCGTGCTTCGAATTCCTTCTCGTGCGCCTGGATCTGCTTCTGCGCACGTTCGATGGCATCGGCTGCGTCTTCGTCCTTCATGCGCAGCTGGAACCAATCGGACTTCTTCAGCCCGTCCAGGTACGCGTCGGTGACGTTGTCGCCCTTCTTCAGGTTCGGACCGCCGTTGGCGACCTTGCCCACGATCTGCGAGCGCAGACGTGCGTAGATGGCCGCTTCCAGGATACGGAACTGGTCGTCGAAGTCCTTCTTGACGCGCTTGATCTCGGACTCTTCGATCTGACGCGCACGCTTATCCTTCTCGATGCCGTCGCGGGTGAAGACCTGCACATCGATGACGGTGCCGTCCATGCCCGGGGGCACGCGCAGCGAGCTGTCCTTCACGTCGGACGCCTTCTCACCGAAGATCGCACGCAGCAGCTTTTCTTCCGGGGTCAGCTGGCTTTCGCCCTTCGGCGTGACCTTGCCGACCATGATGTCGCCGGCACGCACTTCCGCACCGATGTACACCACGCCGCTTTCGTCCAGACGGTTCAAGGCCTGCTCGGACACGTTCGGGATGTCGGCGGAAATTTCCTCCGGCCCCAGCTTGGTGTCGCGCGCAACGCAGGTCAGTTCTTCGATGTGGATCGTGGTGTAACGATCCTCTTCCACCACACGCTCGGAGAGCAGGATGGAGTCTTCGAAGTTGTAGCCGTTCCACGGCATGAACGCGATCAGCATGTTCTGGCCCAGCGCCAGCTCACCGATGTCGGTGGACGGGCCGTCGGCCAGCACGTCGCCGCGCGCGATCACGTCGCCCACGTTCACCAGCGGACGCTGGTTGATGCAGGTGTTCTGGTTGGAGCGGGTGTACTTGATCAGGTTGTAGATATCCACGCCGGCATCGGTGCCGCCGCCGATTTCTGCCTCGTTGACCTTGACCACGATACGGGCTGCATCGATCTGCTCGATCACGCCACCACGCAACGCATTCACGGTCACGCCCGAGTCGCGCGCAACCGCACGCTCGATGCCGGTACCGACCAGCGGCTTTTGCGAACGCAGCGTCGGCACGGCCTGGCGCTGCATGTTGGCGCCCATCAGTGCGCGGTTGGCGTCATCGTGCTCGAGGAACGGCACCAACGCCGCTGCGACCGACACGGTCTGCATCGGCGAGACGTCCATGAAGTGCACTTCAGCCGGCGGCTTCAGCAGCGACTCGCCCTGGAACCGGCACGGCACGAACTGCTCGGTGAGCATGTTCTTGGCGTCGGTCAGCGCGTTCGCCTGGGCGATCACGTACTCGTTTTCTTCGATCGCCGACAGGTACTCGACGTCGTCGGAGACCTTACCGTCCAGCACCTTGCGGTACGGGGTTTCAAGGAAGCCGTACTGGTTGGTGCGGGCGAACACGGCCAGCGAGTTGATCAGGCCGATGTTCGGGCCTTCCGGCGTTTCGATGGTGCAGACGCGGCCGTAATGAGTCGGATGCACGTCGCGCACTTCGAAGCCGGCGCGCTCGCGGGTCAGACCGCCCGGGCCCAGTGCGGAGACGCGACGCTTGTGCGTCACTTCCGACAGCGGGTTGTTCTGATCCATGAACTGCGACAGCTGCGAGGAGCCGAAGAATTCCTTGATCGCGGCAGCCACCGGCTTGGCGTTGATCAGTTCCTGCGGGGTCAGACCTTCGGATTCGGCCATCGACAACCGCTCTTTGACCGCGCGCTCGACGCGGACCAGGCCCACGCGGAACACGTTCTCGGCCATTTCGCCGACCGAACGCACGCGACGGTTGCCCAGGTGATCGATGTCATCGACCACGCCGCGACCGTTGCGGATCTCGGTGAGCACCTTGAGCACTTCCAGGATGTCGGAGGTGTCGGTGTGTTCGGCGACCAGGCGCTTGGACTCTTCGTCGTTACGCTCGGCAAAGTACTTCTTGTCGTACAGCACCGACTCGCCAAGAACCTCCTTGCGGCCGACGCGACGGTTGAACTTCATCCGGCCGACCGTGGACAGGTCGTAGCGCTCGAAGGTGAAGAACAGGTTGTGGAACAGGTTCTGTGCGGCTTCCTTGGTCGGCGGCTCGCCCGGACGCATCATGCGGTAGATCTCGACCAGCGCTTCCAGCTGGGTCTTGGTCGGATCGATACGCAGGGTGTTGGACAGGTACGGACCACGATCCAGATCGTTCACCCACAGGGTGCCGACCGCATCGACACCGGCCTTGCGGAACGCAGCCAGTTGGTCTTCGGTGATCTCGTCGTTGGCATTGGCAAGCAGTTCGCCGGTCGAGCTATCGACCACGTCGTGCGACAGGATGCGCGTGACCAGGTAATCGTCCGGCACGGCCAGCGCGGCGACGCCGGCGGCTTCGAGCTGCTTGACGTGACGCGCGGTGATGCGCTTGCCCGCTTCCACGATGACCTTGTCGCCATCGGCCAGGTCGAAGTTCAGCGTTTCGCCACGCAGACGCTCCGGCACCAGCTCCAGCTGCACGCCTTCGTCCGGATTGATGTGGAAGGTGTTGATCTCGAAGAACTCTGCCAACATCTCTTCGTTGTTGTAGCCAAGCGCACGCAGCAGGATCGATACCGGCAGCTTGCGACGACGGTCGATACGGGTGAACAGCGCATCCTTCGGGTCGAACTCGAAGTCCAACCAGGAGCCGCGGTACGGAATGATGCGGGCGCTGTACAGCAGCTTGCCCGAGCTGTGGGTCTTGCCACGGTCGTGGTCGAAGAACACACCCGGCGAACGGTGCAGCTGCGAGACGATCACGCGCTCGGTGCCGTTGACGATGAAGGTACCGTTGTCGGTCATCAGCGGGATTTCGCCCAGATAGACCTCCTGCTCCTTCACGTACTTGATGGCCTTGGTCGACGACTCGCGGTCGTAGATCACCAGGCGCACGGTCACGCGCAGCGGCGCGCCGTAGCTCATGCCACGCTGACGGCATTCACGCTCGTCAAACACCGGCTGACCCAGCTTGTAACCGACGTATTCCAACGCGGCGTTGCCGCTGTAGCTAGAAATCGGGAACACCGACTTCAGCGCTGCGTGCAGACCGAGGTCCTTGCGCTTGTTCTGCTCCACGTCTTCCTGCAGGAATTCGCGGTAGGAGTCCACCTGGATCGCAAGCAGGAACGGCACTTCGAGAATCGAGCGCTGCTTACCGAAATCCTTGCGGATACGCTTTTTTTCGGTGAACGAATAAGACGTCATGAGGTCTTCCACCCTAGGTTGCGGGGGCAGCGTCGCCGCGGCCCTGAAATAACAAAATTGTCAGTTGGAAGTCGCTGGTATTGCCGGCACCAGCACGCCTTCTCTTGCTACTTCCAACTACCAACTCGGTGAAGCGGAGATTGGGATGACCAGATTGGGGATGGCGAAGATTGCCTTCGCATCCCGAATGCCGACTCTCAAATCCCGGCTTTCCATCAACGGCCAAAGGCCGGGAGCTTTACGCTCCCAGCCTTCAGTGCATCACCCTGAAACGCTGGCGATGCAAGATGCTGCTTACTTGACTTCGACGGTCGCGCCGGCTTCGGTCAGTTCCTTCTTGATCTTCTCGGCTTCGTCCTTGGTTGCGCCTTCCTTCAGGATGCCACCGGCTTCGGTCAGATCCTTGGCTTCCTTCAGACCCAGGCCGGTCACGGCGCGGACGGCCTTGATGACGCCGACCTTGTTGGCGCCGCAGCTGACCAGCACCACGTTGAATTCGGTCTGCTCTTCAACCACGGCAGCCGGGCCAGCTGCAGCAGCAGCGACCGGAGCGGCGGCGGAGACGCCGAACTTCTCTTCGATGGCCTTGACCAGCTCCATCACTTCCATCAGGGACTTCTCGGCGATAGCTTCGACGATCTGTTCGTTGGTAAGGGACATTGTGATTACCTTTAAATAATTTTCTGGATTGGGGTTCTAGCAAACGCTAGGACATCAAGCTTCGGCAGTCTCGGCGACCGGCGCGGCGGCTTCGTCGCCACCACCCTGCTTGTCGCCAACGGCCTTGACGGCACGGGCGAACATGGCAGCCGGTTCGGACAGCACGCGGGCCAGCATGGCCAGGGCCTGATCGCGGGTCGGCAGCGATGCCAACACGTCGACGTGACCAGCCGGGAACAGTTCCCCGCCGATGGACACGACCTTGGCCTGCAACTTGTCGTTGCCCTTGGCGAATTCCTTGATCAGGCGACCGGCAGCGCCGGGCTCCTCCATCGAAAACGCATACAGCAAAGGACCGACCAGCTTGTCAGCGACGACAGCGAAATCAGTACCTTCAACGGCGCGCGCAGCCAGGGTGTTCTTGACAACTTTCAAGAACACACCGGTTTCTCGGGCCTGCTTGCGCATCGCGGTCATCTGGGAGACCGTGATGCCAGCGTATTCGGCGGCGATCAAGGAGTGGGCCTTGGCGGCGATGTCTGCCAGCTCGGCGACTACTTCTTGCTTCTGAGACAGATTGAGAGCCATTGCACTCCTCCGTTAAAGCCGGGATTCGGGATTAGCAATTCGGGATTGGTCAGAGCTGATGAAGCCGCTTCTGCCAATCCCCAATGCCGAATCTCCAATCCCCGCTTCAAACTACTCCGCTCGCGGCTCCTGCCGGTTGCGGTCCAGGGCAGCCTCCATCCTGGAAGCCGGGAACATCGACCGATGTTCCTTTGGTGGCCTTTCTAGACCTGGAGTGGGCTCGATCCGGGATGTCCCAGACGCGCGTAAACCAGAAAGCTCCAGAAGGGCGACACCATCTACGCCGGCCGGCTCATACGAACCTGATTAAGCGACCCCGCTGCATCGACGGCGACTCCTTGCCAATGTGAGCATCCCTGCCCGTCGTCGATCTGCGCTGACCGCGCCTGCGGTCTTTGACGGCTACCGCCGGACATGCCGGCGATCGCCTTCAAAATGTCCGTTACCCCAAAGGAGGGAACGGACTCCCAGCACACGGTGACCCGGGCCGGAAAAACAATGCTGTACTCCATCGACGGGTCAGGCCCATGACAGGCCCGACCCATCAACTCACTTCAGCGCAAGGCTGGACTGGTCGACCGTCACGCCAGGGCCCATCGTCGAGCTGACCGACACCTTCTGCAGGTAGGTCCCCTTGGAGGTGGCCGGCTTGGCCTTGATCAGGTCCAGCAGCAGCGCCTGCAGGTTCGACTTCAGCGCTTCGTCGTCGAAGCTGGCCTTGCCGATGGTGCAGTGGATGATGCCGGCCTTGTCGGTGCGGTAGCGCACCTGACCCGACTTGGCATTCTTGACGGCTTCACCCGGGTTGGCAGACACGGTGCCGACCTTGGGGTTCGGCATCAGGCCACGCGGGCCCAACAGCGTGCCGAGCTTACCGACGACGCGCATTGCGTCCGGGGTGGCGATGACCACGTCGTAGCTCAGATCGCCGGCCTGCATCTTCTCGGCCAGGTCGTCCATGCCCACTGCCTCGGCGCCTGCAGCCAGGGCTTCGTCAGCCTTGGCGCCGGCCGGTGCGAACACTGCAACGCGCACGCTCTTGCCGGTACCGGCCGGCAGCACGGTGGAACCGCGCACCTGCTGGTCGGACTTCTTGGCGTCCACGCCCAGGCGCACGGCAACGTCGATCGACTCGACGAACTTGGCCTTGGTCACGGTCTTCAGGATCTTGATTGCGTCATCGAAGGCATAGGTCTTGCCCGGAACGACAGCGGCCGCAATGGCCTTAACGCGCTTGCTCTGTGCCATGTCTTAGCCCTCCACCGTCAAACCCATGCTGCGGGCAGAACCCGCAATCGTACGCACCGCTGCTTCCAGCTCGGCCGCAGTCAGATCGGCTTCCTTGGTCTTGGCGATCTCTTCCAGCTGCTTGCGCGTCACCTTGCCCACCTTGTCGGTGTTGGGACGCTTGGAGCCGGAGGTCACACCTGCGGCCTTCTTGAGCAGCACGCTGGCCGGGGTGCTCTTGGTGACGAAGGTGAAGGTACGGTCGGAATACGCGGTGATGATCACCGGCGTCGGCAAACCCGGCTCCAGCTTGGACGTCGCTGCATTGAACGCCTTGCAGAACTCCATGATGTTCAGACCGCGCTGACCCAGTGCAGGGCCGACCGGCGGCGCAGGGTTGGCCTGACCGGCCTTGACCTGCAGCTTTACATAACCAACGACTTTCTTACCCATTTCGATACTCTCCGGGTGCTAGCGCCTTGACGACAGGCTCCCCATCGGACCGGGAAATCACGTGTCCCGGCTTCACGTTTCTGGTAACACGCAGATGGCTGCCATACGGCAGCCATTGTTTCCCGGCGGTTCGCCAGGTGAGCGAGCCGCGCACTATAGCAGCAATTGTTGCGGGTGCCTAGGCGGCACCCGACTGAGTCAGCCCTTCTCGACCTGACCGAACTCGAGCTCGACCGGCGTGGAGCGACCAAAGATGAGTACGGCAACCCGCAACCGACTCTTCTCGTAATTGACTTCTTCAACAACGCCATTGAAGTCGTTGAACGGGCCATCGGTGACGCGCACCATCTGACCCGGCTCGAACAACACCTTCGGACGCGGCTTCTCGACACCGTCCTGCACGCGCTGCAAGATTGCATCCGCCTCTTCGTCGCGAATCGGCAACGGGCGGTCGGCCGTGCCACCAATGAAACCCATCACTTTGGAAGTTTCCTTCACCAAGTGCCAGCTTTCATTGTCGATACGCGGGATACCGGCTTCTTCGTGCGTTTCGATCTGCACCAGCACATAGCCGGGGAAGAACTTGCGCTCGGACCGACGCTTCTGGCCGGCGCGCATCTCGATGACTTCTTCGGTCGGCACCAGCACGTCACCGAAACGCTCTTCCATTTCGGCGCGTACGATGCGGTCGCGCAAGGCTTGCGCAACAGATTTTTCAAAGCCTGAATAGGCGTGAACGACATACCAACGCTTCACTGCTTGATTCTCCTCAACGAGCCAGGAACCACTGCGTGAGCTTCTGGATGACGAAATCGAAGCCGCCCAACAGCAAACTCAGAATGATCACAACAACAATCACGACCCAGGTGGTACGGATGGCTTCCTGGCGCGTCGGCCAGACCACCTTGCGCAACTCGAACCTGGATTCGGACATGAATTCACGGGTTTCACGGCCTTTGCCGGTCCCCAGAAACACAAACGCACCCGCCGCCAACCCAACGATCACAGCCAGCGCGCGCAATTGCGGCGTCCAGGCTCCAAACTGGGTTGCGCGTTCAGGCGCAGAAAACCAGAACCACACAAACAACCCCGCAATCACCAGGAGCGCGGAGAGGACGTATTTCACGATATCAGCGCTGGCAGCAGACGCGCTTTTGGAAGGCTCGATTTTGCTATTCATCCGGCTCTAGTTACCGATCTGACCCGAATTACTGGGCCGGAAAGAGGAGTGGCACGCCAGGAGGGACTCGAACCCCCAACCTGCGGTTTTGGAGACCGCTGCTCTGCCAATTGAGCTACTGGCGTATGTACTCGTTTACCGCAAACCCTAAGACAACGAAGGCGGACCGAGGTTCAGCCGGCCCGCCATTCGTTTGAATCCAGCCGCCGCGAGGCGACTGGATGCAGGCACTTACTTGATGATCTTGGCAACCACGCCGGCGCCGACGGTACGGCCACCTTCACGAATCGCGAAGCGCAGACCTTCGTCCATCGCGACCGGGTTGATCAGGGTCACGACCATCTTCACGTTGTCGCCCGGCATCACCATCTCCACGCCTTCCGGCAGCTGGCAGGCGCCAGTGATGTCGGTGGTGCGGAAGTAGAACTGCGGACGGTAGCCCTTGAAGAACGGGGTATGACGACCACCCTCATCCTTGGACAGCACATAGACTTCGGCTTCGAACTCGGTGTGCGGCTTGATCGAACCCGGCTTGCACAGCACCTGGCCGCGCTCCACGTCGTCACGCTTGGTGCCGCGCAGCAGCAGACCGGCGTTATCGCCTGCCTGACCCTGGTCCAGCAACTTGCGGAACATTTCCACGCCGGTGACGGTGGTCTTCTGCGTGTCGCGGATACCGACGATTTCGATTTCGTCGCCGACCTTGATGATGCCGCGCTCGATACGACCGGTCACCACGGTGCCACGACCCGAGATCGAGAACACGTCTTCGACCGGCATCAGGAACGGACGGTCGACGTCGCGGGTCGGATCCGGAATGAAGGTATCCAGCGCTTCGACCAGCTTCAGGATCGCCGGCACACCGATTTCGCTCTGATCGCCGTCAAGCGCCAGACGGGCCGAACCGTGGATGATCGGAGTGTCGTCGCCCGGGAAGTCGTACTTGCTCAGGAGCTCACGCACTTCCATCTCGACCAGCTCAAGCAGCTCGGCGTCATCGACCATGTCGGCCTTGTTCAGGAACACGACGATGTGCGGCACACCGACCTGACGCGAGAGCAGGATGTGCTCACGGGTCTGCGGCATCGGACCGTCGGCAGCCGAACACACCAGGATCGCGCCGTCCATCTGCGCCGCACCGGTGATCATGTTCTTGACGTAATCGGCGTGGCCGGGGCAGTCGACGTGCGCGTAATGGCGAACTGCGGACTCATATTCAACGTGCGCGGTCGAGATCGTGATACCACGCGCCTTCTCTTCCGGCGCTGCGTCGATCGCGTCGTACGCCTTGAACTCGCCACCGAAACGCTCGGCACCGATCTTGGTCAGCGCAGCGGTCAACGTGGTCTTGCCATGGTCAACGTGACCAATGGTACCGACGTTAACGTGCAGCTTTTCGCGAAGAAATTTAGCTTTTGCCATGGGTGCGTGTCTCGGTAATCGTTTGGAGTTGAAGACGATTGAGTAATGGTGCTCACGAAAGGAATCGAACCTTCGACCTCCTCCTTACCAAGGAGGTGCTCTACCGACTGAGCTACGTGAGCGAGTTTTGCATTATGCCATGCATTTACGTTCAATGGAGCGGGAGACGGGAATCGAACCCGCACCATCAGCTTGGAAGGCTGAGGTTCTACCGTTGAACTACTCCCGCGCCGGGAACTGCAAGACACAACATGAAACTGGTGGAGGGAGGTGGATTCGAACCACCGAAGGCGTAAGCCAGCAGATTTACAGTCTGCCCCCGTTGGCCGCTTGGGTATCCCTCCAGCTTTTACTACCGGACCGGGGCGCGATGAAGCGATTCGGTTCGGGGTGAAGCAGCCCGCTATTTTGTTGTGGGAGACAAGCAGTGTCAACAAAAATTTCGCGCTATTTGTCACGCCTGAATGTGCGCAGCCATGCCGGCCGCGCGCACCCGCTCAGACGTTGAAGCGGAAGTGCAGCACATCGCCTTCCTTGACGCGATATTCCTTGCCTTCCAGCCGCAGACGACCGGCATCGCGCGCGCCGGTTTCGCCGCGGTACTTGATGAAGTCGTCGAAACCGATCGTCTCGGCGCGGATGAAGCCCTTCTCGAAATCGGTATGGATCACCGCTGCGGCCTGCGGCGCAGTGGAGCCGGCCTTGACCGTCCACGCACGCACTTCCTTGACGCCTGCGGTGAAGTAGGTCTGCAGGCCAAGCAGCTTGTAGGCCGCGCGAATGACGCGATTCAAGCCAGGCTCGGCCAGGCCCAGGTCGGCCAGGAAGGTGTCGCGATCTTCGTCGTCGAGCTGCGACAGTTCTTCTTCGATCGCTGCGGAGACCGGCACCACTTCGGCGCCTTCGGTCACTGCATGCGCACGCACCGCATCCAGGTGCGGGTTGTTCTCGAAACCGTCTTCTAGCACGTTGGCGATGTACATCACCGGCTTGAGCGTGAGCAGGAACAGATCGCGCACCAGCGCTTTTTCTTCCTCGTCCAGCCCAGCGGCGCGCCCGGCTTTGCCATCGGCCAATGCGGCCTGCAACTTGGCCAGCACCGGCTTGCGTGCCGCTGCATCCTTGTCGCCGCCCTTGGCACTGCGCTCGGCACGGTTGAGCGCCTTTTCCACGCTATCCAGATCGGCCAATGCCAGCTCGGTATCGATGGTTTCGATATCGGCGATCGGGTCGACCTTGTTGTTCACGTGGATGACGTCGTCGTTCTCGAAGCAACGCACCACGTGGGTGATCGCATCGACTTCGCGAATGTGGGCCAGGAACTTGTTGCCCAGCCCTTCGCCGCTGGCCGCACCCGCCACCAGCCCGGCGATATCGACGAACTCGACCGCAGTCGGGATCAGCTTCTGCGGCTTGACGATTTCAGCCAGCTGATTAAGGCGCAGATCCGGCACCGGCACGATGCCGACGTTCGGCTCGATGGTGCAGAACGGGAAATTGGCCGCCGCGATGCCGGCTTTGGTCAGCGCATTGAACAGGGTCGACTTGCCGACGTTGGGCAGGCCGACGATGCCGCATTTGATACCCATGGTGCACGTCCGGGATTTGGGATTCGGGATTGGAGATTCGCAATGCCGCATGGCCGCAAATCCCCAATCCCCAATCACGCGTCCTTACTGGTATGCAGCCGCTTCATCGCCTCATTGAAATTCCCTTGTATTGCCAGCGGCAGCACATCGATGGCGGCGTCCACTGCAGTACCAATCGCCGCATCGTCGTCGCGCCCTGCCCGTCCCAGCACCCATGGCACCACGCGATCCTTGTGACCGGGATGACCAATGCCGACACGCAAGCGGTGAAATTTGCCGTGCCCCAGCAGGCGGATGGTATCGCGCAGACCGTTCTGGCCGCCGTGGCCACCATCGAACTTGAGCCGCGCAGTGCCCGGCGCCAGATCCAGTTCGTCGTGTGCAACGAGCAGCTGTTCCGGCTCGATCTTCCAGAACCGCAACGCGGTGGTGATCGATTTGCCGCTGAGATTCATGAAGGTGGCCGGCTTGAGCAGCCAGACCGGTTGACCGGCGATCTCGACCTTTGCGGTCTCGCCGAACAACTTGGCATCCAACCCCCAGCGCGCGCCATGGCGCTCGACGAGGGCATCGACGAAACGAAACCCGGCGTTGTGCCGGGTTTGCGCGTGTTCCGGACCGGGATTCCCGAGTCCCACAATCAGGCGGAGTGCAGACATGCCAGTCACCGCAGCCGATCCCCCGCGCAGTGCGAGGGATCGGCCGACGGATTACTTGGTCTCGGCGCCTTCGCTACCTTCTTCACCGGCAGCGTCTTCTTCTTCGATGCGCACGTGCTTGGCAGCAACCACCGCCACGTCGTGTTCCTTGCCCAGCTTCAGCTCCGGAATTTCCACACCGGCCGGCAGGGTGATCTCGGACAGATGGATCACGTTGCCAACTTCCAGGGCACCGAGGTCCACTTCGATGAACTCCGGCAGATCCTTCGGCAGGCAGACGACCTGAACTTCGTTCAGTTCGTGGGTCACGACCACTTCGCTGGACTTACCGGCCGGCGAGGTTGCTTCGTTGACGAAGTGCAGCGGCACAGCGGCGCTGAGCTTCTCGTTGGCGCTGACGCGCTGGAAGTCGATGTGGATGATCAGCTGCTTGAACGGATGGCGCTGCATGTCACGCAGCAGGACCTGCTGCACGTCGCCATTGAGGTTCAGGTCGAGGATCGACGAGTAGAACCACTCGTTCTGCTGGGCAAGCCAGATCTGCTCGTGGTTGAGCTGGATGCTGACCGGCTCGAGTTCGCCACCGTAGACGATGGCCGGAATGACGCCAGCGTGACGTAGGCGGCGGCTCGCACCCTTCCCCTCGTTCGCGCGGCGCTCGACCTTGATTTCGTGTGTCTTTGCCATTGGATTTCACTACCTGGATTGGAATATCGCCTCGCGGCGATGAAGCGTCTCACCCGCGACCAGGTGAGACGTCGTGCAGGCACCCGGAGAACCGGGTACCGAATGAAAAATCAGTCGACGTAGAGCGAGCTGACCGACTCGCCGAAGGCGATGCGGCGAATGGTCTCGGCGAGCAGTTCGGCCACGCTCAGCTGACGAATCTTGGCGCAGGTGCGCGCGGCTTCGTTCAACGGAATCGTGTCGGTGACCACCAGCTCGTCGAGCTGCGAATTGTTGATGTTGTCCACCGCCGGGCCGGACAGCACCGGGTGGGTGATGTAGGCCACGACCTTGAGCGCGCCGCGCTGCTTCAGCGCTGCAGCGGCTGCACACAAGGTGCCGGCGGTATCGACCAGATCGTCCACCAGCACGCAGGTCTTGCCCTGCACGTCGCCGATGATGTTCATCACCGTGGCGACATTGGCGCGCGGACGGCGCTTGTCGATGATGGCCAGGTCCGCATCGTCCAGACGCTTGGCGACGGCGCGCGCGCGCACCACACCGCCCACGTCCGGCGAGACCACGATCAGGTTATCGGTGCCGTAAGCGCGCCAGATGTCGGCCAGCAGCAGCGGCGAGGCGTAGACGTTGTCGACCGGAACATCGAAAAAGCCCTGGATCTGGTCGGCATGCAGATCGACCGTCAACACGCGGTCGGCCTCCATCGCGCAGATCATCTTGGCGGCGACCTTGGCGGTGATCGGCACGCGCGAGGAACGCATGCGGCGATCCTGGCGCGAGTAACCGAAGTACGGAATCACCGCAGTCACCGATGCGGCGCTGGCGCGCTTGAGCGCATCGATCAGCACCAGCAGCTCCATCAGGTTTTCGGCGCTCGGCGCGCAGGTCGGCTGGATGACGAACACTTCCTGCCGGCGCACGCTCTCTTCGATTTCGACCTGCACTTCGCCATCGGAGAAGCGCGTGACCAGCGCCTTGCCCATGCGAACGCCAAGCTCCTTGCAGATGCTCTTGGCAAGCGGCTTGTTGGCATTGCCGGAGAACACCAGCAGATTACGTTGGTCTTGCATGGGATCTCTCGGGCGGCGGCAAAGAGCGGGTGGGTCGATGGTGGAGCGGAATAAAGCCGAACCAATGCCAGGCTTTGCTTTTCTTTCAATCCCCGCACATGGATGTGCGGGCTGTTGCAGAGGGACCTGCATAAAATGGCAGGGGCGGTAGGATTCGAACCTACGAATGCCAGGATCAAAACCTGGTGCCTTGGGCCTCTTGGCGACGCCCCTGCATCAAACTTGTCTCGCGTCCAGTGCGTCGAGCAGTGGCGAGTGCGCTGCACCTTCCACGACCCACGCCCTCAGGTTGTCCGGCAATTGCGCCAAGGCCTGCTCTGCAGCAGCGCGCGTGGCGAATTCGACGAAACAACCGCTCCCTGACCCGGTCAAACGCGACGTCCCGATCCTGGAAAGCGCCTGGAACACCGCCTCGATGGCGGGTTCACGGCGCCGGAGGACCGGCTCGAACGCATTGTCGAGCAGAGAACCCGAAGCGAAGTCCGCTATTTTCACGGGCGCAGCATCCCGCGTCAATTCCTGTGATTGAAATAAAACAGGTGTGGGCACGTGAATGCCTGGATCGACCAGCACATAGGAGGCTTTCGAGAGGCTGATCGGGGTCAGTTGTTCCCCGATGCCCTCGGCCCAGGCGTTGTGTCCGCGCACGAACACCGGCACGTCGGCGCCAAGGCGCAGGCCTAGCTCGGCCAGGGCATCGACCGGCAAACCCAGTCCCCACAAGGCATTGAGCGCGACCAGCACGGTGGCCGCATCCGACGACCCGCCGCCGAAACCGCCGCCGGCAGGGATGCGCTTGTCGACCCGGATGTCGGCGCCGGCCTGCGCGCCAGCGCTGGATTGCAGCAGGCGCGCGGCGCGGATCACCAGATCATCGTCCTCGGCCACGCCCGGCAGACTGTCGCCGATGCGCCGGATCAGGCCGTCGCTGCGCAAACGAAGATGAATGGTGTCCCCCCAGTCCAGCAGCCGGAACACGGTTTGCAGCAGGTGATAGCCATCGGCGCGACGGCCGACGATCTGCAAAAACAGATTGAGCTTGGCCGGCGCAGGCCACGCCGACCAGCCCGCTTCCAACGCTGACATCAGGGCGAGACCGTCCATTGGTCGACCAGCAGGCGCACCTTGGCCTCGCCGTTGCGGGCCTCGATGCGCTGCGGCAGCTCGGGCTGGCCGGCGCTGGCCGGGGCCCAGGCGAGAAATTCGATGACCCAACCGTCCTGCTGTACGGTGCGTGGGCGGCCGGCAGCATCCAGATCCACGCGTTCGGCGCCCGCATCGGCGATCCGCAGTGCGCGCACCCAATCGGGCATCTGGTTGACCGGGATGGTCCATCCGGTTGCTTCCAGCAATACCTGCTCGGCATCGGAACCGCTGCGCGGACCGCCTTCCAGGCCTTCCAAACGCCCGGCGCCGGTGGTGGTGTCGCCGGTGAGCACCCAGCTCTGCCGGGTCACCGGCGCGCTGAGCTGCACGCGATAGCGCGGGCCGTCCTGCTGCCAGTCGATGCGGCCGCTGCCGCCATTGCTGCCCTTGCTGATCGCCACCCGGCCCTGGAACGACCAGTTCGGGTGCGCCTGCAACCAGGCCTGACGTACGGCTTCGGCCTGACGCGCGCTATCGGAGACCTGCTCGACCACGGCCGCACCACTGCCCTGCCCGCGCGGCACGCTCACGCAGCCGGACAAGCCTGCGAGCACCAGCCCGCTCAGGGCCAGTGCGCGGACTACACCACCCCTCATAGCCCGAACTTTTCCACGGCGCGTTGCAGCGCGCGGTTGTCGGGATCGAGACGGCGCGCTTCATCGAAATAGCGCCGTGCCTCGTCCTGCTTGCCGCTGACCCACAGCACTTCGCCGACATGCGCGGCGATTTCCGGGTCTTTGACCAGCGCCCAGGCGCGGCGCAGCTGCACCAGGGCTTCCTTGAGGCGACCCATGCGGTACAGCACCCAGCCGTAGCTGTCGACGATGGCCGGGTTGTCCGGATCGGCAGTGCGGGCGCGGTCGATCAGCGCCAGCGCTTCCTTGTAACGGGTGGTGCGGTCGGCCAGGGTGTAGCCCAGCGCGTTGAGCGCCCCGACATTTTCCGGCTCGGCGACCAGGATCTTGCGCAGATCGGCCTCGGCACGGGGGACGTCGTCGCGGCGTTCCCAGGCCAGGCCGCGGGCGTACAGCAGCGCGCCGTCGTCCGGGTATGCAGCCAGGCCGCGCTCGAAAGCATCCAGTTCCCCCGGTGCATCGCCGGCACGTTGGTGCAGCTCGGCTTCGAGCACATAGGCGTCGCGACGCGCATCGTCGTCGGCGCTGGCGTCGCCCTGCAGCGCGCGGGCTTCGGCAAGCGCCTCGGGCTTGCGGCCCAGTTCGTACAGTGCGCTGGCCGCGCGCAGACGCGCTTCGCTCAGCTGCGGGCCGCCGGGCACGCCGCGATACCACTCCACTGCTTCGTCGTAACGCTTGAGGAACTCGGCGATCTTGCCGAGCAGCAAGCGACGGTCCGGATCGGGCTTGGTGGCGTTGCGCTTGAGCTCGCCGTACAGCGCCTCCAGCGAGGTGCGGTCCTTTTCCTTGGCGAGCATGGAGGCACGCAGCCCGTAGGTCTGGGTGTCCTGCGGCCCGGTCGAGAGCACTCGTGCAGCCGCCTCGGTCTGGCCCATGGCGTCGTAGGCGAATGCCAGCGCACCACGCAGCTCGGAGTCCTTCACCGCCTGCGGCTCGATGTTCTTCAGCAGCGCCAGCGCGTCGTCGTTCTTGCCTTCCTGCTGCAGCTGCGTGGCGTGCAACAAGGCCACGCGCGGCTCTTCGGGGAAGCGGCGCACTACTTCGTCGACAATGCGCTTGGCCAGCGCCGGGCGCTCCATGCGCAGGGCGAGGCGGCCGAATTCCTGCCAGGCTTCGATCTGATTGGGGATGGCGCCAGCCTTGACTAGGTCTTCGAGCGCGTCGGCCGAGGCTTCCGGCTCGCGCCCGCCGTTGGCCAGGGCGATCAGCGCGAAGCGCCAGCCGCGCGGGTCGGGCTCCTTGAGCAGGCCAAGCAGATCGCGGCGTGCGGTGCGCAGGTCGTTGCGGCGCAGGGCCAGCGAGGCTTCGGTGCTGCGCATGGCCATCGACGAGGGCGCGCGCGCGCGCCACAGCGCCAGGGCTTCGACCGCGCGGGCATCGTCGTTGGCCAGCATGGCAATGCGGGCGGCGCGTTCGGCCAGCCCGGCGTCGCCGGCTTCGGCCTTGGCTGCGTCCAGATAGGCGCGGGCGGCATCGTCCAACTGCCCGGCCTGCAAGGCGAATTCACCGGCGAGCACGGGTTCCAGCGACGTGGTGCCGGCGCTGCTGGTCGGCGACGTGGGCGGAGCTTTTTTGGGTGCTGCAATGGCGTTGGCGGAGACTGCTACCAGCAAAAGAACACTCAGGATGCGAATCGGTACAGGCATCGGGGGCAACCGGGCCGTAAAATGGGGCCCTGAATGGCCGCCAGCTTATCGCAAGCAACTGAACAATGACGTTGTGGGTGCTCGGACTGAATCACCAGACCGCACCTGTGGACCTGCGCGAACGCGCGGCGTTCGCAGGTGAGGCGCTGCCGCGCGCGCTCGAATCCTTGCGCGCGTTGCCGCAGGTGCGCGAGGCCGCGTTGCTGTCCACCTGCAACCGCACCGAGCTGTACGCGATGGCCGACGACCCGCACAGCCTGGTGACCTGGCTGGAGACACATGCGCCGGGCTTGAGCGGTTATCTGTATCAGCATCAGGAAGAAGCGGCGGTGCGGCATTTGTTTCGCGTCGCCACCGGGCTGGATTCGATGGTGCTGGGCGAGCCGCAGATTCTGGGTCAGGTGAAGGACGCCTGGGCGGTAGCACGTGCGCATGGCGCACTGGGAAGCGGGCTGGACCGGTTGTTCCAGCAGACCTTTTCGGTGGCCAAGCGTGCGCGTACCGACACCCGTGTCGGTGCCAATCCGGTGTCGGTCGCCTCCACCGCGGTGCGGCTGGCGCAGGAATCGTTTGCCCGCCTCAACGAATCCACGGTGCTGCTGATCGGCGCCGGAGAGACCATCGAGCTGGCCGCCAAGCATCTGAGCGAAGGTCGCGTACGCAGGCTACTGATCGCCAATCGCACGCTGGCACATGCGCAGACGCTGGCCAGCCAGCACGGTGGCTATGCATTGCCGCTGACCGATCTGGACCGCCATCTGGCCGAGGCCGACGTGGTGTTTTCGGCTACTGCCGCACGCGAGCCAATCGTGACCCGGGTGCAGGTGGAACAGGCGCTACGCGCGCGCAAACGCAAGCCGATGCTGTTGTTCGACCTGGCAGTGCCGCGCGATATCGAGGCCTCGGTGACCGAGCTCGGCGATGCCTACCTGTACACGGTGGACGACCTGGAACGCGCGGTGGAAGACAACCGCCGCGGCCGCCGCGAGGCCGCCGACCAGGCCGAAGCGATCATCGATCTGCAGGTCGCGCGCTATGTCGAAACGGTGCAGGCCAACGCGCGCCAGGCGCCGCTCAAACGGCTGCGCGCGTTCGGCGACAGCACCCGCGACGAATTGCTGGCCAAGGCACGCCAGCAATTGCACAACGGCAAGCCAGCCGATGAAGTCCTGGAACAACTGGCGCATGCGCTGACCAACCGTTTGCTGCATCCGCCAACTGCCGCATTACGCGATGCGGCGCTCAACAACGACCTGGAACTGACCAGCGCGGCCGACCGGCTGTTTCCGGAAAAACCCGGTTACCAACATCCCCCTGTAGCTACCCCGATCGTGAGGACTGATGACGCCGACCCTGCGCCGTAAGCTCGAAGCGCTGGCCGAGCGCCGCGAAGAACTGCAGCACCTGCTCTCCGACCCCGAGGTAGTGAGCAACAACGACAAGTTCCGCACGCTGTCGCGCGAGCTGTCGCAGCTGGAGCCGGTGGCCGTCGCCCTGGAAGACGAAGCGCGCGCCAAAGCCGACCTGAGCGCAGCCGAAGCCATGCGCAACGACCCGGAAATGCGCGAGCTGGCCGAAGAGGAAATCGCCGCCGCTCAGGCACGCCTAGAGGAGCTGGATGCGCAGCTGGCCCTGCTGCTGGTACCGCGCGACCCGCGCGACGAAGGCAATCTGTTTCTGGAAGTGCGCGCCGGCACCGGCGGCGACGAGGCGGCAATCTTTGCCGGCGATCTGTTCCGCATGTATGCCCGCTATGCCGAGCGTCAGGGCTGGAAGGTCGAGATCGAATCCGACAGCCCCGGCGAACACGGCGGCTACAAGGAAGTGGTGGCACGGGTGGTCGGGCGCGGTGCGTATTCGCGATTGAAGTTCGAATCCGGCACGCACCGCGTGCAGCGCGTGCCGGCCACCGAATCGCAGGGCCGTATCCACACCTCTGCCGCCACGGTGGCGATCATTCCCGAAGCCGACGATGTGGAAGAGATCGTGATCAATCCGGCGGATTTGAAGGTCGATACCTTTCGCTCGTCCGGCGCCGGCGGCCAGCACGTCAACAAGACCGAATCGGCGATCCGCATCACCCACGTGCCCAGCGGCGTGGTGGTGGAATGCCAGACAGAGCGCAGCCAGCACGCCAATCGCGACAAGGCGATGAAGCGCCTGAAGGCGCAACTGGTGGAAGCGGAGCGCAGCAAGGCGGCGGCGGCCGAAGCGCAGACGCGCAAATTGCAGGTAGGTAGCGGCGACCGTAGCCAACGCATCCGCACCTATAGCTTCCCGCAGGGCCGCATCACTGACCATCGCGTGGAAGGCCTCACGTTGTACGACCTGCCCAACATCATCGAAGGCGATCTGGACGCCTTGATCGCACGCTTACTGCACGAACATCAGGCTGACGAACTGGCGCGGTTGAGCGACAGCCCGTGAGTGCACAGGTCCCGCGCGAGCTGTTGCAGCTGCGCGAGGCGGTGCAGCACCAGCCCAGTGATTTCATCGCCTGGCTGATGCTGGCCGACGCCGAACTCGGCATGGGCGCGATCGCTGCCGGCGAAGCCGCGGTGCAACGTGCAATTGCACTGCATCCGGGCCATCCGGAAGCGGTGGCGCGGCTTGGACGGGTGCGCTGGGCGCAGCAACGGCATGCCGAGGCGGCGGCATTGTTGCAGCAGGCATCGGACCTCGTGCCACAGCATCCTGGCATCGCATTGTGGCTTGGGCATGCATTGGAAGACGCGGGCCAGGCCGAAGCTGCAGCGGCCGCGTATACGCGTGCACATCAATTGCTGCCCGACGAGCCCTACATCACTGCGCAATTGCTCAACTGGCGCCGCCGCCTGTGCGATTGGCGCGAGCTGGATGCACTGGCTGCGCAGGTGCGTGCCGCCGTGGCGCAGGGCGCTGCGGCGGTGGAGCCATTCGCCTTCCTGAGCGAGGACGCCAGCGCTGCCGAACAGCTCGCGTGTGCACGAACGCGCGCGCAGACGATTGCTTCCGTCCTGCGCCCGCTCCCACCGACTGCCGTGCGCCGCCAGGGCGCGTTGCGAGTCGGCTTCGTCTCCAATGGGTTTGGTGCACATCCCACCGGCTTGCTGACAGTGGCGTTATTCGAAGCGCTGCAGCGGCGTCAGCCGACCTTGCACCTGCATCTGTTTGCGACCAGCCATGATGACCACAGCGAGATTCGCGCGCGCCTGGCGCAAGCCACGACCTTGCACGATGTCACCGCGCTCGGGCATCTGGCCACTGCGCAGCACATCCGCGACCAGGGCATCGATCTGTTGTTCGATCTACGCGGCTGGGGCGGCGGCGGGCGACCGGAAGTGTTCGCGCTGCGGCCAGCGCCGGTGCAACTCAACTGGCTGGCGTATCCGGGCACATCCGGCGCGCCGTGGATGGACTACGTGCTGGGCGATGCATTCGCGCTGCCGCCGTCACTGGAGCCGTTCTACAGCGAGCACGTGTTGCGCTTACAAGGTGCATTTCAGCCATCGGACACCTCGCGCGTGGTCGCCGAACCGCCGTCGCGTACACAGTGCGGCTTGCCCGAGCAGGGCGTGGTGCTGTGCTGCTTCAACAATAGCTACAAACTCAATCCGCGCAGCATGGCACGCATGCTGGCGGTGCTGCGCGCGGTGCCAGATAGCGTGCTGTGGTTGTTGTCCGGGCCAGGTGAGGCCGACGCGCGCTTGCGTGCGGTGGCGCAGTTGCAGGGCGTGGATGCGCAGCGGTTGGTGTTCATGCCGAAGTTGCCGCATGCGCAGTATCTGGCGCGCTACCGGCATGCGGATTTATTTTTGGATACGCATCCTTACAACGCGCATACCACCGCATCGGATGCGTTGTGGGCGGGTTGCCCGGTATTGACGACGCCTGGGGAGACGTTTGCGGCGCGCGTAGCCGGCAGCTTGAATCATCATCTTGGGTTGGCTGAGATGAATGTGGCCGACGATGCCGCGTTTGTTGCCAAGGCGGTGGCGTTGGCGAGTGATCCGGCGGCGCTGATGGCGTTGCGTGAGCGGGTGGATGTGCTGCGGCGGGAGTCTGGGGTGTTTGAGATGGATGGGTTTGCCGATGAGCTCGCGCAGTTGGTACGTGGGGTGGCGGGGCGGCATGGTTGGCTAGTTAATTAGTGGGGGCTTCTTATTTTCAAAGTAGATAGCTGTCTTCCGCCGTACCCTCACCCCAGCCCCTCTCCCAGCGGGAGAGGGGCTCTAGAGCGACTCGTCAGTAAGCTACTCAAAACTTTCTTTGCTCAACACTTTCCAAGCCACGGCAACAACGTAAGTCACAGCAATAACGCGCCGAGGCGGCAGCGTGGCCGGGGATTGGCGGAGAGCGGCACAGGGATGTGCCGCGGCGGCGAGTCAGACAGGATGTCTGACCGAGCCGAGGAGCCAGTCCCCGGCCGCGCTGCCGCCCTTACCGAAGCCGGCAACTGACACGGCGCGCCTGGACGTACCCTCACCCCAACCCCTCTCCCGGAGGGAGAGGGGCGTCCAACCTTGCGGCGTGGGCGCTCGGCGGCACGCACACCAGTGGCGCGCAAGCTGTGCCTTCTCGCCCCCAGGGAGAGCGGCTTATCGATTTGCCACGAACTGTCCGTTGCTAATTGCCAGTATCAGCGGATCCTCAACTGCGACTGACGTTGTGCGGCTTCACGCCGTACTGCTGTACCCGGCCGTCCAGGCTCGCTAGGCTGGCGGCATGCCTTCCAATCTCGACTTCATTCCCTTGCACCTGTGCGTGCTGACGGTGTCCGACAGCCGCAGCCTGGCCGATGACCGCTCCGGCGATTATCTGGTCGAGGCCCTCACTTACGACGGTCACGTGCTGCACGAACGCGCGTTATGCCCGGACGACCGTTACCGCATGCGCGCGATCGTCTCGAACTGGATTGCCGATGCGCAGGTCGACGGCATCCTGATCACCGGCGGCACCGGCTTCACCGGCCGTGACAGCACGCCGGAGGCGATCACGCCGTTGCTGGACAAGACCATGCCCGGATTTGGCGAATTGTTTCGCGCCATCAGCGTGGAGGAAATCGGCACCTCGTCATTGCAGTCGCGCGCATTCGCAGGCCTGGCCAATCACAGCTTCGTGTTCTGCCTGCCCGGCTCCACCTCGGCCTGCCGCACGGCATGGGAAAAGATCGTGCGTGCACAACTGGATGCGCGCACCAAGCCTTGCAATCTGGCGACACTGCGTCCACGTCTGGGTGAATAGCCTGCGCGCTCCATCGCTGTTGGAACGCGCATGTCGCACCTGAAACGCAAGGCCTACAAAAAACTGCTGCCACCGCTGCAGCTTGAACTGGTCAACATGGCGCGCTGGCTGCGGCATACCAACCAGCGCGCACTGGTGCTGGTGGAAGGCCGCGATACCGCCGGCAAGGGCGGTGTGATCCAGACCATCGCCAGCCATCTCAATCCACGCCAATGCCGGGTGGTAGCGTTGCCGACACCCAATGATCGCGAAAGCACGCAGTGGTATTTCCAGCGCTATGTGGCGCATCTGCCGGCGGCCGGCGAGTTGGTGCTGATGGATCGCAGCTGGTACAACCGCGCCGGCGTGGAACGGGTGATGGGCTACTGCACCGACGCCCAATACGAGGCATTTCTTGAGCAGGCGCCGCGCTTCGAACAACTGCTGGTCGACGACGGCATTTTGCTGTTCAAGTATTGGCTGTGCGTGGATCAGGCCGAGCAAGAACAGCGCTTTGCCGAACGCCACGAAGATCCGCTCAAGGGCTGGAAGCTTTCGCCGGTGGATCTGCAGTCACGCAGCAAGTACGACGACTACACCGCTGCACGCGAGCGCATGCTTGAGGTGACGCATACGCCGGACGCACCGTGGACGCTGGTGGAATTCAACGACCAGAAGCTGGGCCGATTGAGCCTGATCCGCGACCTGCTGGATCGGCTGCCGGACACCAAGGTGCCCGAAGAAAAAGTGCAGCTGCCGCCGTTGGACGGCAAACCGCACAAGGAACGTTATGGCGTGCTGGAACCGATCGACGATTACGCCGGCCAGTCCTGAGAGAGTTCGTCGCTGGCAGCGGTGGTCCGCGGCAACGGATACAGGCCGGCCTGACGCTCGGCCTGCTCGGCCTGCAGCACCAACTGACTCAGGCGCTGACTGAACAGCTGCATGAAACCGCGGTGCAGTGGCCGCATCGCCTCGATGTAATCGACGTCGTCGGCCTGCGCGCCGAGCGGGCTACAGGACGACAGCAGCACTTCGTCCAGGCGCAGTGCGCTGTCGGGCAGACGCACCAGCGCGGCGCGGCGCAACCAGTCGCGCATGCCCTGGCGGTACTCGGCGGCCAGGATATAGGCCACTTCGACCTGATCCAGGTCCACGTCCGGATTCCACGCCAGCACCTGGATGACCTGCGAACGCTCGTCCAGCATGCGGCTTTCGGCGACCAGACCGTGTAGTTGCTGTAGCAAACGCCACTGCACGCCAGCGGCCTCGCGCTGCGGCGTCGGCATGGTCTCGATGGCCAGCGCCAATCGGCGTGCAAACAACGCCGGCACATCGGCCAGCACGATCGGGCCGGCGTCGGCGCCGAGCAGGAAGCGCTCGGTACGCAGCGTGGCGGTATCGGGTAGATAGCCGTCCTGCAGCGGACGGGTGACGCCGTGATCGAGCAGCGACAGCACCACATCCAGCCAGTAGCGACGCTCCTGCTGCAGCGCGCGGTTGGCGCTGGCGTTCTGCCAGGCCGGGCGCACATCGTCCAGACGGGCGATGCAGGTCTGCGCGTCCAGGTTGTCCCAGGGCGCGCGGGTGGCGTCGTTGGGATCGAAGTTTTCCACGCTGAGCATGCCGCCGCCGAACCGGTGCCAGGCCGCGCCGCGCTGGGTATCGGCCGGGTCGGGCTTGGGCGCGGAGAGCGGCGCAGCGTTGGCCGGGCGCAGCAAGGCAGCGTAGGCGTCCGTCCACGAATCGGGCAGGCGTGCAGACATGGGATAGCTGGCCGAAGACGCCTGCCCCAGGCCGTCGCGCGCCAGCCGCAGGCTCCACAGCACCGCGCCAATCACGATGCCGCCGAAGATCCAGGCCAGCAACCAGCTCGTAGCCGCCTGCTCCGGTTGCAGCACGCGGGTCTGCGGTTGCAGGAACAACAACCAGCCGCTGCCCAGCAGCACGCCGAGATACAACCACGGCGCGAGCTGCGTCAGTTGACGGTTGCTGCGGTGTGCAGGCAACACGTGCCTGTCATTGCGGTCTTGAGATGGAGCGGCCATACATTCCCCCTGCACGCTGTGATCGCGTTGAGAAGGTTATCGGCGAGGCCATGCAAGTCTGTTGCCCTGCTCCAACGGCGAATGCTCAGCCAGTTACAAAGTCTTCAGTCGGCGGCATCGCGCAAGGCGTGCGCGTCACGGTCGCGACCTTGGCCGCTGGCGGGCCCTGCCAGAGCCAGGTTTCCAGCGCGTTCAACGCGGCATCGGTACCGGCGGCGATCACTTCCACGCTGCCGTCCGCCTGATTGCGCGCATGTCCGCGCACGCCCAGTGCAACGGCACGCTCGCGGGTGGAGGCGCGGAACCACACGCCCTGCACCACGCCGGTGACGACGAAGCGCGCCGCCTGCATCAGCCGGCCTTGCCGGTGATGCCCACGGCGGTTTCGATATCACGCGCGGTGACCGGGCCGAGGAACTGCTTGGCGACCTTGCCATCCGGGCCGATCAGATAGGTCATCGGCAAGCCGCGCGGCGTGGCGAAGTCCTGTGGCGGCTGGTAGGGGTCGAGAATGGCCACCGGATACGACACCGGGTGATCTTTCAGAAACGCCTGCATGTCGGCGCTGGTGATGTCTTCGTAGGCCAGGCCCACCACTTCGATGCTGTCGCGCATGGTGTGCAGCGCCGAGAGCTCCGGCATCTCCTTCAGGCACGGTGCGCACCAGGTGGCCCAGAAATTGACCACCACCCACTTGCCGCGATGCGCAGCCAGGTCGTAGGCCTCGCCAGTGACGGTGGGCAGCGACAACTTCGGCATCTCGGCGGTCTGCTGCACCACCGAGGTATCGGGCGCAGTTGCCGGGTCTGCGGCTGCGGCAGGTTTGTCCGGCACCTGGGGGGCTGCTGCAGGCGCAGTGCCGGTGTCGGCGGCGGGGGCGCCCTCGCCGGTGGGCTTGCAGGCGGTCATCAACAACAGCGGCAACAGCAGCGCACAGGCGCCGCGCACAAGGCGCAGGGTCATGGAAGATCTCCGGGAAGATGGGTGTAGAGGTCGCCGACCGGTTGCGCCAGCACGCTACGCAGCGGTTGACGCAATTGCTCCAACGCAGCGGCGGCAGCCTGGCCGTAGGCATCGTCGCGACACGGCAACGGGCGGTCTTCGATCGGCACCCGCAGTTGGCAGCTTTCGTAGAGTTCGGCCAGCGGCACCACGTCCAGATCGCGCGCCAGCAACCAATGCCCACGTTCGTCGCGGCGCAGCAGGCGGATGCGTTTGAGCTCGCACAGCAGCTCCTGCATCAGCGTATCGGTGAGCATGGGTTCCAGCGCCAGGATGCGGTCTTCGTCGAGCCCGTTGCCGTGGATGCGCGCCTGGCGAAAACGGCCGAGCAAGCGCAACAAGCCATAGATTTCAAAGCCAGGCGGCAGGCGCATGGCTTCGGGTTGATAGCGGAACGCCGCCATCGAAGAGGCCAACGACGCGCCCAGCAACACCGACACCCAGCTCAGATAGATCCACAACAGCAGGATCGGCAGCGCCGACAACGCGCCGTAGATGCGCTGATAGGTCTGGAAATTGCCCAGATAAAAACCGAAGCCCCATTTGACGATCTCCATCAGGATCACCGCCAGCAGCGCGCCCGGCAGTGCATGCCGCAGGCGCACCGCATGCTGCGGCACCACGCGGTAGATCAGCACGATGCAGACGAATTCCACCGCCATCGGCGCCAGCCGCCAGGCGAATTCGGCCAGCCATTGACCTTCGGTGGTGCGGAACAGCGGCAGCGCGAACACGTAGGCGGCCATCGCCATCGAGGCGGCCGCCAGCATCGTGCCCAGGGTCAGCACGGTCCAATAAATCAAAAACCGCGTCACCTTGGGCCGCGCGGCAGCCACGCGCCAGATGCTGTTGAAGGTCTGCTCGATGCTGTGCAGGGTGATCAGCAACGAAGCCACCAGCGCGACCATACCGGCCACGGTGAACTTGCCCAGATCTTCCAGCGAACGGTTGAGATAGTTCTGCACCGAGCGCGCTGCGCCGGGCACGAAGTTGTTGAAGATGAAATCGGTCAGCGCGTCCTTCCACTCGTTGAAGGCCGGAAACGCCGACAGCACCCCGAATACCACAATTGCCAACGGCACCAGCGCAAACACCGTGGTGTAGGCGAGCGACGCGGCGGCCTGGAACAGGCGGTCATCGAGAAAGCGGCGCCACAGGAAGCGGCCGAAACTGACCGTCCGCGCGCGGTCGCGCAGACGTTCTTTCCATTGGTGGAGTTTGTTCACACGCGACATCGCGCAAGGGTACCCGATGCGCCGTCATCGCGGCCTTGTCGCACCTGCGGCGTGCAGCCCGACCGCGCCATCGCCGATACTGCGGCAACTCACACAAGCGGTAGATGCGCGATGGCGGAGATTCTGGTGCTGTATTACAGCCGTGGCGGTTCGGTGGCGCGGTTGGCGCGGCAGATCGCGCGCGGCATCGGCGAAGTGCCCGGCATGAGCGCGCGGCTGCGCACGGTACCGCCGGTGGCGGCGGTCACCCAGACCAGCGCCCCGCCGGTGCCGGACGATGGCGCGCCGTATGTGGACAAGGCCGATCTGGCCGATTGCAGCGGCTTGCTGCTGGGCAGCCCGACCCGCTTCGGCAACATGGCCGCGCCGATGAAGCATTTTCTCGACAGCCTGGGCGCCGAATGGGCCAGCGGCACACTGGCCGGCAAACCGGCGGGCGTGTTCACCTCCACCGCCTCGATGCACGGCGGCCAGGAGTCCACGCTGTTGTCGATGCAATTGCCGCTGTTGCATCACGGCTGCCTGATCGTCGGCATTCCGTTTACCGAAGCTGCGCTGAGCCACACCACCAGCGGCGGCACGCCTTATGGCGCCAGCCATGTCTCCGGCGCAGCCGGCGACCCGCAGCCCAGCGACGACGAAGCCCTGCTGGCGCGCGCGCTCGGCCGCCGGGTGGCCGATATCGCGCGGCGGCTGGCCAGCCCATGAGCCTGCGCGCCCTGCATTGGCTGCTGACCGCCGCACTGCTGGCGCTGGCGGTGGTGTTCGTGGTCTGGTTTCACGACGACCGCCATCGCACCGCAGCACTGCTGGTATTCGCGTTGCCGCCGGCGCTGTTGGCCGCGCTGGCGCTGCGCAGTGCGCTCGCGCGGTTCTGGGCAGGGGTGTTCGCGCTGGGCTGGTTCAGTCATGGCGTGATGGCGGCCTGGAGCCAGCCGCAAGCGCGTGGGCTGGCGTGGCTGGAATTGCTGCTGGCCCTGCTGGTGGTGGCGCTGGTCAGCGGCCCGGGCGTGGCGGCGCGGTTCGGCAAGCGGCGCGCAGCGCGCTAGCCCAGCGTCCTGCAGCGCGCGCGCCGGGGTCGTATCATGGCGACCCTCGCGCGTTTTTATACCGCGCCGATGCTGCGTCGCCTGGCTGCTTCATCGCAGCATGGGACGTCTCGTTTGCATCTCACACTGCACCACCCGCTTTAAGGATTCCCAGCAATGGAAGACCTCCTGATCGTCACCACCGGTGGCACGATCGACAAGATCTACTTCGACGACAAATCGGACTACCAGATCGGCGACCCGCAGATCGGCCAGATCCTCCAGGAACTGGGCGTGACCTTCCGCTTCTCTGTGATCCCGATCATCCGCAAGGATTCGCTGCACATCAACGCTGCCGACCGCGAACTGGTGCGCGCCACCATCGCTGCCCAGCCGACGCGCCACGTGCTGATCACCCACGGCACCGATTCGATGGTGGAAACCGGCAAGGTGCTGCAATCGATCGCCGACAAGACCATTGTGATGACCGGCGCGCTCAACCCGGCGCGCTTCCGCGGCTCGGATGCCGAATTCAATATCGGCTGCGCAGTCGGCGCCGTGCAGTCGCTGCCGGCCGGCGTGTATATCGCCATGAACGGGCGGATCTGGAACCCGGAAAAGGTGCGCAAGAACGTCGCCGCCAACCGCTTCGAGTCGCTCTGAAGCGATGAGCAAGGCGACCCGCGCGACCGCAGCATTGGACGCAGCCGGCGTGGCCTATGTGCTGCATCCCTACGCGTACCAGGCCGATGCCGACGCGAAGGGATTGCAAGCGGCCAACGCGCTGGGGCTGGCGCCGCATACGGTGCTGAAAACGCTGATGGCCTGGGTCGACGACCAGGCCGTGTGCGTGGTGATCCCATGCGATCGCCGGGTGTCGTTGAAGAAATTGGCCAGCGCATACGGCGGCAAGTCGGCGCGCATGATGGAGGTGGCCGATGCCGAACGGCGCACCGGTTACAAGGTCGGCGGCATCAGCCCGCTCGGGCAGCAACGTCAGACGCCGGTGCTGATCGAAGCCACCGCGCTGGATGCACCGTCGCTGTGGATCAACGCCGGGCAACGCGGTTTGCTGCTGGAATTGCCGGGCGACCAGCTGTTGCACACACTGACTGGGCGCGCCTGCCTGCTGTGCGAGTGAGCGCATACACCACGATGCCGCGCGCACCGGTCGGTGCGCGCGTCCGACACTGAGAATCCAGGGCCTACCGTGTACATCGCAGTCGCCCACTGCGACCTCTGACCGACGTCGCAGCGCACGTCCGCGTGCACTGACCAGTGCTCGCGATCCAGAGGTTTCAGCATCTGCCCGGCGCGGCAACACCATCGCGCCGGGATCGCTCAATACGCCGCAGTGACGCTGACCGCAGAAAAGCCCAGCGTCGCCTTCAAGCGCACGTAATAGATGCCCGCCGCGGGCGCGGCCAGCGTGCAGCTGTCGCCATTGCCCGGCAGCATGCTGCGGCAGCTGTAGGCCGCATCGGTGGGCAGCGCGCCCGCCCGCACGGAGAGGTCGGCATTGCCGCTGCCACCGGCAAGCGTCACTTTGAGCGAGCGCGTGCCGGCCGGCACGTTGACCTGGTAATACAGCGAATCGGAGAGCGCCGCGCTCAGCCCGGTGCGTGCCACATTCCTGGTCAAGGTGGTCGAATCGATCACCGCCGTCACCGCGCCATCGGCATTCACCAGCCCTGCCCCGCAGCCCTGGGGGCAGGCGACCGGCAGTGGCCGTGCGCTGCTCTTGAGCAGAGCCTTCACCGTTGCCGGGGTCAGCGGATTCAGTGCTACCGACTGCATCAACGCTACCACGCCTGCCACATGCGGCGCCGCCATCGAGGTGCCGCTGTATACCGCGTACGCGGCGTTGCCCGGTACCGTGGTGCCGGTATTGAGCGTGGACACGATCGATTGCCCGGGCGCGGCGATATCCACGCCCTTACCGAAGTTGGAGAAGCTGGCCTTGGCGCCGGACGAGGTGGTGGCCGCCACCGCGATCACGTTCGGGCAATTGGCCGGTACGCTGGTGGAGACATCCATATTGCTGTTGCCGGCGGCCACCACCACCGCGCTGCCGCGCGTCACCGCAGCGGTGATGGCATTGCTCAACGTCGTCGAGCACGTGCCGAAGCCGCCCAGCGACAAATTGATCACCGTGGCCGGGTTCGGATTGTTCGGCACGCCGTTCACCTTGCCGCCCGACGCCCACACGATCGCATCGGCGATATCGGACATGTAGCCGCCGCATCGCCCCAGCACGCGCAGCGGCAGGATCTTGGCATTGAAGGCAGTGCCGACAACACCCACCGCGTTGTTGCCCACCGCTGCCACGATGCCCGCCACATGCGTGCCATGCCAGCTGGAATTGGAGGCCGATGCGCCGGGTCCGCATTCGTTGGCCGCCGCCCAGTCGCCCTGGTCAGCGGCAGTCGCATCGCGCGCATTGCCGTCGCGCGCGATTGCAGGGTCGATAATGAAGTCGTAACCGGGCAACACGTTGGCCGCGAGGTCCGGATGGTTGGTGATGCCGGTGTCGATCACCGCCACCACGATGCCCTTGCCGGTGGAACGGTCCCAGGCCGGGCGCACGTTGAGGCTGGCGGCGGTCGCGCCCATCGCCCACTGCTGCGGTACGCCCGGGTCGTTGGGCACCAGCAACGGCCGCATCAGGATGTCTACTTCCACGCGTTTAACGGCCGGGTCGGCGGCAAGACGCCGCATCAGGCTTTCCGAATCCACGCGGTCCAGCTTGCGGTCGGCCACCAGCAGCATCGGGCCGGTACTGAGCCGGCGCGTGGCCGACAGACCTAGCGCACGTCCGCGCACTTCCGGCACGGCGCGCGCGATGTCGCGCCAGGGCGCCGACAGGCCGGTCGCCCGGCTGCTGCCGACACGGTCCTTGTAGCTGACGATGAAGCGCTGATGGGTGCTGCTGGAGCTCAACCCTTGCAGATTGACCTCGCCAGCGGCGGCATGAAACGTGCATGACAATGCGCAGACGAACGCCGCGCGGCGCAGTGCGCCAACTGAGTGATACGACATGAATCCATCCCTCCCCAAAGATCTGGCAACCCGGATGGCAACGCGCTAACGCCACTGCAATGCGCCCTGCCCCATGCGTGGGCATGCATACCGCCGCGCCTCACGTGGGGTGGCTATCGGCGTGCCGCACGCGGCACTGAAGCGGCCAACCTGCACTGGCGAGCGCTTCGTTCAGCCATTGCCGTCGGCGCTGCCTCGCAGCCGGGCAATCGCCGATGCCCGAACGCACACTGCCCCGCCGAAGCGGGGCAGTGCAGGTTTCAAAACACCGACAGTGCAGTCGGGGCAGACCCGACGTGATGCCGGCAACAGCACCGGCATCGGCGTCGTCAGCGCAGCGTTACGGGGTCTGGCTGACCGCGCCAGCCGCGTTGACGATGCCCGCACCGCAACCGCCCGAGCAGGCGCCGGGCAGCGGACGCGCGGTGTTCTTCAGCAAGGTCTCCACCGCCGCCGGGGTCAACGGACGGGTCGCCGCCGACTGCACCAGCGCCACCACGCCAGCCACATGCGGGGCCGCCATCGAAGTGCCGTTGTAGGAGGCATAGCTGGCGCTGCCGGGCGTGGTGGTGCCGGTGTTGAGCGTGGACAGGATCGCCGAGCCCGGGCCGGAGATGTCGATGGTGGTGCCGAAGTTGGAGAAGCTGGAACGTGCGCCAGCCGAAGTGATGGACGCCACCGAGATCACGTTGGCGCAGCTGGCCGGGGTGAAGTTGGCCACGTTGGCGTTGCTGTTGCCGGCCGCCACCACCACGGTGGTGCCACGCGAGACCGCACCGTTGATGGCGTTCTGGTAGGTGCTGGAACACGTGCCGTTGCCGCCCAGCGACATGTTGATCACTTCAGCCGGATTGGCATTGGCCGGAACGCCCGAGACCGTGCCGCCGGAAGCCCAGACGATCGCATCGGCGATGTCGGAGGTGGTGCCGCCACACAGGCCCAGCGCACGGATCGGCACGATGCGCGCGTTGAACGCGGTGCCGGCCACGCCGGTGCTGTTGTTGGTCACTGCCGCGATGGTGCCGGCCACATGGGTGCCGTGCCAGCTGGAATTGGCTGCCGCCACGCCGGTCCCGCACTGGTTGGCAGCGCGCCAGTCGCCCTGGTCGGCGGCATTGTTGTCACGGCCGTTGTTGTCGCGCGCACGCGCCGCGTCGCTGATGAAGTCGTAACCCGGCAGCACGTTCGCGTTGAGGTCCGGATGGCTGGTGATGCCGGTGTCGATCACTGCGACCACCACACCGGTACCGGTGGCGGTGTCCCAGGCCGGACGCACGTTGATGCTCGATGCGGTGGTGCCGAAGCCCCACTGTTCGGATAGACGCGTGTCGTTCGGGGTCAGCGTCGGGTACATGATCTGGTCGACTTCCACGTACTCCACGCCCGGGTCGGCAGCGATCCGGCGCATCAGCGTCTCGGCTTCGGCGCGGTCCAGGCCACGGGTGGTCTTGAGCACTTCCGACCCCAGCGCGGTACGACGCACATGGTTCAGGCCCAGCGTACGGCCGGCGCGTGCCGGCACCGCACTGGCAACGGAATTGAGCGATGCGCGCATCGAGGTCGGGCTCACCGACGCACTGCTGCCATCCCGGTATTTGACGATGAAACGGTCCAGCGTGGGCTGCGAATCCAGCCCGGACAGATTCACCTGACCGGCGAACGCCGGCACGGCCAGCAGCGAGGTCAGCGCGGAAACACCCAGGACCACCAGCGCGCGCGCAGGCGCACGACGTTGCGACACATTGGACATCGATCGTTCCTTAATTATGAGAGGTGCCGCAGTTGCGGCGAGATGGCCAGACCCTCACCGCGCACTGCGGATCGGGCCGGGAATTGCACGGGCGCGTACGCCCGCTGAGACGATTGGCCGATGTCCATTCCGGCCGAGCGGCAACACATTCCCTGCGCCTGCCGATATGGCAGACGTGGGCGATACATCGCTGATGGGGCAACGCGGCTACGGGCGGCGGGCCGGCACTGCCTGACAACGGCCAGGCAGTGCCGACGCGGGCCTCAGTAACTGGCTCTCAGGGTCACACCGGAGAACGTGCTGTAAGCCTTGACGCGCACGTAGTAGGTGCCCGAGGGCGCAGTGATGGTGCAGGTCTCGGCATTGCCGCTGCGGTACGGGCGGCAGGTATAGGTGCTGTCGGTCGGTGCACTGCCGGCACGCACGTACAGGTCCGCATCGCCGCTGCCGCCGCTGATCGCCACGGTCAGCGTGCCGCTGCCGGCCGGAACCGCGATGGTGTAGTTGAGCTCCGCGCCGGTGGAAGCGCCCAGGCCGGTGACCGGGGTGCCGTTGGTCAGCGTGTTGCCGGTTCCGCCACCGCCACCACCGTTGCTGCCACTGATGGCTGCCGTCACTGCAGCATCGGCATTGACGATGCCGGCACCGCAACCGCCCGAACAGGCACCAGGCAGCGCACGTGCGGTGTTCTTCAGCAAGGTCTCCACCGCTGCCGGCGTCAACGCGGTCGGCGCAACCGACTGCACCAGCGCGACCACGCCGGCCACATGCGGCGCCGCCATCGAGGTGCCGTTATAAGAGGCGTAGCTGGCACTGCCCGGGGTAGTGGTACCGCTATTGAGGGTGGACAGGATCGCCTGACCCGGCCCCGACACATCGATGCCGGCACCGAAGTTGGAGAAGCTGGCCTTGGCACCGGCCGAGGTCGTGGCGGCCACTGCGATCACATTGGCGCAGTTGGCCGGCAACGAGCCGGAGACGTTGGCCGAATCGTTGCCGGCCGCCACCACCACGGTGGTGCCGCGCGAGACCGCGCCGTTGATCGCGTTCTGCAGGGTGGACGAACAGGCACCGCCGCCGCCCAGCGACATGTTGATGACTTCGGCTGGATTGGCGTTGGCCGGAATGCCGCTGACCGTGCCGCCCGAGGCCCAGACGATGCCGTCGGAGATATCCGACAACGAGCCGCCGCACTTGGCCAGTACGCGCACCGGTACCACCTTGGCGTTGAAGGCAGTGCCGGCCACGCCGGTGCTGTTGTTGGTCACCGCAGCCACCGTGCCGGCCACATGGGTCCCGTGCCAGCTGGAATTGGAGGCCGGAATACCGGTGCCGCATTCGTTGGCGGCATACCAGTCGCCTTCGTCGGCCGGGTTGCTGTCGCGGCCATTGCCGTCACGCGCAGCGGTCGCGTCGCTGACGAAGTCGTAGCCAGGCAGAATGTTGGCGTTGAGGTCGGCATGGGTGGTGATGCCGGTATCGATCACCGCCACCACCACGCCGGTGCCGGTGGCCTTGTCCCAGGCCGGGCGGATGTTGAGGCCGGCGTTGGTGGTGCCGAAGCCCCACTGCTCGGACAGGCGCGTGTCGTTGGGGGTCAGCGTGGCATGCAGGATCTGATCGACTTCCACGCTCTGCACGTTGGGGTCGGCGGCCAGCTGGCGCATCAGGGTTTCTGCTTCCTGACGGTCCAGCGCGCGGGTGGATTGGACCAGCTCCGGTCCCAGCGCCAGGCGGCGCACCGAGTTCAAGCCCAGTGCCTTGCCGGCCTTGGCCGGAACCGCGCGTGCAGCGTCTCGCAGCGAAGTGCTCAAGGCGGTGGGACTGGCCAGCGCGTTGCTGCCGTCCTTGTAAGTCACGATGAATTTCTGATGCGTCTGTGCGGTGGCCAGGCCGTCTAAGTAAACCTCGCCTGCAAAGGCCGGCGTTGCCAGCAGCAGCGAGGTGAGTGCCGACACACCCAGGATGCGGAGCGCATGGTGACGCAGACGAAACGTCTCGTTGAGCATTGAATTCCCTTCCAGTCAAGAGAACCGCCGAAGCGGTGTTTCCGGAAACGCCGCCTTGGGCGAAGATCCGGAGTCCCGGATCGCCCCTGTTATCGATCCGTTCAGCGAACCTATACCAACTAAACCGGACTGGACAATACGCAGTTGGTAATTTTAGAAATCAAATTACGTTTCTGTGACATTAATCACAGGTAATTCATGCTGAATTCGACCCGATTCCTGTCGAAATCCTCCCTTTTGTTGTCTCGCAAACAAAAAAGGGCCCCCGCACTGACATGCGGGGGCCCTTTTTGACGAAATGTGTCGGCTTACGACAAACGCACCAACCACCCATGGCGGTCAGGGATACGCCCGTACTGGATATCGGTGAGTTCCTGGCGCAGCGACATGGTCACCTCGCCGGCCGGCGCGGACAGATCGCCCACCGCAAAGCCATCGCCCTTCAGCTCGCCGATCGGGGTGACTACCGCCGCAGTGCCGCAGGCAAACACCTCGGTGATGTCGCCCGACGCTACGCCCTGCTTCCATTCGTCGATGGCGACCTTGCGCTCGATCACCTGCATGCCGCGGTCGCGGGCCAGTTGCAGGATGCTGTCGCGGGTAATGCCTTCCAGAATGCTGCCGGACAATTCCGGCGTCACCAACGTGCCGTCCTTGTAGACCAGGAACACGTTCATGCCGCCCAGTTCTTCGATGTATTTGCCTTCCACCGGATCCAGGAACAGCACCTGCGAGCAGCCCTGCGCATAGGCTTTCTGCTGCGGCAGCAGCGAGGCGGCGTAGTTGCCGCCGCACTTGGCCGCACCGGTGCCGCCCTTGGCCGCACGCGCGTATTCGGTGGACAACCAGATCGACACCGGCGCCACGCCCTTGGCGAAATACGGTCCGGCGGGACTTGCGATGACGTAGTACGAGGCCTTGTGCGCCGCACGCACGCCCAGGAAGGCCTCATCGGCGATCATGAACGGGCGGAAATACAGGCTGGTTTCCGGCGCCGAGGGGACCCAGCTGGCATCCACCGCCACCAGCTGGCGCAGCGATTCGACAAACAGGTCGACCGGCAGTTCCGGCAGCGCCAGCCGGCGCGCCGAGCGCTGCAGGCGTTCGCCATTGGACTGCGGGCGGAAGGTCCAGATCGAGCCGTCGGCATGCCGGTAGGCCTTGATGCCTTCGAAGATCTCCTGGCCGTAATGCAGCACCGAGGCCGCCGGATCCAGCTGCAGCGGGCCATACGCGCGCACCTGCGCGTCGTGCCAACCGAGCTCGTTGGTCCAGGAAATGGCGACCATGTGGTCGGTGAAGTGCAGCCCGAAGCCGGGGGCGGCCAGGATCACGGACAGCTCGTCGGCACTGCGCGGCGACGGGGAACGGGTGGAAGCGAAGGACACGGACACCGGAAGTTTCCTGTATGGCGGGCGAAAGGACGCGGCGCCACCTCTTCGACATGGCGCCTGACGATCAGAGCATGCCGGTCTCGAGACGGGCCGCTTCGGACATCATATGCCGGCCCCACGGCGGGTCGAAGACCAGCTCGACATCGGCCTCGGCGATGGTCGGAATCATCTCGACCTTGCTGCGCACGTCGTCGACCAGGATCTCGCCCATGCCGCAACCGGGCGCGGTGAGGGTCATCTTGACGTCGACCCGGCGCTGATCGTCTTCTTCGCGATGGCTGATCACCGCCTCATAGACCAGGCCCAGATCGACGATATTGAACGGAATTTCCGGGTCGAAGCAGGTGCGCAGCTGCTGCCACACCAGCGCTTCCACCTCTTCATCGCTGGCATTGGCGGGCAATTCCAGCCCCGGCGGGGCCTCCTTACCGATCGCATCGCCATCCTTGCCGGCAATGCGAAACAGATTGCCTTCGACAAAGACGGTATAGCTGCCGCCCAGCGCCTGAGTGATATAGCCGTAACTGCCTGCGGGCAGGGTCACCGAATCACCCTGCGGCACCATGACGGCATCGCAATCGCGTTCGAACTGGACGGGTTCGCTGCTACGGGAATACATGGGCTGGATATGGGGCCGCGGCGGATGCGCGCAAGTCGGCCATTCTAGCCGACCACGGCGATGCCGCTGCCGGTCGTGCCGCCGACGCTGCATTCCATCTGAAACACAGTCATCTGCAGCCACCGTGGCTCACACCGGCAGTGCAGCGCAAAACGCGCCACGCGCTCTATCATGTGCGCACTGTCAGGAGCTCCAATGCCGCCCACCACCGCGTCCGCCAGAACCGCCCACTGGCTCTGGCCCCCGCTCCTGTTGCTGGGATGCGTCACCGCCCTCATTGCCTGGATGCTTATCGCCCTTGCGCTTGGTCATCAGGCCGGCTGGATGGCGCTGCTGGTCGCGCTGGAAGTGGCCTGGATGCTGCGCCTGGGCACGTTGCGCGCCGGCAGTGTGCGCATCGGCATTACCTTGGTGGCCACGGTCCTGGTGATCGTCGGTGCCAACTGGGGCATTGCGTCCGCACAGCTTGGCGGCTCGCTGGGACTGGACCCATGGACCTCGGCGCAGAAGATGGGCGCCGGCCTGGCCTGGACCTTGTTGCAGCTGGCCAATAGCGGTTTCGACCTGGCCTGTTATCTCGCGGCGCTGGTGCTGGGCTGGTGGGCAGCGCGCTGAGCAGCTGAGATCAGCGGGTCTTGACTGCCGGATCGACGGCAGCGCTCGCCAGCGGCGACGAGGCCGCCGATCTCCGCCCGTGCCGCCACGGCCGGTGAAAGACAGCACACGGCTGATCCTCTTCGCATCGTCTGGTGCACGGCGTGCGTACGGCCGCCCATCCACGCGGCGACAGCGCGCAGACGTGTCAACCGAATCCACCCTCGCCCGTTGACGTTGTATCGTCTCCGCGGAAGCTACGCTGTGCTGGTGGGAACCCCTTTCGATCCGCAGCTCTCTCCACCGGCCGTCACTGCGCCCGTGTCGCTGGATGCCTTTCTGGCCGGCATCGGTCCGCGTGCGTTCCGTTTTGCCGAGGCCGGCCTGCGTCACCGCGAAGACGCGCTGGATGCGGTGCAGGACGCCATGGTGAAGCTGCTCGGTTACCGCGAGCGCCCGGCGGCCGAATGGACGCCACTGTTCTGGAGCATCCTGCGTAGCCGCATCATCGACCTGCAGCGGCGGCGCACCTTCCGCCTGAAATTCTGGGCGCCGGCCGAACGTTCCGACGACGAAGGCACCATCGACTGGGCCGACCCAGGCACCGGTCCGGTCGACCAACAGCAACACCAACAGGCCTACCAGCGCCTGGTCGAGGCCCTGCGCAGCCTGCCGGCGCGCCAGCGCGAAGCGTTCACGCTGCGCGTGCTGGAAGAGCTGGACGTGGCCACCACCGCCAAGGCGATGGGCTGCTCCGAAGGCTCGGTCAAAACCCACCTGTCGCGTGCGCGCGACGCGTTGCAAAAACAGTTCGAGGATTTCCTGTGAACCGCTCTCACGATCCGGCCCGGTTCGACGCGCAGCTGCGTCAACTGCACACCGCCGCGCTCACCAGCCTGCCGCCTCAGACGCTGGCACGCCTGCGCCAGGCACGTCACGCAACTGCGCCCTCGCGCAACCGTCGCGGTTACTGGTTATTGGCGACCGCGTGTTCGGGGTTGCTGGCGATCGGCATCGGCCTGCAACTGCGTCCGGGCGAATCGGCACCCTCAGGCACCGCCGGGACCCAGGCGATCGCCAGCACCACCACCGATACCGACGACATGCTGACCCAGAACCCCGACCTGTACGTCTGGCTCGGGTCCGACACCGCCTTGGCCATGGAATAAGCACGATGACCCGCACCACCCGCCTGCTATTGACCCTGCTGCTGTGCGCCGGGCCCTGCGCGTCGCTGTTGGCCCAGGCACCTCCGCCGGGGCCGCCACCCTCCGATGGCCCCGGCCCGCGCGGTCCGGGACCGCGCGAGGCGGAGACGCCCATGCCCGAGTGGGAAAAACTGACCCAGCAGCAGCGCCAGGTGCTGATCGATGCGCTGCGCGAACGCTGGAACGAAGTGCCCGAAGAGCGCCCGCGCATGTATCGCCACGCACGCCGCTGGCTGGACATGACCCCCGAACAGCGCAAGCAGGCCAAGGCCGGCATGGACCGTTTCCGCAACATGAGTCCCGAGCAGCGCCGCGAAGCCAAGGCCTTGTTCGAACGCATGCGCACGCTCAACCAGCAAGAACGCAATGCGCTGCAGCAACGCTGGCAGAAGATGAGCCCGGCCGAACGCAGCGCCTGGCTGCGCGAGCATCCGCCGGTAGACGATTGAGCGACAGCTGACGATTGAGCGATATCGCAGGCGATCCTGCGTACCGTCGTGTGGGCTGATTCACGTGCCGGGCAGTCAAGCGGATCAACGACGCGATCGGGTCATGACAGCGCCAATCGCACGCAATCAGGGCATCAGCACCGCTTGCAGCAGCGGCGCTAGCACCTGTTCGGGCGCAAATGCGAGCAGCCCGGCGTGCTTGCGATCGATCGCCAGCGAGGCATACCCATGCACCGTGCTCCAGGCCAGCAGCGTGCGTTGCTCCAGCACCTCGGCACTCGGGGCGCTGCCGTGCCGCGCGATCCACTGCATCCGCAGCGTCTCGCGCAGGCAGGCCATCGCCGCTTCACTGGCATGCAACAGTCTGGGCAAGCTGCGCGAGCGTAGATCCAGCCCCAGCATCAGCCGGAAGTGCTGCGGAAACGCGCTGGCGAAGCGGATATAGCCCAGCCCGCATCCCAATAGCGGATCGGCCAGTTCCTGCTGGGTCGCGAGAATCTGATCGAGCATGCGCTCGTAGCCATCGGCGGCCAGTTCCGACAGCAGCCCGTCGAGCGAGCCGAAATGGTGCGCCGGCGCGGCATGCGAGACACCGGCGCGGCGCGCGCACTCGCGCAAGGTCAACCCGCGCGCACCGGCCTCGCCCAACAGTTCCCACCCTGCGCGCCGCAACGCAGCCGGCAGATCGCCATGGTGATACGCAGCAGGCACGGATGATTGCGACATGGGCAACTTCGTTTGCAGAGACCTCAGTGGAGCAGATCATCTTGACGCTGACAAGATGGACTGGGCAGACTCATGTATATCTTGTCGACGACAAGATCCATACGACGTCGCCCACTCCAAGGATCTCGCCATGTCCTCGTCCATCGCCAAATTGCGTGCGCGCCTGCTGCGCGGCGTGCTGGCCAGCGCCAGTCGGCTGGCCCCCGGCCCGACCGGTCGGTTTCTGGCTCGCCGCTTCGTGACCCCGGCAGCGGCAGGCCGCCGGCAGGCCGCCGGACTCGCCGCTCAGTTGCCCGATGCGCATCGCCAGAATCTGCGCATCGATGGCGTCGACATTGCCGTTTACCGGTGGGGCGACCCGGCGCAGCAGCCGTATGTGCTGCTGTCGCATGGCTGGGCCAGTTACGGGCTGCGCTTTGCGGCATGGGTGCCGCAGTTGCGGGCGCTCGGCTATGCGGTGGTGGCGTTCGATCAGGCCGCACATGGCTTGAGCGGCGGCAGGATCAGCAACATGCCGCATTTCGTGCGGATTTTGCGCGACATCGGCGGTCGCCACGGTCGCCCGGCCGTCTTGATCGGCCATTCCCTGGGCGCGGCAGCGGCGGTCTTTGCCGACGACCCCGCGTGGCGGCCGGCACGCTATGTCCTGATCGCCCCGCTGCTGGCACCGGCGCAGAGTGCGCAGCGCCAGTTCCGCGCATTCGGCATCGCACCCGGCACGTTCGCACCGTTCGAAAACTGGTTGCATCAGCTGACCGGGAAGCGCTTCGCCGATTTCGACGCAACGCCGCGCCTGCCGCACTTCGGTGACCGCCCGGCGCTGATCATTCACGACCGCCGCGACCGCGAAACCCCCTGGGAAGAAGGCGCACGTTTTGCGGCGCTCTGGCCGGGCGCGCAACTGGTCAGTACCGAAGGACTGGGCCACAACCGCATGGTCGACCACGCCTCGGTGATCGATCAGGCGTTGCAGTTCATCGGCCCGGCATCGCTCTGATCCAGACCGCAAGGGCACGCACAGCGCGAGCGTGCCGGCCTGTTTGAATTGGCTGAACCACCTGGCGATCGGTCGCCAGCTGGATGCGGATGGAACGCTTGGAACCGCCGCGTGCGTGTGGCGTTGCCGCATCGCGTAACGGCCGCGCACACCTGGCGGCGCGCAGGTGCCTAGATCGCGGCTCTCAGTGCACGGTGCCGTTATGCAGCGGATCCAGGCGGTCGATCACGCCCTGCATCGCGCTGTCGAAGGCACCGTCGTTGATGTGCTCGCGCAGGCGGCCCAGCCGCACCATCACCGCCAGTTCTTCCGGCGAGGCGACGCAAAAACGCACGCCGCGGCGGTTGACGAACAGCAGGCGTTGCGAGATCGGACTCACCCAGGACAGCTTGCCGGCCTGCACCTTGCCGTCCTTGTCGACAAAGTCCAGCCAGGTGCCGATATCCATCGCGCGAAAACGCGTGGCGTCAGCGCTGTCGATGCTCTGCGCCACCGCTTCGGCGCCCAGCACCACATTGATGCTTTCGGCGGCCGGCGGCGGCAGGTTGACCTGCGGCAAGTCGGGCAGCGACTTTTCCAGCTCAGGGCGCGCTTCGGCGATCGCCTGCAAGGTGTCGTGCAGCGCACTGATCGCCACTACTACCGCATCGCCATGCAGCCCGATGCTGGCGAACACGCGATACAGCGCCGGCTGCCAGACCTGCAGCCACGGCTTGCCGACGATATGGCGACGCGCCTCGGCCAGTTCTTCCAGCACGCCATCGGCCAGCGCCAGCGCTTCGACAGTGCCGGGACCTTCGTCGCCGTCGCGCAGGATCGCCATGGTCAGATGATGCAGCCAGGGCTGGCGCAGGAAATCTTCCACCGCCTTGGGCAATGGCGCGCCGGCCAGCACCCGTTGCTCCAGTTCGAACAACGCGCGGCTGCGTGCCAGTTCGAGTTTCTCCTGGCCACGCTGGGTTTCGGTGGCACGACGCTCGGCGATCTCCACCCGGCGCCGGTGCTGCGACAGGAAGTCGCGGAATTCTTCTTCCAGGGTCTGGAAGATCGCCAGGTTCTCGTTGAATTCGGCGACCAGGCGGTCGACGATTTCCTCGACCTTGCCCATCAGCACGCGTTCGGCCGCGCTGTCGCCGTTATTGCCTTCGCAGGCCTCGGCCAGCGAGTTGAGCAGGCGCCGCGCGGGATGGGTCTTCTGCACGAACATCTTGCGATCCAGCAGCGCGACCTTGACGAACGGCACCACCAGCCGGCCGATCATCTCGCGCGAGCGATTTTCCAGATCGCGCTCGTCCAGCATCACATCGAACAGCATGCCGACCAGATCGATCGCATCTTCGTCCATCGGGTCGAGTTTTGCGGTGGCCGGGTCCACGCCCAGCCGCGTGGCGCTGGAAAGCACTTCGTTCTTCAATCGCTGCGCCAGCGATTCGTTGTCATCGCCCATGGACGCGCCCAGCGTCCCGCTCGGCGTGGCCTGCAGCAGCGACAGCACCGACATCATTTCGCGTTGGCTCAGGGGGCGTTGCTGGCCCACCGCCACCGTTGCCGCAGACGCGGCGCTGTCGCGCACGCTACGGGTCTGCTGCAGCAGTTCGTGCAGCGCTTCGAGCAACATGCCCTGGCTACCGCCGGGATGATCGCCGTCGCCGTCCATCCCACCTGCGCTGCCGCCGCCATCGGTATGACCGCGCTGGGTGGCAGCCTGCATGCGGCCACGGCTATGCGCCCAGCGATCCAGAAAACGGTTGGCCCAGGCCGGCGCGTATTGGTCGTTCTGATCGTCGCCGCCCATCTCGGCAGCCGCGCCCTGCCCCTGGCCATCGGGCCGCGCGCGCTCTTCGGGCGTCTCGCCGCGCGGCTGCGCGCGGGGCGGCTGACGCTTGGGTGGCGACATTTCCGGCATGACGCCGGCCTTGAGCAGGGTTTCGTCCAGGCGCGCGTACAACTTGCCGATCGGCTCGGCCAGGTCGCGCTCGCAGAGCTTGATCAGCACCAGGCGCACTTCCGGCGCCAGGTCGCAGATGGCGAAGGCTTCGTGGATGGCCACGCCCAGGTGTTCCGGGCCGATCGGGTTGGTATCGGCCACCAGTTCCAGGCCGCCGGCGATCCAGCCCAGGCGACGGTCCACCCGCGCCAGGACCTGTTTGAAGTCGCGCAGCAGCACGGTGGCCAGATTGCGCACTGCCAGCCGCGATTCCAGCACATGTTCGGGCACCAGGCTCAGCGGGCCGGTGCCGATTTCGCCAGCCAGCACCACTTCGGCCGACAGCGGCATGCCCAGTACCAGCGCCTGCCAGCCGTCTTCCAGCTGTTGGCGGAAGCGGTCGGCCACGTCGTCGCGTTTGCGACGCAGCTCGCGCATGCCATCGAGAAACAGCAACTGCGAGGTGCCCGCAGATTCGGCGCGATCGAACAGCACATCGTCGAAATGTGCGACTGCAGCGGCAAATACCTGCGCAATTGCCGGCACGAACGCGGCATGCGCCTGTTCAAGCAAGCGTTGGTCACGGCCCGGGTGTCCCGACGGACTGGGCTGAAAAGTCATGCGCAAAGGCTCCCCGCCCCTGCAGGCGTGAAAATATTCAAACAAGAAAAAACGGACGCGGCCCCAAATTCCGCTATTGCATGGTAGGCGTTTCGCTCATCCATTAAATGTGATGAATCTCTCACTTTATTCGTGACCGCCCGTGGTTTGCGTGTCAAGTGAACATCGTAGCTTGCAGCGCCGCTGTGGCGCTTGCCAAGCCCTTTATACGCTGGCGAGGGTTAAGCCTTGCGCTTGGCAGGCCCGCCCACGCCGTCGGCCCTGGCCCGGCTGCACCTGCGGGTGCCTGGCCAGGCACGATGCGGCGGGCGTTGGGAAGGGCCCGTCTATAATTGCCGTTTCGCTGCCTCGATCCGGAACTATGCACGCACCGTATTCGCTCCAGGCGCTGGACGCGCGCCGTTCGGTCCCCTCCAAACAGCTCGGCGAGCCCGGGCCGGATGAGGACACCCTGCTGCGCATGCTCACCTCGGCGGTGCGCGTGCCCGATCACGGCAAGCTGGTGCCGTTCCGCTTCCTGCGCATCAGCGGCGGCGCGCGCCAGGCACTGGGCGATTTCCTGGCCGAACGCACCCAGGCCGCCGACCCGCTGGCATCGGCCGCGGCGATCGCGAAAGAACGCGGGCGCTTCAACGATGCGCCATTGGCAATCGTGGTGATCGCTTCGCTGCGCCCCGAACACAAGGTGCCCGAACAGGAACAATTGCTGACCGCCGGCTGCGTGTGCTTTGCACTGCTACAGGCGGCGCAGGCGCACGGTTTTGGCGCGCAATGGCTGAGCGCGTGGATGGCCTACGACCCGGCGGTGACCGCCTATCTGGGCCTGGAGGAAAACGAGCGGATCGCCGGCTTCATCCACATCGGCACGCCACGCATGCAGGTCCCCGAACGCGAACGCCCGGATCCGCGTGCGTTGCTGCGCGACTGGACGCCGTGACCACGCACACCACCTCGATCGACGGCGCTCCGCCCACCAGCGCGCGCCCGACCCCGCTGTACCTGGTCGATGCCAGCCTGTACGTGTTCCGCGCCTGGCATTCCATCCCGGACGAGTTTCAGGATGCGCAAGGCTGGCCGACCAATGCGGTGCACGGCTTTGCGCGCTTCCTGCTGGACTTGCTCGAACGCGAAGACCCCGAACACATCACCATCGCCTTCGACGAAGCGCTGGACAGCTGTTTTCGCCACGCCCTGTACCCCGCCTACAAAGGCAATCGCACCCCCGCGCCGGACGCGCTGCGGCGCCAGTTCGCCCATTGCAAGGCGCTGTGCGCGGCATTGGGCTTGAGCGTGCTGGCCCACCGTGACTACGAGGCCGACGATCTGATCGGCAGCGCCTTGCACAGCGCGCGTGCGCAGGGCTTGCGCGGGGTGATCGTCTCGGCCGACAAGGATCTGTCGCAGCTGTTGTTCGAACACGACGAACAATGGGATTACGCACGCAACCAACGCTGGGACATGCACGGCGTCAAGGCCCGCTATGGCGTGCATGCGCACCAGATCGCCGATTATCTGGCGCTGTGCGGCGATGCCATCGACAACATTCCGGGTGTCACCGGCATCGGCGCGAAGTCCGCCGCAATATTGCTGGCGCATTTCGGCAGCCTGGATACCTTGCTGGAGCGCGTGGACGAACTCCCATTTTTGCGCCTGCGTGGCGCCGCGCAAATGGCGGTGCGGCTGCGCGAACAGCGCGAACACGCCTTGCTGTGGCGCCAGCTCAGCACCATTGCGCTCGATGCGCCGTTGGCGCTGACCGCAACGGGTTTCACGCGTGCGCAGGCCGACGCGGACATGCTGACCTGCTTATGCGAGAGCCTGCGCTTTGGCCCGCTCACCCGGCGTCGGCTGCTTGCCGCGTGCACCGGCGCACCCGCAGCGCTTCCCACCGTTTCCCTGGAACAAGGTCTGCATCCATGAACCGACACGACACCCCGCCCACCGTGGTCTACGAAGGCAAGTACCAGCGCATGGTCGTGCGCGGCACCTGGGAATATTCCGAGCGCGTGCATGCCGGCGGCCTGGCCGCGATCATCGTGGCGGTGACGCCCGACGATGCGATGCTGTTCGTCGAACAATTCCGCGTGCCGCTGCAGGCACGCACCATCGAAATGCCTGCGGGCCTGGTCGGCGATGTGCATGCCGACGAGTCGATCGAGCTGTCGGCGATTCGCGAGCTGGAAGAAGAAACCGGCTGGACCGCCGAGCACGCCGAAGTGCTGATGATCGGCCCGACCTCGGCCGGGGCCAGCAGCGAGAAGATCGCCTTCGTGCGCGCCACCGGCCTGCGCAAGGTCGGCGAAGGCGGCGGCGATGCCAGCGAAGACATCACCGTGCACGAGATCCCGCGCGCACAGGTCGGCGCCTGGCTGGTGCAGAAGATGGCCGAGGGCTACCAGATGGATCCCAAGTTGTGGGCCGGGCTGTATCTGGTCGATCACGCACTGGACGGCACTCCGCGTGGTTGAAGTGACGACTGAAGTCACCCCTGCCCGCTTGCTGGGCGCCGACGATCCCGCAACGTTCACTGTGTTCAACGCGCAAGCGGCATCGCCGTGGTTGCTGATCGCCGATCACGCCGGTCAGCGCGTGCCGGCACGGCTGGCCAACCTGGGGTTGCCGCAGCATGAACTGGACCGCCATATCGGCTGGGATATCGGCATTGCCGAAGTCACCCGTTTGTTGGCCGATGCGCTGGATGCGTTCGCCATTGCCCAGACCTATTCGCGGCTGGTGATCGACTGCAATCGTCCGCATGGTTCGGCCACGCTGATGCCCGAGGTGAGCGACGGCACATCGATTCCCGGCAATCTCGGGCTGACGGCAACCGATCGGCAACAACGCATCGATGAAATCTTCGCGCCGTATCACGCGCGTATCGCTACAGAACTCGATGCACGCCAGGCGCGCCATCAGCCGACACTGCTGCTCTCGATGCACAGCTTCACCCCGGCCATGGCCGGCAACGCGCGGCCCTGGCATGCGGGCGTGCTGTACCACCGCGACACGCGGCTGGCACATCGCCTGTTGCAGGCCTTGCGCGAGGAGCCGGATCTGGTTGTCGGCGACAACCAGCCGTATGCGGTCAGCGACACCAGCGACTACGCGATTCCGGTCTACGGCGAAGGCCGCAGCCTGCTGCATGTGGAGCTGGAACTGCGCCAGGACCTGATAGCCGATGCGGCGGGGCAACGTGCTTGGGCAGATCGATTGGCGCGCATCCTGCCGCCATTGGCGGATGCGTTGCTGCCGCCTTAAAACCGGCAATCACTGTAGGAGCGCGCTCGCGCGCGATGAGGCGTTACCGATAACGCCTCATCGCGCGCAGGCACGCTCCTACGCGGGTCGCGAACGTACTGCGTCCGAGCATGCCCCGGCTGCGATTGATTTACTCGCTCAGGCAAACCCGTCAGTCGCACGCACCAGCGCATCGACATTTTCCGGCTCGAACCCCGAATGGCCGGACGCCGGGCTGATCTGCAGTGTCGACTTCGGCCACACCTTGTGCAGATCCCATGCGCTTTGCAGCGGGCACACTACATCGTAGCGGCCGTGCACGATCACGCCGGGGATATCGGCGATGCGGTGCGCGTCGCGCAGCAGCTGATCTTCGACCTCGAAGAAACCGCCATTGACGAAGTAGTGGTTCTCGATGCGCGCAAACGCCAGTGCGAAGTGCGCGTCCTCATGCCCGGTGACGAAATCCTCGTCCACATGCAGGAAGCTGGTGGCGCCTTCCCACACGCTCCACGCCTTGGCTGCGGCCAGGCGCGTGGCTTCGTCGTCGCTGGTCAGACGGCGATGAAAGGCGGACATCAAATCGGCGCGCTCCACCGGCGGAATCGCATTGACGTAATGCTCCCAGGCATCCGGAAACAGCCGGCTGGCACCTTGCTGATAGAACCATTCCAGCTCGAACCGACGCAGCAGGAAGATGCCGCGCAACACCAGCTCGGTGACCTGCTGCGGGTGGGTCTGCGCGTAGGCCAGCGCCAGCGTCGAGCCCCAACTGCCGCCGAACACCTGCCAGCGCGCGATGCCCAGGTGTTCGCGCAAGCGCTCGATATCGGCGACCAGATCCCAGGTGGTGTTGTCGACCAGATCGGCATGCGGGGTCGAGCGGCCGGCGCCGCGCTGATCGAACAGCACGATGCGGTACTTGGCCGGGTCGTGGAAGCGCCGCATCTTGGTGTTGCAACCGCCGCCGGGGCCGCCGTGCAGCATCACCACCGGCTTGCCCTGCGGGTTGCCGCACTGCTCGAAATACAGCGTGTGGCGGTCGTCGACCTGGAGGGTGCCGTGGTCGTACGGCGTGATCTCGGGATAGAGCGTGCGCATGCGTCGGTCCTGCGGGAAACCGCTAGTGTATCGGCAGCCGGCGCATGCCCACGGGCAACCGACAACACGCGCAACGCGACTGGCGCACGCTTAGCCCGCAGCGTGCGCCCAGCGCCCCAACGTCACCCGATCGCGCTGCTCCAGATCCTGATGCGTCGCCACCGCCTCGAAGCCGCGCGCGCGCAGCAGGTCGGCCACCGCCGTACCCTGGTCCCAGCCGTGTTCGAGCAGCAGCCATCCGCCCGGCAACAGATGCATGGGCGCATCGGCGACGATCAGCCGGATGTCGTCCAGTCCATCGGGGCCGGAGGCGAGCGCGCTGGCCGGCTCGTGGCGCAGATCGCCTTCACTCAGATGCGGATCGTGCGCTGCGATATACGGCGGGTTGCTGGCGATCAGATCGAAGCGCTGGCCCGCCAGCGGTGCAAACCAGTGACCGAGCCGGCATTCGACATTGCGTAGCTGATGGCGGCTGGCGTTCTGCTGGGCGACAGCAAGCGCTGCGGCACTGGCATCCGTGGCGATCACCTGGGCGTGTGGCCGCTCACTGGCGATGGCCAGCGCGATCGCGCCGCTCCCGGTGCCCAGATCGGCGGCGCAGCAGCCTGGCATGTTGTCGAGGCGCTCGAGGGCGAGCTCGACCAGCACTTCGGTATCGGCACGCGGGATCAAGGTGGCAGTCGAGACCGCCAGATCCAGCGTCCAGAATCCACGCGTACCAGTCAGATACGCGACCGGTTCGCCGGCCTGACGCCGCTGTACCAGCGCCTCGAACGCCTGGGCGACAGCATCCCCAACCGGATCGCGGCCGTGCGCAAACAACCAGGCGCGGTCGCGCCCCAGCGCATGCAGCAGCAACGGTTCGGCATCGCTGCGCTCGATCCGCTCGGCTGCCCGCCGCAGCAACTGGTCGGCAGCAAGGCCGGCTGGGTCGTCGCTCATACGGATCATTCACTCCTGCGAAACATCGGCTGACCATTATCGGAGATGGAATGGCCCCCTGCAGCGGCAGAGACAGCCTGCAAAGCCGATAGCCTCAGCCTATCTATGCAATCCCATTAATCGATTTGAGAAATCTATCGATCCTACCTACCATGGCGGCTGTTCCATCCCCCGCCCCCCTTTCATCGCTCGAGGAAACTCAATGTCTCTCATCAACACCCAGGTCAAGCCGTTCAAGGCGAATGCGTACCACAACGGCAATTTCATCGAAGTCACCGACGCCAGCCTGAAGGGCAAGTGGTCGGTTCTGATCTTCATGCCGGCCGCCTTCACCTTCAATTGCCCAACCGAAGTGGAAGACGCCGCCGACAACTATCCCGCGTTCCAGAAGGCCGGCGCCGAGGTATACATCGTCACCACCGACACGCACTTCTCGCACAAGGTGTGGCACGAGACCTCGCCGGCCGTCGGCAAGTCGCAGTTCCCGCTGATCGGCGACCCGACCCACCAGCTGACCCGCGCGTTTGGCGTGCACATCGAAGAAGAAGGCCTGGCCCTGCGCGGCACCTTCATCATCAACCCGGAAGGCGTGATCAAGACGCTGGAAATCCACGACAACTCCATCGCCCGCGACGTCACCGAAACCCTGCGCAAGCTGACCGCTGCCCAGTTCGTCGCCAACAACCCTGGTCAGGTCTGCCCGGCCAAGTGGAAGGAAGGCGCCAAGACCCTGGCTCCGTCGCTGGACCTGGTCGGCAAGATCTAAGTCGACGCATCCCTTCGGCCTGTCGCCAGGCCGGAGGGACATCTCCGGCCCAGCGATGGGCCGGGGGTGAACCGGAGCCGGTGCCGGGCTGCCCGCCAGCCATCGCCAGCACGCATTCCCGAGCATTGCGCCGGCTGCGGTTCATCCCCTCCTCCCCGGCGACCTGCCTCACCGCAGCGACGCTACGCCCTCCCCTTGCCCATTCCCAGGAGTTTTCCATGTTGGATGCCAACCTCAAGACCCAGCTGACCGCCTACCTGGAACGGGTCACGCGGCCGATTCAGATCAATGCCTCGATCGACGAGAGCGCCGGCTCGCGCGACATGCTCGACCTGCTCGAAGATCTGGTGCTGCTGTCGGACAAGATCAGCCTGGACATCCACCGCGACGACAACCAACGCAAGCCTTCGTTCGCGTTGACCACGCCCGGCCAGGACATCTCGCTGCGCTTCGCCGGCCTGCCGATGGGCCACGAGTTCACCTCGCTGGTGCTGGCGCTGCTGCAGGTCGGCGGTCACCCCTCCAAGGCCACCGCCGAGCTGATCGAGCAGGTGCAGCACCTGGATGGCGACTACCAGTTCGAAACCTATTTCTCGCTGTCGTGCCAGAACTGCCCGGACGTGGTGCAGGCGCTGAATCTTGCCGCCGTGCTCAACCCGCGCATCAAGCACGTTGCCATCGACGGCTCGCTGTTCCAGGAAGAAGTCGAAACCCGCCAGATCATGTCGGTGCCCACCGTCTACTTGAATGGCGAATTGTTCGACCAGGGCCGCATGACGCTGGAGCAGATCGTCGCCAAGCTCGACACCAACGCTGCAAAGCGCGACGCGGTCAAGATTGCGGCCAAGGACGCCTTCGACGTGCTGGTGATCGGCGGTGGCCCGGCCGGTTCGGCAGCGGCGGTGTATGCCGCACGCAAGGGCATCCGCACCGGCGTGGCCGCCGAGCGTTTCGGTGGCCAGGTGCTGGACACCATGTCGATCGAAAACTTCATCTCGGTGCCGGAAACCGAAGGCCCGAAAATGGCCGCCGCGCTCGAGCAGCATGTGCGCCAGTACGATGTGGACATCATGAATCTGCAGCGTGCCGAGCAGGTGATTCCGGCCGGTGCCGATGGCCTGATCGAAATCAAGCTGGCCAATGGCGCCTCGCTCAAGAGCAAGACCGTGATCCTGTCCACGGGCGCACGCTGGCGGCAGATGAACGTGCCGGGCGAAGACCAGTACAAGAACAAGGGCGTGGCCTATTGCCCGCATTGCGATGGCCCGTTGTTCAAGGGCAAGCGCGTGGCGGTGATCGGTGGCGGCAATTCGGGTGTTGAAGCGGCGATCGATCTGGCCGGCATCGTGGCGCATGTCACGCTGGTGGAATACGACGACAAACTGCGCGCCGACGAAGTGCTGCAACGCAAGCTGCGCAGCCTGCACAACGTGCGCATCATCACCAGCGCGCAGACCACCGAAGTGCTGGGCGACGGCCAGAAGGTCACCGGCCTGGTCTACAAGGACCGTACCGGCGGCGACATCCAGCATGTCGATCTGGAAGGCGTGTTCGTACAGATCGGCCTGCTGCCCAATACCGAATTCCTCAAGGGCTCGGTGGCGTTGTCGACGCGCGGCGAGATCATCGTCGACGACCGTGGCCAGACCAATCTCCTCGGAGTGTTCGCTGCCGGCGACGCCACCACGGTGCCGTACAAGCAGATCGTGATCGCGATGGGCGAAGGTTCCAAGGCTGCACTGAGCGCGTTCGATTACCTGATCCGCTCCAGTGCACCGGTCAGCGCCGAGGTTGTGGCTGAGGCCGCATAACCGCCGCACAACACAGCGCCCGGCACCGCCGGGCGTTAAGCTCGCCAAGTGCTCACGTCGTTTCCCGTCAACGCAACAAGGGCTGCTGCACATGAATCTGCGTGACCTGAAGTATCTGGTAGCCCTGGCCGACCACAAGCATTTCGGTCGTGCTGCAACGGCGTGTTTCGTCAGTCAGCCAACCCTGTCCACCCAGATCAAGAAACTCGAAGACGAGCTCGGCGTCTCGTTGGTGGAGCGCGCGCCGCGGAAGGTGATGTTGACGCCTGCCGGCCGCGAAGCCGCGGTGCGCGCACGCAGCATCGTGGCCGAAGTGGAACAGATGAAGGAAGCCGCACGACGTAGTCAGGACCCGGAAGCGGGTACCGTGCGGCTGGGCATTTTTCCCACGCTTGCACCGTATCTGTTGCCGCATGTGGTGCCGGGCATTCGCCAGCGTTTCCCACGCCTGGAACTGCTGCTGATCGAGGAAAAAAGCGACCAGCTCATCCATCAGTTGCGCGAAGGGCGCCTGGATGCCGCGCTACTCGCACTGCCAGTGCAGGACGATCAGCTGCACGCAGAATTCCTGTTCGAAGAACCCTTCGTGCTGGCGGTGCCGGAAGGCCATCCGCTGACGCGCCACGACAGCATGACGCTGGACGACTTGTCCGAGCAGCGCCTGTTGTTGCTGGAAGATGGCCATTGCCTGCGCGAACAGGCCCTGGACGTGTGCCATCTGGCCGGCGCGTTGGAAAAATCCGAGTTCCAGGCCACCAGCCTGGAAACCCTGCGCCAGATGGTGGCCGCCAATGTGGGCGTCACCTTGTTGCCGCTGCTGGCAGTCAAACCGCCGGTGGCACGTTCGGAAAACATTCGCCTGATCCGCTTCCGCGAAGACAAGCAGCCCAGCCGGCGTATCGCAATGGTCTGGCGCCGCAGTTCGGCCATGACCGCGTTTCTGGAGCAGCTGTCGCAGTTGTTCAAGGAATTGCCGGAAAGCCTGTTCACCCTGGACCAGCCGACTAGCGGCCCCAAGGCGGTCGCTGCCTGAGGATTTGGGATTTGGGATTTGGGATTTGGGATTTGGGATTCGGGATTCGGGATTCGGGATTCGGGATTCGGGATTCGGGAAATTGTTTCACGGCTGCGGTCGCTTCGCGCGATGCTTTCTCACCTGCCACCGCACATAAGCGACGCGCGAGCGTCGTTTCTTGTTTGGCTTTTGGTTACTGCGCGAGGCATCTGAAAACACACGGCGGCCTCCGCGTCATTGGCATGCGGCAGACTCCAACCCGGTTGCTTGCGACCATGGGCTGACGCATTGGCGCGCTTGCCTGACCCTTTGGCCAATGCTGGCAACCTGCAAAACCGCGTCTGCCTCACTCAGCAAGCACGATGCCTTGCGCTACCTGGCCGCGCATTGCGATCGACCAACGGCGCCCTCATCTTGTAGATGACGCTCACCGTGTTGGCGAGCCGTCGTCGTCAGGAGATTGCCATGCCTTCGCAACACCACAGCGGCTTGCCGCCGTCCATTCTTGTGTCCAGCCATGACCTCGCCCGTCTCGAGGCATTGCTCGATTCGCCCGCGTTCAACAAGCATCCCGCCGCCACTGCGCTGAGCGACGAACTGGGCCGCGCACGCGTTGTGCCAGCCGATCAGATTCCCGGCGATGTCGTCACCATGTACTCCCGCATCGACTGCGAAGATGAGCTGCATGGCGAACGACATACGCTCACCCTGGTGTATCCGCACGAGGCCGATGTACAGCACGGCCGCATTTCAGTGCTCGCGCCGGTTGGCAGTGCGCTGCTTGGCCTGTCGGTCGGCCAGAGCATCGATTGGCGCACGCCCGACGGACGCGACCTGCGCCTGCGTGTGACCGCCGTGCACGACCAACATGCATTGGCCGACGACTTACAACGCTGAGCGCGCTAACGTAACGCGCTGCGTCCTATCCACGACCCGTCCACGATCCGAGAGAACCCGCATGACTGCATCCCCATCCAAGCTTGCTCAACTGCGTGAGCTGTCTGTCGTCGTTGCCGACACCGGCGACTACGACGCCATCAAGCGCCTGAAGCCGGTCGACTGCACCACCAATCCCACGCTGGTCAAAAAAGCGCTGGACCTGCCGGTCTATGCGGAGTTGATCGAGCAGGAACTGGCCTGGGGCCGCGAACACGGCGGCGACGATCGCACGGCCACCGTCAACGAAGTCGCCGACCGTCTCACCGTCGGCGTGGGCACCAAGCTGTCCGAACTGGTGCCAGGGCGCGTCTCCACCGAGGTCGATGCCGACCTGGCGCACGACACCCAAGCCACCATCGCCAAGGCGCGCAAGTTCATCGCGATGTATGCCGAGCGCGGCGTGTCCAAGGACAAGATCCTGATCAAGATCGCAGCGACCTGGGAAGGCATCGAAGCGGCCCGCCAGCTGCAGCTGGAAGGCATCGACTGCAACCTCACCTTGATCTTCAACCGCTCGCAGGCGCTTGCCTGCGCAGAAGCCGGCGTGTTCCTGATCTCGCCGTTCGTTGGCCGCATCCTGGATTACTACGTCGCCCAAGGGCAGACCCCGGCCAGCATCGACGAAGATCCGGGCGTGGTGTTCGTGCGCACGGTGTACAACGAATTCAAACAGCGTGGTTCGTCCACGGTGGTGATGGGCGCTTCGTTCCGCTCCACCGCGCAGATCGAAGCGCTGGCCGGTTGCGATCGTTTGACCATCTCGCCAGAGCTGTTGGAAAAGCTCGATGCCGAACACGGCGAGTTGCCGCGCAAGCTCTCCCCTGCGCAAGCAGACAACGCACAGATCACCCCGATCGACAGCGACAGCTTCGCCACCGATCTGGCCGCCGACCCAATGGCCACCGACAAGCTGGCCAGCGGCATCGACACCTTTGCCAAGGATCTGCAGGCGCTGCGCAAGACCATCGCCGACAAACTCGCCGGCTGATTGCCTATCACGGTTGTGTGACGCCAACGCTCGCGGCTTATCAGCCTGCGGGCGTTGTCGTTTCTGGGATTTCGTTCAGCGCCATCCTCCACACAACGCTTACAACCGCCGCGCGCGCACTGCCTAGAATCCGGATTCCTCAACTGGCGTAGCGGACAATGGCAAACATTGCAGTGATGATGGTCGACGGCGTAGCCGATTGGGAAATCGGCGTCGTACTGCCGGCGGCGCGTGAATGGTTCGGCGACCAGGTTGCCATCGCCAGTATCGACGGCCAGCCGGTGCAGTCGATTGGCGGCTTGCGCATCACACCGGACTTCGCGCTTTCCGATCTGGCACCGCTGGAGGCCGATCTCTGGATCCTGCCCGGCAGCGAACGCTGGCAGGCCGGCGAGATTCCCGGACTGAGCGGCCTGTTGGTCGAACGCGTGCAACAGCAGCGCCCGGTCGCTGCAATCTGCGGCGCCACCATCGCATTGGCCTATGCCGGTTTGCTCGACGACCGCCCTCACACCAGCAACGCACTGGCCTTTCTGCAGGAACACGTAGTGCCTTATGCGGGCGCTGCACACTATCGCCACGAAAAAGTCGTCACCGCCGACGGCGTGATCACTGCGCCCGGCACCAGCCCGGTCGGTTTCGCGCTGGCCTGCATGCGACTGCTGCATCCGGAACGCACCGACATGCTCGCGCAATTGCGCGGCATGTTCGCCGGTGAGTTCGTCTGACCTGAAAGATGTGAGCCGGCGGATCCGAACCGGCGCAGCTGATTCGCTGCACGCATTGCATCGCCGCTCCGCCGCGGCGTCGCAGGCATCGCCTTGCGACCGCCACAAAAAAAAGATGGCCACGTTGTCTCCAACGTAGCCATTCAAGTTGCCTGGCATGCACTCCCATGCGCTGCCTGATCGTGATAACGCTGCCGGTCACTGTTGGCCATCGGCACGTCACCACAATGGATGACAGCGCTCAATCCGACCCGCCTTTCCGTCAGGCATCCAGCCCGATCGGGCAGCTCACTCCCGTTCCGCCAAGCCCGCAATAGCCATTGGGATGCTTGGCGAGATATTGTTGGTGATCGTCTTCGGCGTAATAGAACGTGGGCGCCGGGAAACGGATCTCCGTGGTGATTGCGCCATACCCGGCTGCGTCCAGTTGTTGCTGGTACGCATCGCGGCTGGCCAGCGCAGCGTCGTATTGCTGCTGTGTCGTGCAATAGATCGCCGAGCGGTATTGCGTGCCGACGTCATTGCCTTGCTGCATGCCCTGGGTGGGGTCGTGGCTTTCCCAGAAGGTGCGCAGCAATTGCGCAAACGACACCGCCTGTGCGTCATAGACCACCAGCACCGCCTCGGTGTGGCCGGTCTGTCCGGAACACACTTCGCCGTAAGTGGCATTGGGCGTTTCGCCGCCGGCGTAACCCACTGCCGTGCTGTACACCCCTGGCACGTTCCAGAACTTGCGTTCTGCGCCCCAGAAGCAGCCAAGCCCGAATTGCACCTGGGCCAGGCCGGTGAACTCCCCGCGCAACGGATGGCCGTTGATCAGGTGCGTGTTGTGCAGCGGCAGCGCTTGCTCGCGCCCCGGTAGTGCTTCGCCTGGACGTGGCATGCGTTGCTTGAAAGCGCCGATTCCCAGCATGGTGCAACTCCCGCGTGTGTAAGGGTTGCCTGCTGGATGGCGCCGGCCGTAGCGGCTTTCAAGCCACTACGGCCAATACGGCATTACTTCTTGGTCAACGAGGCAGTGGCGGTGTCCACTTCCGGCATCGCCGAGCTGTGGTGGTTGATGATCAGCCACTTGTCATCACGCTTTTCGTACACGAAGGTGTAGCGCGCCTGCACCTTGCTCTTCTTGCCGTCCTTGTCGGTCAGCGTGAAGGTATAGACACCGGCGTCCACCGCGCTGTCTTCATCGAGTACGCGCACGGTGCGGTAGTTGACGACGCCCTGCGGCTTCTTGGTCAGGAACATCTCGAAGTACTTTTCGATCTGCGCCCGCGAAGCGCGCACTTCGTTGGAGACGGTCGGCAGCAGCACGCCGTCCGGTGCGTACAGATCGGCAACCTTGTGCGGGTTGCCGGTGGCCAGCGCCGCGTTCCAGGTGTCGAACAACGCCGCCACTTCGCGCTCTTCGCCATCGGCAGGCAGCTTGGCCTTGTCGGTGTAGTGCATCACGCCGCCAGCCAGCGCCGGGGTGGCAGCCAGAGCCAGAACCAGAGAGATAAAGGTGCGACGCATGGGGAATCTCCGTGTAGTTGATGGGGGTGCCTCATCGGGCAGGCTCAGTATCGAAATCGCCCGGCCTCGAAAATTCTGCCGAGTGGCATATACTCAAATATGCTGATCGGCCTAGAGGCAAGACATGGAAACCCCCACCAATGCTGGCGATTGGCGCCTTGCGCTACGGCGCGACGCCTCCGATAGCGCACGTTGGCAAGCGCTCTGGGAGACCGCTGTGGCGCTACGGCAGGCACAGACCCCGGAGCAGGCCTGCGATGCGGTGCTGGGGCGCGTGTTGCTGTTGCTGGGCCTGGAACATGGCGCGGTGCTCGCGCAACGCGGTCCGCGCGCGCAGGTACTCGCCAGCCGCGGCCGCGCACTGCCGCCCGGCGCCAGCGCTGCCGGCGACAGCCATGAAGCGAGCTGGTTGATGCCACCGCGCCCGGCCGATATGCGCGAAGCCAAGGTACAGATCCATGCGCTGGGTACCACCCACGGCATGCTGTGCGTTGCCTGGAATGACAGCCGCCCGGCACCCGGCAACGACGATGTGCAGGCGCTGCAAGCGTTCGCACTATTGCTGCCGGCAATGGTGGCCGAACCGGCCAAACCGCTCGCCACGCGCCGGCGTAAGCCGGTGCAGGACGATCGCCTCAGCGCGCTGAGCAAACGCGAGAAACAGGTGCTCTCGCTGCTCCCGCGCGGGCTCACCAACGCCACGCTCGCAGCTGAACTGGGGATTTCTCCCGGCACGGTAAAAGTGCATGTGGAGCGAATCCTGCAGAAACTTGAGGTAAAAGATCGCACCCAGGCCGCGGTGTACGCGGTCCATGCCGGACTCGCGCTATGAATGCTTTGGCAGTGCGTTGGAACGATTGGCCGATCACCCGCAAGAGTCTGGCGGTGGTGACCTTGCCGCTGCTGCTGCTGGCGGTCGCACTGATGGCGATCTACAGCGTGGAACGGCAGAACATCGCCGCCGAAAACGATGTGCGGCAGACCCTTGAAGTGCTGAGCGATCTCTACGAAGCGCACGCACTCTTGGCAGAAACCGCAGCCGGCGTGCGCGGTTATCGCCTGGTGCGCCGCGATGAATTCCTCACCCCGTATCGCGATGCCGAACCGCGTTTGCAACGCGTGGCAGAGCGGCTATCGCAACGCATCACCGACCCGGGGCAAGCGCAGCGGTTTGCGCGCATCAAACCGTTATTTGCCGAAAAAATGCAGGGCTGGCGCCGTTTGCTGGCACCGGATCTGAGCCGCGAAGAAGAGATCCGCCAGCTCTGGGACGGCAAGTACAAACTCGACATCCTGCGCGCCGAATTGCGCGAACTGCGCAACTACGAAACCGCGCAGTTGCAGGTGCGCACCGCCAAGGCGCAGGGGCTGCGCCAGCGCAATCTCATCATCACCTTGAGCGCGGCGATGCTCGGTGGCCTGGGCGCGGTCTTTGCGGTGGCGTGGTTCGCATCGGCGTTGTCCGGGCGCTTGCGCACGTTGGCGGCCAATGCGGATCGGCTGGGCGAAGGCTTGCCGCTGGCACCACAGCCGCGTGCAGGCGATGAACTGGGCCAGGTCGGTCAGCGCCTGGCGCAGGCCAGCGAACTGCTCGCCGCGCGCGCGGCCGAAGCGCAATTGGCACGTCGCGAGGCCGAAACCGCCAACCGCGCAAAAACCGAATTCCTCTCGCGCAGCAGCCACGAATTGCGCACGCCGCTCAATGCGATTCTGGGCTACGCGCAGGTGCTGGAAATGGATCTACCCGAACCTGCGCACCGACGCCATCTGCAACACATTCTCGGTGCCGGCCGGCATCTGCTGGGGCTGATCACCGAGTTGCTGGATATCGCCCGTATCGAAGCCGATCAGCTGGATCTGAGCCCGGAACCGATCTCGGTGCGTGCCGCCGTGCACGAGGCCCTTGGCCTGATCGCGCCGGACGCGGACAAGCACGGCATCGCGCTGCAACCGGCCGCCATCGACGGGCCGTGGACAGTGCGCGCCGATGCGCAGCGGCTGCGTCAGGTGCTGCTCAATCTGCTGTCGAACGCGGTCAAGTTCAATCGCACCGGCGGCCAGGTGCAGGTGACCGCACAGCCGGATGGCGAACAGGTGCGCATCACCGTTGCAGACCAGGGCGCGGGGCTGACGCCGGCGCAGATCGAACGCCTGTTCACGCCGTTCGAGCGGCTGGGTGCAGAGCGTTCGGCGGTGGAAGGCACCGGCCTGGGGCTGGCGTTGAGCAAGCGCCTGATCGAGGCAATGGGCGGGCACATCGGCGTGGACAGCAGCCGCGATGGCGCGCGCTTCTGGATCGCGCTACCGCAGGGTGACCCGCAACGTAGCGAGCCGGCGCGCATAATCCTGCCGCCGAGCAACGCCGGCAGCGGTGTGTGTCGGTTGCTGAGCATCGAAGACAATCCATCCAACCAGGCTTTGATCCGCACCCTCAGCGAGCGTCGCCCGCAGTGGCAACTGCTCGAAGCGGCCAGCCTGGCGCAGGCGCGCGAGCTGCTGCAGCAAGGCCTGCCGGATCTGATCCTGCTGGATCTGCATTTGAGCGATGGCAACGGCGAAGAATTGCTGCGCGAGTTGCAAAGCCAGCCGGCCACTGCGGAGGTGCCGGTGGTGGTGATCAGTGCCGATGCCACCACTGCCACGTTGGCACGTGTGGGCAATCAGGGCGTACGCGCGTATCTGACCAAGCCGCTCGATGTGGCGGAATTCTTCACTGTGATCGACGGGCTGCTGGCATGACACGCGACGAAATCCTGGGTTCCCGCATCCTCATCGTCGACGACGAGCCGGCCAACGTGCGGTTGCTCGAAGACCTGCTGCAGCGCGAAGGCTTCCAGCAGGTGATCGCCACCACCGACCCATTGCGGGTGATGGGGCTGGTGTCTGCCTTTGCGCCGGACCTGATTTTGCTGGATCTGAAAATGCCGGAGCTGGATGGCTATGCGCTGCTGGAACAACTGGCGCGGCTGTCCGACCCCGGCCACTTTTTGCCGGTGATCGTGCTCACCGCCGACCCCAGCCGCAGCGCGCGCCACCGTGCGTTAGGCCTCGGCGCGAAGGATTTTTTGACCAAGCCCTTGGACACTTTCGAGGTCGCGCTGCGGGTCTGGAACGTGGCCGAAACTACGGTGCTGTTCAAGCGTCTGCGCGCCCTCGCCGCACCGGATGCGGCGCCGCCGGGGTGGCGTCAGCAGAGTTAATTTTTTAGGGCGGATGGTCTGCGGCTTGGCTGTGGGGCCCTGCCCGCCGACCGTCGCGGGACACGCCGCAAGTACGTCCTTGTAGTAGCGTCTGCGCGTCGGATGCTGCGCCGCCGGGGTGGCGCCAGCAGAGTTGGGTTTTTAGAGCGGATGATCTGCGGCTTGGCTGCAGGGCCCTGCATGCCCACCCTCGCGGGACACGCCGCAAGTACGTCCGTGTAGGCTCTTACGCGGCATCCATGCCGCGTAAGGTCCCGTGACGGTGGGCCGGCAAGGGCCAGTCGAGAGTGTCGGTGTGCATGGCTTTCAAAAAAGCAACCAGCAGGCTCTCTGGTGCGGTGTCCTCACCGATTGCGGGACCGTGTGGCGGCATGGATGCCGCCACCGAGCCTCCACGGACGGATTTACGGCGTGTCCCGCGAGCGGTGAGGGCATCGCGCCCTCGACCACCCAGGCTCTTGACCTAGACATTTGACTGCATCTAAGCCACACCACGACTCGAACGAGTAGCTAACAAAACGACTGCTCGACCGCTCGCTACGTCCTGATTGCCGCCATGAACATCACACCGCCCGCGTGACCTCGCCGCACAACCCGATCTGAGCCAGCACCGCCTGCGCCTTACTCAGATGCAGGTCGGCCACGCAGACCTGCAGTACGCCGAATGCGGGTAGTTCGCCGGCGCCGCCCAATAGCGACTCGCCGAACACAAACGCGGTGATGCCCGCATCTTCCAGCGCGTGCTTGGCCAGATGCGCGTCGATGATGTGGCTGGCGCGATACGCGATCTGCATGGTCAATGACGCCCCAGGCGTTCGCGCTCGGCGCCCTGCTTCCACTCGCGTAGTGCCGGCAAGGCATCGAGTGCGGCCAGATAGTCGCCAGCGGCTTCGAACAGCGGAACGCCGTAGCTGGCAAAGCGCAGTGCGACCGGGGCGAACATGGCATCGACAATGCCGAACTCACCACACAGGTACTGGCCTGCGTGCCCATGCTCGGCGCGCAGGCTTGCCCACAGCGCCTGGATGCGGGTGATGTCACGCTCAGCGGCCGCGTCCCAGTGCGCGGGGCCGGGCGCGCGGGCCAGATCCATCGGCAGTTGGGTACGCAGGGCGGCGAAGCCCGAATGCATTTCCGCGGCGGCGGCGCGCGCCTGCGCCCGCACGGCCAGGTCGGCCGGCCAGCCGCGCCCGGCGAGCCAGCGCTCGTTGATGTATTCGCAGATCGCCAGCGAATCCCAGACATGCAGGGTGTCGTCCCACAGCACCGGCACCTGCCGGGTCGGCGAATAGCCGGCGATGCGGGCCTGGAACTCGGGCGTCTCCAGCGGCAGCGCAATCTCCTCGAACGACACCTGGAAGTGCCGCAGCAACAGCCACGGGCGCAGCGACCAGGAGGACAGGGTCTTGTCGCCGATCACCAGGCGGGGCAATGGCATGCGTGGGGCACTCCGAAGGATCGGCGCAGCGTACGCGTCAGCGGCGATGACGGCCAGCCTGGTTATCGCTCGCCGATGCAGCTGGTCCTGCCTGGGGTCGACCACAGAGACCTTGCCAGCCCGGTGCTTGCCCGCAGGTAGATGGCGCGCGATCACCGCCAACTGCCCGGCTACCCACACGCGTCCTACCCCTAAACCGGTGCCACCGCCTAAACTTGTGGTTTACCTATTGCTGATGCGCGCATGTCCGAGACCCTAGCCACCGACGCCACCGCCCCGGCGGAGAAGAAAGACTTCATCCGCCAGATCGTCCGCGAGGATCTGGCCAGCGGCAAGCACACGGTCATCCGCACCCGCTTCCCGCCCGAGCCCAACGGCTACCTGCACATCGGCCACGCCAAGGCGATCTGCCTGGATTTCGGCCTGGCGGCCGAGTTCGGCGGGCTGTGCAATCTGCGCCTGGACGACACCAACCCGGCCAAGGAAGACCCCGAGTTCGTGGTCGCCATCCAGGACGACGTGCGCTGGCTGGGCTTCGAATGGGCGCAGCTGCGCCACGCCTCTGACTATTTCGAGGTGTATTACCTGGCTGCGGAAAAACTGATCCGCGACGGCCATGCCTTCGTCTGCGATCTGTCCGCCGAACAGGTGCGCGAATACCGCGGCACGCTGACCGAGCCCGGCCGCAATTCGCCGTTCCGCGAGCGCAGCGTCGAGGAAAACCTGGAACTGTTCCGGCGCATGCGCGCCGGCGAATTCCCCGATGGCGCGCGCACGCTGCGCGCCAAGATCGACATGGGCAGCGGCAACATCAACCTGCGCGATCCGGCGCTGTACCGCATCAAGCACGTCGAGCACCAGAACACCGGCAATGCATGGCCGATCTACCCGATGTACGACTTCGCGCATTCGCTGGGCGATGCGGTGGAAGGCATCACCCATTCGCTGTGCACGCTGGAATTCGAAGACCACCGCCCGCTGTACGACTGGTGCGTTGACAAGGTGGATCTGGCCGCGCATCCGGAGTTGCTGCAGCCGCTGCTGGACAAGGGCCTGCCACGCGAGGCGGCCAAACCGCGCCAGATCGAGTTCTCGCGCCTCAACATCAACTACACGGTGATGAGCAAACGCAAACTCACCGCGCTGGTGGAAGAACAGTTGGTGGACGGCTGGGACGACCCGCGCATGTACACGTTGCAGGGCCTGCGGCGGCGCGGTTATACGCCGGCAGCGATGCGACTGTTCGTGGACCGAGTCGGCATCAGCAAGCAGAACTCGCTGATCGATTTCTCGGTACTGGAAGGCTGCCTGCGCGAGGATCTGGATGCGGCTGCGGCACGCCGCATGGCGGTGATCGACCCGATCAAGCTGGTGCTGAGCAATCTGCCGGAAGGCCACACCGAGACGCTGACTTTTTCCAACCACCCCAAGGACGAGAGCTTCGGCACGCGCGAGGTGCCGTTCTCGCGTGAGCTGTGGATCGAGCGCGAAGATTTTGCCGAAGTGCCGCCCAAGGGTTGGAAGCGTCTGGTGCCGGGTGGCGAAGTGCGCCTGCGCGGCGCCGGCATTGCGCGCGTGGACGAGGTGATCAAGGACGCTGCTGGCGAGATCGTCGAGCTGCGTGGCTGGCTGGATCCGGAATCGCGTCCGGGCATGGAAGGCGCCAACCGCAAGATCAAGGGCACCATCCATTGGGTCAGCGCGGCGCATGCGGTGGAAGCGGAAATCCGTCTGTACGACCGTCTGTTCTCGGTCGAAAAGCCCGATGACGAATCCGAAGGCAAGACCTACCGCGACTATCTCAACCCCGAGTCCAAGCGCAGCGTGCGCGGCTATGTGGAGCCGAGCGCCGCGCAGGCTGCGCCCGAGCAGTCGTTCCAGTTCGAGCGTACCGGCTACTTCGTTGCCGATCGCCGTGACCACAGTGCCGCCACGCCGGTGTTCAATCGCAGCGTGACCCTGCGCGACACCTGGGCCAAGTGAGTCAACTCCGCACCGGATGGCTACCGTTCGGTGCGGATGCGGCAGTGACAGCTGCAGCGACGCATAGCATCCGGTTAGCGGCGCGCTGCTCGCTGCCACGCGCGTCACGCACCCCACGTGACACCACCTCAGAGCGTTGTCTTCTGAGCTAATGAACAATTGAACAAGCGCAATGGAGCCTGCGTGCCGCACTTCATTGCATGCTGCACGGCATAAAGGAGCAGCACGATGCGTGAGCGCTTGATGGTGGGTGTCGCCTGCGGGATCGGTGCAGGCGCGCTGTGGGGATTGGTGTTCCTGGCGCCGCAATTGCTGGCGGCGTTTACGCCGTTGCAACTGGCCGTGGCACGCTATCTGTCGTACGGCGCGGTGGCGGCCTTGGTGCTGGCGCCGCGCGCGCGCCAGACCGCTGCGCGGATGGGGCGCGCCGAATGGTGGGCGCTGGTGCGTCTGAGCTTGTTGGGCAATCTGATCTATTACGTGCTGCTCGGCAGCGCAGTGCAGTGGGCCGGCAGTGCGGCCACCGCGCTGATCATCGGCCTGTTGCCGGTGGTGGTCACCGTGATCGGCACGCGGGCCGCCGGCGCAGTGCAATTGCGGCGCCTAGCTGCGCCGTGCCTGTTGTGCGTCATTGGCGTGGCGCTGGTCGCACTGGACACCTTGCAACACGATTCCGGCCAGCACGCCAGCGATCGCGCCACCCGCATTGCCGGCCTGCTGTGCGCATTCGGTGCGTTGGCATCGTGGTCGGCCTATTCGATCGTCAATGCGCGCTGGCTGCGGCGGCGCCCGGACCTGTCCGGCGGCGATTGGTCGCTGCTGACCGGCGTGGTCACCGGTGCACTGGCGCTGGTGCTGGCGCCGGCCGCGCTGATTGGCAGCGCGACGCACGCGCCGATCGAATGGGCGAGTTTCTGGGGCATCTCGCTGTTGCTGGGCATCCTGGCCTCGGTGATCGGCAACGCATTGTGGAACCGGGCCAGCCGGGTATTGCCACTGACCCTGGTCGGCCAGATGATCGTGTTCGAAACGATCTTTGCGCTGCTGTACGGCTTTGCCTGGGAAATGCGCCTACCCACGCCGCTGGAGCTCGCCGCTATTACCTGTTTATTGGTCGGCGTGTTGTGGTGCGCGGCGCTGCATGCGGAAGCGAAATGACACAGTCGGCTTGCAATGCGTGATGAACCGCAATGGACTCCACTGAGACGGATTACCCGGCCTCATTGTCTGCACAAGATCAGCTGGTGATAAATCGCTACTACGGACACGACCAAACCGCCGTAAGGCCTGAAGCATGCACGAGTGCGCGGTGCCCTCGCCGCTCGCGGGACACGCCGTAAATCCGTCCGTGGAGGCTCGGTGGCGGCATCCATGCCGCCACACGGTCCCGCAATCGGCGAGGACACCGCACCAGAAAGTTTGCCGGCTGTTTTATTGAAAACCCT